>NZ_JBSGSG010000009.1:0-198296 GCF_053606765.1 Streptomyces sp. NPDC055189
AACGAATTCGACGGGCCCTGACGCATGTACCGACGGCAGAGGTTCACCGACGCTGAGGGCGCGTCAGTTCTTCTTCTCCGTGGGGCTGTCGCCCGGCTCGGCGTCCGCTGCCGCGGTGTCCCCGGCGGTGGGGCCGAGCGGCGCGGAGGGATCGAGCACACCGGGTGCCTCGGCCGGTTCGGCGGCCGCGGCGACGGCGATTCCGGTCTTGGCGCGGCGTCCGCGCTTCTCGATCCAGGTGGCAAGCGACGAGAGGAGCAGGCAGAGCCCGATGTAGATGGCGCCGAATACAGTGACCGTCTGGACGAACGGGTAAACGCCGTTGACCGGGGTGTTGTTGGCGATGAGCCGGGCCGAATGGAGCAGCTCGGGGTAGAGGACCATGAACCCGAGCGAGGTGTCCTTCAGCGTGACCACCAGCTGGCTGATGATGGTCGGCAGCATCGACCGGACCGCCTGCGGGAAGAGCACCGTGGTCATGACCTGGGTCTTGCGCAGGCCCAGGGCGTAGGCGGCCTCCATCTGCCCCTTGGGCACCGCGTTGATGCCTGCACGGAGGACCTCGGCCTGGACACATCCGTTGTAGATGGTCAGGCCGATCACCAATGCCCAGAACGGGGTCATGTCGCCGAGCAGGCCGACCCAGAGGGCGAAGATGGTGATGAGCAGCGGGATGGACCGGAAGAGGTCGATGAAGGCGACCGCGATCCAGCGCACGGGCTTGTGCTCGGAGAGTCGTGCCACGCAGAGCACCACGGCGAACGCCAGGGAAAATACGCCGGCGAAGGCGAACACCTTCAACGTGGCGACAAGGGCGTCCAGAATATTCTGCTGGATTCCGGTGTAGTTGAAGATGTCCCACAAACCGGCTTCGAACTCGCCCTTGTCGTTCAGGCGCAGAACGATCCAGGCAAGGCCGCCCAGAAGGGCCGCAGTGCCGATGATGCTGTAGATGATGTTCCGGACACGCGCCTTGGGGCCGGGGGCGTCGAAGAGGACGTTGGCACTCATCGGGCGACCTCCAGGCGGTGCTCCAACAGCCGGAAGACTCCGCTGATGGCGTACGTGATGACCAGGTACCCGAGGGTGATCCAGACGAAGATCACCGCGATGTCGTAACCGTCATTGCTCAGCGTCTTGGAGACGTTGAAGAGATCGACGTTGTCGAAGGCGCCCGCGATCGCGGTGTTCTTCGTCAGGGCGATGAAAATGCTGGAGAGCGGCGGCACCACCGTGCGCGTGGCTTGGGGCAGGACGACGAGCCGCATCGTCTGGGTGAAAGTGAGGCCGATCGCGCGGGCCGCCTCGGCCTGCCCGAGCGGCACGGTGTTGATGCCCGAGCGGACCGCCTCGGCCACGAACGCGGAGGTGTAGAAGCCGCAGGCGAGTGTGGCGAGAAGGAACGAATCCAGGTCGGGGAAGAGCACCTTGGGGACAATGAAGAACGCCACAAGGAAAAGCAGAGTCAGCGGGGTGTTCCGCAGCAGCGTTACCCAGAGAGTTCCGAATATTCGCAGCGGCGGTACGGGGGATACCCGGAACCCGGCGATGATGACCCCGGCCACCACAGCCACGAGCGCGCTGGATGCGGTCAGCTTCAGAGTCCCCAAAAACCCTTCGCGGAAAAGCGACAGGTTGTCGAGCAGTACGTCCATGAATTCTCCGCGAGGTCTTTCGCGACGGGTCGCAGGTGATCGCGACGGGCCCCGGCCGTCAGGCTCGGGGGCGGTGGCAGGGTTTCGCGACGGGTCCGGCAGCGATGCGCGCAGCGAACGTCCCGCTCCGTACCGCAGGCGAGTGCGGACGGAGCGGGGCGTGCCGGATTACTTCGGGTCGGTGAAGGCCGGCGGGTCCTTGTAGTCGGAGCCGGACTTGCCGAGGGTGGCCTCGTAGGCCTTCTTGTAGTCGCCGTTCTCCTGGTGGGCCTTGATGGCGTCCGCGACGGCCGTCTGCAGGGCCGCGTCGCCCTTCTTGAGGCCGACACCGTAGGGCTCGTCCGAGAACGGCTTGCCGACGACCTTGAGCTTGCCCTCGTTCTGCGCCGCGTAGCCCATCAGGATCGCGTCGTCCGTGGTGACGGCGTCGATCTGGTTGTTCAGGAGCTGGGCGACGCACTCCGAGTACTTGGAGAGCTCGGTGACCTTGGCGCCGTACTCCGGCTTCTTGATGTTCTGCAGCGGCGTGGAGCCGACGATGGAACAGACCTTCTTGCCGCGGACGGTCTCCGGGCCCTTGACGTCCTTCTCGTCCTTGCGGACCAGGAGCGAGGCGCCGGCGTGGAAGTACGGTCCCGCGAAGTCGATCTGCTTCTTGCGCTCGGGGTTGATCGTGTACGTGCCGATCATCAGGTCGACGTCGCCCTTGGAGACCGCGGTCTCACGCGCGCCGGAGTCGACCGTCTTCCACTCGATCTGCTTCGTCGAGAAGCCGAGGTCGGCCGCGATCATCTTGGCGATCTCGATGTCGAACCCGGAGTACTCCTTGGTCGACTGGTCCTGGAAGCCCAGGTACGGCTGGTCGGCCTTTGCACCGATGACGATTTTCCCGCGCTTCTTGGCGGCCTTGAAGACGGCAGAGTCGACCGCCGCGTCCTTCTTGACCTCGTAGCTGAGGGCCTTGGAACCGGAGGTGTTCGGGCCCTCGGGCTTGTCGCCGGCGGAGCCCTCCTTGCCGCCGCAGGCCGTGGCGGCGAGCGAGAGCGCGGCGATCGCCGCGGCTGCGGCGGCGGACTTACGGAGCTTCATGGTGAACATCCTTTGTTTCGACTGGCGTTGAGACGACGTAGGAGCCTCAGTGTTTAAGGATCTTCGACAGGAAGTCCTTGGCCCGGTCGCTGCGCGGGTTGCTGAAGAACTGGTCCGGCACGGCCTCTTCGACGATGCGGCCGTCCGCCATGAAGACGACGCGGTTGGCCGCGGATCGTGCGAAGCCCATCTCGTGGGTGACCACGACCATGGTCATGCCGTCGCGTGCGAGCTGCTGCATGACTTCCAGGACCTCGTTGATCATCTCCGGGTCGAGCGCCGACGTGGGCTCGTCGAAGAGCATCACCTTGGGGTCCATCGCCAACGCGCGTGCGATCGCGACGCGTTGCTGCTGGCCGCCGGAGAGCTGCGCGGGGTACTTGTCGGCCTGCGAGGCGACACCCACGCGGTCCAGGAGGCCGCGTGCCTTTGTCTCTGCTTCCGCCTTGGACGTCTTGCGCACCTTGGTCTGGCCCAGCATCACGTTCTCGAGCACGGTCTTGTGCGCGAAAAGGTTGAAGGACTGGAAGACCATGCCCACGTCCGCACGGAGACGGGCGAGCGCCTTGCCCTCCTGGGGCAGCGGCTTGCCGTCGATCGAGATGTCTCCCGACTCGACGGTCTCCAGGCGGTTGATGGCGCGGCACAGTGTCGACTTGCCCGAGCCGGAGGGGCCGATCACGACGACGACCTCACCGCGCTTGATGGTCAGGTCGATGTCCTGGAGGACGTGCAGAGCGCCGAAGTGCTTGTTGACGTTCTTCAGCACGACCAGGTCGTCCGCCCCGGGCGGTATGGCGTCCTTGGTCACCGATACTTCGGTCACGGCTTGTTGCTCCATCCTCCTCGGTTGGGAGGACAGTAATAACCCGGTGCGACCAGCGTCATTACATCTGAGGGGAAATTGAGCATAACGATCCGGCCGCAACCGGACACTCCGTGTGAAGGGGACGCAGTCGCGCGTACCGGCTGCATAACGGAACGTGTCCGTGACCCGAACCCTCTTGACGCGGTCCTTATGTATCGGCGTGGATGCCTTGGTGCCTGTGCACGCGCGCGTACCGGCCATCGGCTAGCGCGAACGGAACGACCGATGAACCGGAGGGGGCCCGCATGAGACTGCTCCTCGTCGAGGACGACGATCACGTGGCGGCCGCTCTGTCCGCGGTCCTGGCCAGGCACGGCTTCGACGTCGTGCACGCACGCAGCGGCGAGGAAGCCCTTCAGGCCCTGCTGCCCGGCAAAACGGCACCCTTCGGAGTCGTGCTCCTCGATCTGGGGCTGCCCGACCAGGACGGCTACGAGGTGTGCGGAAAGATCCGCAAGCGCGGCTCGATCCCCGTGATCATGGTGACGGCGCGTGCCGACGTGCGCTCGCGGATCCACGGCCTGAACCTCGGAGCCGACGACTACGTAGTGAAGCCGTACGACACCGGGGAGCTCATCGCCCGTATCCACGCGGTCATCCGGCGGCCCCCGTCCGGCGCCGCCGCGGGCCCAGCGGACAGTGAACTGCGCCTCGGTTCCGTACGCATCGAACTGCCCACCCGCCAGGTCAGCGTGGACGGAACGACGGTCCAGCTGACCCGCAAGGAGTTCGACCTGCTCGCGCTCCTCGCGCAGCGGCCCGGTGTGGTGTTCCGCCGGGAGCAGATCATCAGCGAGGTGTGGCGCACCAGCTGGGAGGGAACGGGGCGCACCCTTGAGGTGCACGTCGCTTCCCTGCGCTCCAAGTTGCACATGCCGGCCCTGATCGAGACCGTACGGGGCGTCGGCTACCGGCTCGTCGCCCCGGCCGTGTAGCCAGTAGCGAGGACAGGTGCGCTCTCGCCTTCTCCCGCTGCTCATCGTCCTCATGGCGGGTGTGCTGCTCGCGCTCGGCTTCCCGCTCGCGGTGAGCGTGGCCGCGGCACAGCAGCAGAAGGTGGTCGTCGACCGGATCGACGACACGGCGCGGTTCGCGGCACTCGCGCAGTTCGTCACGAAACGTCCCACCGGCTCGCGCCTTCGGGACAAGGACGAACGACGCGAGACCCTCCAGACCGAACTCGACTACTACCACGAGATATACGGGATCAAGGCGGGCGTCTTCTTCAGGGACCGTGAGCCCATGGCTCACGCGCCCGGGAGCTGGTTCCTGCCTCCCAGGGGCGCCGAGGTGCGGGAGGCCTTCGAGGAGGCCCTCAGGTCCCGTGGAAGCCACGATCCGCAGCAGGTGTGGCCCTGGCAGCACGGGCGGCTCGTCGTCGCCTCTCCGGTGATCAGGGACGGTGACGTCATCGCGGTCGTCGTCACCGAATCACCTACGGGGCGCATGCGTTCCAAGACGCTGCAGGGGTGGCTGCTCATCGCCGCCGGTGAATCGGCGGCCATGCTGCTCGCCGTCGGTGCGGCGCTGCGCCTCACCGGCTGGGTGCTGCGCCCGGTGCGGGTCCTGGACGCGACGACGCACGACATCGCGACCGGGCGCCTGAAGTCGAGGGTGGCGGCTGCGGGCGGACCACCGGAACTCCGGCGCCTGGCCGCGTCGTTCAACGAGATGGCCGACAACGTCGAGGACGTCCTCGAGCAGCAGCGGGCCTTCGTCGCCGACGCCTCGCACCAACTGCGCAACCCGCTCGCCGCCCTGCTGCTCCGCATCGAGCTGCTCGCCCTCGAGCTGCCCGACGGGAACGAGGAGATCGCCTCCGTCCGCACCGAGGGCAAACGCCTCGCTCAGGTCCTCGACGACCTTCTGGGGCTCGCGCTCGCTGAGCACACGGCGGCCGACCTGCGGCTCACCGACATCGGCGAACTCGCGGCCGAACGGGTCGGTGCCTGGCGGCCGCTCGCCGAGGAGCGCGGGGTGCGGCTGACCGGCACCTGCCCGGCCACGACCGGCTGGGCCGATCCGATCGCACTGTCCAGCGCCCTGGACGCGGTGATCGACAACGCCCTCAAGTTCACGCCCGAGGGCGAGGAGGTGCGGGTGGCGGTCTCTTGGAGCGGTCAGCTGACGACCGTGGTGGTCACAGACGGCGGCCCCGGTCTCACGGAGGACGAACTCGGCCGCATCGGCGACCGCTTCTGGCGCAGCAACCGCCACCAGAACGTGCAGGGCTCGGGCCTCGGCCTGTCCATCTCGCGGGCCCTGCTCACTGCGGGCGGCGGTTCCATCACGTACGAGCCGCATGAGCCGCACGGGCTGCGGGTAACTGTAGGCGTCCCGCGCGGCGAGCCCGTCCCCGCGCGCTGACACGGCCTGACGGCTGCTGATACGGCCTGACGGCTAAGGCTTGACCGACTGGTAGTAGCGGCGTGCGCCCTCGTGCAGGGCGAGAGGGTCCGTGTACAGCGCCGTGCGCAGGTCCACCAGCTGGGCCGCGTGCACCTTCGCGCCGATGTGGTCACGGCTGTCGATCAGGGTCCGGGTCAGCCCCTCGGTCAGCTCCGGATCCGCCCGGTCGGTGGTGACCAGGAGGTTTGCCACTGCCAGGGTCGGGACGGCGTCGTTCTGCTGGGCTGCGGGATAGGCGTCGGCGGGCATCACGGCCGCCCGGTAGTAGCGGGAGGCTCCACCCTGTTTGTGCAGGGCGTCCACAAGGGTGCCGAGCTCCACGAGACGGATGTCGAACTTCTCGGAGAGCTCCCGCACCGTCGTGGTCGGCAGCCCGCCCGACCAGAAGAAGGCGTCGATGTCGCCCGTCTCGAGAAGATCCGGGGCCTTGTCGATGCCCGCGTCCACCGACGTGAGGTCCTTGTCGATGTCGAGTCCGGCGGCCTTGAGCACCCGGCCCGCTATCAGCCGCACACCCGACCGCGGCTGGCCCACGGCCACCTTCTTGCCCTTCAGGTCCCGCGCTTTCCCGATGTCCGAGGAGCGCCGTACGACGAGCTGGACGTAGTCGTCGTACAGCCGTGCGCATCCCCGCAGGCGGTCCGAGCCCGCACGTCCCTCCAGGCGGTATTTCTCGACGGCGTCGGCGGCGGCGATGGTGAAATCGGCCTTCCCTTTGGCCACCCGCTCGACGTTCTGCTGCGAGCCCTCACTGTTGAGCAGCTCCACGTCCACCTTGGGCATGTCATGGGAGACCGCGGTGCGCAAGAGCTTTCCGTACCGCTCGTACACCGCGTTCTTCACGCCCGTACTGAACGTCATCCGGCCCGTCGGGGAGTCGTCGCCCGCCGGGACGAGCCACCACATCAAGAGCCCGAAGACCACAAGGGCGGCCGCGGCACCCTGGAGTGCGCGGCGCCTGCTGACGTGGGGGAGTGCCTTGAGCATGCGCGCGATCCTGCCAGGCCGCTCGCCAAGATGGCCAGGGCCGAGCTCCCGGCGGGGACACTTCCCCGACCGCCTACCCTTGTCACATGAGCAGCGGCGACCGGGGACAGGCAGTGGGCGTTAAAGGAACGTACGAGGTACGCACCTACGGGTGCCAGATGAACGTCCACGATTCGGAGCGCCTCTCCGGTCTCCTTGAGGGCGCCGGCTACGAACGAGCGCCCGAGGGCTCGGACGGCGACGCCGACGTGGTCGTCTTCAACACCTGCGCCGTGCGGGAGAACGCCGACAACAAGCTGTACGGCAACCTCGGCCGCCTGGCGCCGATGAAGACCAAGCGGCCCGGCATGCAGATCGCCGTCGGCGGCTGCCTGGCCCAGAAGGACCGCGACACCATCGTGAAGAAGGCGCCCTGGGTGGACGTCGTCTTCGGGACGCACAACATCGGCAAGCTGCCGGTGCTCCTGGAGCGTGCCCGCGTCCAGGAAGAGGCGCAGGTGGAGATCGCCGAGTCCCTCGAAGCGTTCCCCTCGACGCTGCCCACGCGCCGCGAGAGCGCGTACGCGGCGTGGGTCTCCATCTCCGTGGGCTGCAACAACACCTGCACGTTCTGCATCGTGCCCGCCCTGCGCGGCAAGGAGAAGGACCGCAGGACCGGCGACATCCTCGCCGAGATCGAGGCGCTCGTCGCGGAGGGCGTCTCCGAGATCACGCTGCTCGGCCAGAACGTGAACGCGTACGGCTCGGACATCGGTGACCGCGAGGCCTTCAGCAAGCTCCTGCGGGCCTGCGGGAAGATCGAGGGCCTGGAGCGCGTGCGCTTCACGTCCCCGCACCCGCGCGACTTCACGGACGACGTGATCGCCGCCATGGCCGAGACCCCGAACGTGATGCCGCAGCTGCACATGCCGCTCCAGTCCGGCTCGGACCCGATCCTGAAGGCGATGCGCCGCTCGTACCGCCAGGACCGCTTCCTCGGCATCATCGAGAAGGTCCGCGCCGCCATGCCCGACGCGGCGATCTCCACCGACATCATCGTCGGCTTCCCCGGAGAGACCGAAGAGGACTTCGAGCAGACGATGCACGCGGTCCGCGAGGCCCGCTTCGCCAGCGCCTTCACCTTCCAGTACTCCAAGCGCCCCGGTACGCCCGCGGCGACCATGGAGGGGCAGATCCCCAAGGAGGTCGTGCAGGAGCGCTACATGCGTCTTTCCGCCCTCCAGGAGGAGATCTCCTGGGAGGAGAACAAGAAGCAGGTCGGCAGGACCCTGGAGCTGATGGTCGCCGAGGGCGAGGGCCGCAAGGACGGCGCCACCCACCGCCTCTCCGGGCGCGCCCCCGACAGCCGCCTGGTCCACTTCACCAAGCCGGACACCGACGTCCGCCCCGGAGACGTCGTCACGGTCGAGATCACCTACGCGGCGCCGCACCACCTGCTCGCCGAGGGCCCCGTCCTGAACGTGCGCCGCACGCGCGCGGGTGACGCCTGGGAGAAGCGCAACGCCGAGGAGGCGGCCAAGCCCGCCGGCGTGATGCTGGGCCTGCCCAAGGTGGGCGCCCCCGAGCCGCTTCCGGTGGCCGCGGGCAGTGGTTGCGGCTGCGACTGACCGGGCCGAGCGGCGGGGGACGGGGGAGAGGCTGATGGCGCGCTGGGCGCTGATGATGGAGAACCCTCCGGGGCCGGGGGCGTGGCATCTTTTCGAGCTGATGGCCACGGTGGACGGCACGCACGAGGAAGCGGTGGAGCGGTTCGCGGAGTTCGTCCGCCTGTACCGCCCCAAGCACCCGCGCTATCCCGTACGGATGCGGCGCTACCGCACGGCCGACGGGTGGATGGTGATCGGCGACGGCTCGTCCGGCGGCTCTTTCCCGTACCGCTTCTCGATCTCCGAGCTGGAGTGGGACTCGGGCCCGATCTCCTACTAGCGCGCGGGCGCGCGTTACGCTGCGGATCATGCTTGTCGCCGCAGCCGTCTGCCCCTGCCCGCCCCTGCTCGTCCCCCGGGTCGCCGCAGGCGCTGCCCCCGAACTGGACGCCGCACGCGCCGCGTGCACGGACGCCATCGGGGTGCTCGCCGCCTCTCGGCCCGACCGGCTCGTCGTGGTCGGCCCCGCCGAGCAGAGCGGGCGTGGCCCGCATCCGCAGGGCGCCTGTGGGTCCTTCCGCGGGTTCGGCGTCGACCTCGACGTGCGGCTCGGGCGTCGTGACGACGAGGCAACGGACGGCTCCCCGGCCGACGCCGCGGCGGAGCGCGGACTTCCGTCTTCGCTGGCCGTCGCCGCCTGGCTGCTCGACCGTACGGAGTGGTCGGCGGCCCCGCTGGAAGGGCTCGGGGTGGGGGAACCTCTGGCGGCCGAGCGGTGTATTGAAGTGGGAGGGGAAATCGCGGCGCGGGGCGACCGGGTGGCCTTGCTGGTGATGGGCGACGCCAGCGCGTGCCGCACGCTGAAGGCGCCGGGGTATCTCGACGAACGGGCGGCCGGGTTCGACGCGGAGGTGGCCCGTGCGCTGGGGGCGGCGGACGTCGGGGCACTCAAGGCGCTGGACGCGGAGCTGGCGTACGAACTGCAGGCGGCGGGCCGGGCGCCGTGGCAGGTACTCGCGGGTGCGGCCGAGGGCGCGGGCCTGAGCGGCGAGCTGCTCTACGAGGACGCTCCTTACGGCGTCGGGTACCTGGTCGCTGCCTGGTCGTAGCGGTCTGGCAGCCGGGCCCACCAGGGTGTGCCGGCTGACGGACTGCTGACGGACTCATGACAACGGCCGGGCGCATGGTCACGGCTGCGCACGCGGCCGATGCGGAGCACGGTCGTGCACGCTGCTGGGGGCGGGCCGCGGCGACGGCCGCAGAGCTGGTGGCGCTCCACGGCCGTCCGCCGGTGTCGTTCAGTGACCCGGTCGGCTGGCTCAGCCGGTGCTCCGGTGCCGGGCAGGCGCCGGTGAGCCGACGAGTGATCCAGCCGGTGGTTCAGGGAGCCGGAGGGCGCGTGGGAGGGGCGGCGCCGCCGCCTTTGTCCTTGCCCTCGGGCGTCCCGGCGAGGCGGTCCACGGCGTCCTTCGCCTTGCCCGTCCCGGTCTGGATCTTGTCGCTGTACTTGCCCTTGGTCTTGCCGTCGACCACCTTGGCGGCCTTGTCGAGACCTTGGTCGATCTTGTCCCCGTGCTGCTGCGCGAGGCCCGCGACCTTGTCCTTCGCCGGGGCGAGCTTGTCTTTCAGGCTTTGCAGGAAGCCCATCGGTTACCTTCCCTCGCTGGGAGAGTCACTTGCGGGCGCCCTCGTCGGCCTCGTCGTTGTCGGCGGCCTTCTCGGCGGACTGCTGCTTGGGGATGTCCACGTTCTCCGCGGCAGCCTCTTCGGAGCTCTCCGTCTTGTCCTCGGTCTTGCCCTCGGTCTCGGCGTCGCCGTCGGCCTTCGCGTCGGCCTTGGTCTCGTCCTCGGCGGCGGCCTCGACCTTGGCCTCTTCCTTGCCGGTCTCGGGCTCGGGCGCCTCCCCGTCCGCTTCCGGCTCGGCCGTCAGGGTCCCGGCTGCCGCTTCGGTTGTTGACGCCTCTTCCGTGTCCTTGGACTTCCTACGGAACCGTGCAAAAACGCCCATATCTACTCCATACGGTACTCGTGTGGGCGAAATCCCGCGCCGCCCGGTGCGCCCTGTTGCGCCTCCCGGGTCGCCGGTCCTCAAAACCGGCGGCCGGAACCTCGCAACAGGCAACGACCCCGGACGTGTGACGTCACGTAGCTCGTTCGGGAAGTGGTCGCGGGGTTTGCGAGACTGGGGCGGTGAGTAGAGCAGCTCCCGCACCGCGGGTCATCGCCGTCGTCGGGCCGACCGCGGCCGGAAAGTCCGATCTGGGCGTTTTCCTTGCCCAGCGTCTCGGCGGCGAAGTCGTCAACGCCGACTCCATGCAGCTCTACAGAGGGATGGATATCGGAACCGCCAAGCTGACGCTCGAAGAGCGTGACGGAGTGCCTCACCACCTCCTCGACATCTGGGACGTCACGGAGGCGGCGAGCGTCGCCGAGTACCAGAAGCTGGCGCGAGCCGAGATCGACCGCCTCCTCGCCGACGGGCGCTGGCCGATCCTGGTGGGCGGCTCCGGGCTCTACGTCAGGGGCGCCGTCGACCAGCTGGAATTCCCGGGCACGGACCCCGCGGTCCGGGCCCGCCTGGAGGAAGAGCTCGAGCTCCAGGGCTCCGGCGCGCTCCATGCCCGCCTGGCCGCCGTCGACCCCGGAGCGGCCCGGGCCATCCTGCCCAGCAACGGCCGCCGGATCGTCCGCGCCCTCGAGGTCATCGAGATCACCGGCAAGCCCTTCACCGCCAACCTCCCCGGACACGACTCCGTCTACGACACCGTCCAGATCGGTGTCGACGTCGGCCGCCCCGAACTCGACGAACGCATCGCCACGCGCGTGGACCGCATGTGGGACGCGGGCCTCGTCGACGAGGTGCGTGCCCTGGAGTCGGTGGGGCTGCGTGCGGGGCGCACGGCGTCGCGTGCGCTCGGATACCAGCAGGTGCTCGCGGCGCTCGCGGGGGAGTGCACCGACGGCGAGGCGCGCGCGGAGACGGTGCGCGCGACCAAGCGCTTCGCACGTCGTCAGGACTCGTGGTTCCGCCGCGATCCCCGCGTGCACTGGCTCAGTGGTGCCATGGCCGACCGAGGGGAACTCCCAGGACGGGCAATGGCGTTGGTCGAACGAGCGGTCACAGCCTGATCACGTGATGGCATCGGGACGCTCCGGCGGTCATCCCGGCCCCCGGCGCCGTGCCATCATCGACCATCGATCGACCAGTGGAGTCCGAAGTGGGAGGGCGGATGGCGATGGAGGCCGGCCCTCGTGACACCGCACATGGCGGCGGCGAGCTGACTCCGGACGGCCCTGACGGGGCGCCGGACGGCGTGACCGACGACGGTCCCGGCGCGGACCAGATGGCCGTGGCCGAGGTCGAGGTCGAACTGCGCCCGCAGCGCCGTCTGCGCATCTGGCAGCTCGCGCCGATCGTCGTCCTCGCCGCGGCGGGTTCGCTGATGTTCGCCTTCCCGCTGGCCTTCGAGTTCGGTGACGGCGGCGCCGTCGTCGCGATGCTCGGACTCCTGATCAGCTGCTGCGCCGCGGGCTGGGGCATGATGGCCGCGCGCCGCGTGGGGCACACCTGGCCGGGGCTTCCCGAGCGGGGCTCCGGAAGGCGTCCGGACTGGCGGATCGTCTCCGCGTACGCCCTGGTGTTCCTGGCCGTGGCCGTTCTCGCCGTGTGGCGCGTCGCCCGCCTTCGCTGACGGCGTCGTACCAGGTCAGGGCCCTGACGGGTACCGTACGGACCGAGTGTCGTAGCCACCCCGTACGATCGAGGAATGAGCACGCCGATCGCCTTCCTCAAGGGGCACGGGACCGAGAACGACTTCGTGATCGTCCCGGACCCCGACAACGCCGTCGAGCTGCCCCCGGCCGCCGTGGCCGCCCTGTGCGACCGCCGCGCGGGCATCGGTGGCGACGGCCTGCTGCATGTCGTGCGTTCCGCCGCACACCCCGAGGCGCGCCATCTGGCCGCCGAGGCCGAGTGGTTCATGGACTACCGCAACGGCGACGGCTCGATCGCCGAGATGTGCGGCAACGGCGTGCGCGTCTTCGCCCGTTATTTGCAGCACGCCGGACTGGTGGGCGAGGGTGATCTGGCCGTCGCGACCCGTGGCGGCGTGAAGACCGTGCACATCGCCAAGGCCGCGGCCGGCGGGGACGTCACCGTCGGCATGGGCAAGGCCTTCTTCCCCGAAGGCCAGGACGTCACCGTCTCCGTGGCCGACCGCCACTGGCCGGCCCGCAACGTGAACATGGGCAACCCGCACGCGGTCGCCTTCGTGGACGACCTGGCCCACGCGGGCACCCTGTACGACCCGCCGCCATTCAGCCCCGCCTCGGCCTACCCGGACGGCGTGAACGTCGAGTTCGTCGTCGACCGTGGTCCTCGTCACATCGCCATGCGCGTGCACGAGCGCGGAGCCGGCGAGACCCGCTCGTGCGGCACGGGCGCGTGCGCCGTCGCCGTCGCGGCGGCCCGCAGGGACGGGGCGGACCCTGCGGCGACCGGTTCGCCGGTCACCTACACCGTCGATCTGCCTGGTGGGCGCCTGGTGATCACCGAGCGCCCCGACGGCGAGATCGAGATGACGGGTCCCGCGGTGATCGTCGCCGAAGGCGAGATCGACGCGGAATGGCTCGAAACTGTAAACCCGTGAACTGTCGCTCGAATGGGTGATCCGTTTCACGCTCGGCGAGAGGCGGTCAGCGGCGCGTGATGGGCTCGGTAGCATCAAGCACCGGCCCGGACGGAGCACGCCGTCGTCCGCTCACCGCCGGTCGGAGCAGCCGGAGGTGCCCATGAGTGCGGAGGCTACAAACCCTGCGATGTCTGGCCCAGCGACGCCCGCAGGGCAGCGCAGGCGCGGTCGTCCGCGGCTTGACCTGCGCAGGCTCGGCCGGGCGGCCCTCATGGGGCCCGCCACCCGGGACCGGTTGCCGGACGCGATCGGCCATGTGGCGGAAGCCCACCGAGCCCACTATCCGGACGCGGATCTGGAGCCGTTGCGGCGCGCGTGGGTCCTTGCGGAGTCCTCCCACCGCGGCCAGATGCGCAAGAGTGGTGAGCCGTACATCACACATCCGCTCGCGGTGACGCTGATCCTCGCGCAACTGGGCGCCGAGACCACGACCTTGACCGCGTCGCTGCTCCACGACACCGTCGAGGACACGGACGTGACCCTCGACCAGGTGCGCAAGGAATTCGGCGACGACGTCTGTTATCTCGTCGACGGCGTCACGAAACTGGAGAAGGTCGACTACGGAGCGGCCGCCGAGCCGGAGACCTTCCGCAAGATGCTCGTGGCCACCGGCAACGACGTACGCGTCATGTCGATCAAGCTGGCCGACCGCCTGCACAACATGCGCACGCTCGGCGTCATGCGCCCCGAGAAACAGGCGCGGATCGCCAAGGTGACGCGGGACGTGCTCATTCCGCTCGCCGAACGCCTCGGCGTACAGGCGCTCAAGACCGAGCTTGAGGACCTCGTCTTCGCCATCCTCCACCCGGAGGAGTACTCCCGGGTCCAGGAGCTGATCGCGGCCAACGCGGTGGGTGGCGGCGACCCCCTGGAAGGGACGGCCGACGACGTCCGGACGGTGCTGCGCGAGGCGGACATCGCGGCCGAAGTCCTCATCAGGCCACGGCACTTCGTCTCGGTCCACCGGGTGCACCGCAAACGCGGCGAGATGCGCGCGGCGGACTTCGGGCGGATCCTGGTCCTGGTGAACGAGGACGCGGACTGTTACGGCGTGCTCGGTGAACTGCACACATGCTTCACGCCGGTGGTCTCGGAGTTCAAGGACTTCATCGCCGTACCGAAGTTCAACCTCTACCAGTCGCTGCACACGGCAGTGGCCCGCCCGGACGGAGAGGTCGCCGAAGTCCTCATCCGTACGCACCAGATGCACAAGGTGGCCGAGGCCGGGGTCGTCGCTCTGCGCAATCCCTACGCTCCTCCTACGGAGGAGCAGTCCGATTCCGGTTCCGACGCCCCTTCGGACGATGCCGTCGAGGGCGAGCGCGCCGACCCGACCCGGCCCGGCTGGCTCTCCCGGCTGCTCGACTGGCAGGAAGCGGCCCCCGACCCGGACACGTTCTGGTCCACCCTGCGCGAAGACCTCGCCCAGGACCGCGAGATCGCCGTCTTCCGCCCCGACGGCGGCACGCTCGGGCTGCCCGCCGGCGCGAGCTGCGTGGACGCCGCCTACGCCCAGTACGGCGAGGACGCCCACGCCTGCATCGGTGCACGTGTCAACGGCCGCCTGGCGACGCTCAGCACGGTCCTGCGGGACGGCGACACGGTCCAGCTCCTCATGGGTCAGGACGCGGCGTCGGGACCCTCCCGCGAGTGGCTCGACCACGCGCGCACCCCCGGCGCACGTATCGCCATCCGGCGCTGGCTCACGACCCACCCCACGCCCGCATCGGCCCCTTCGGCGTCGACCCCGGAGAAGCCCGTGCCCCCGCCGCAGGCCTCCGACTTCCCGCGCCCCGCCGCGGCGAACGCCGTAGTGGACAGGGAGGGCGCGAGCGTACGCCTCGCGGGCTGTTGTACGCCCGTGCCGCCCGACGACGTGACCGCCTTCGCCGTGCGCGGCGGCGTCGTCACCGTGCACCGCGTCGAGTGCCCCGCGGTCGCCCGCATGAAGGAAGTGGGGCGCGCCGAGGTCGGAGTGCACTGGGGGGACAGCGCGGAGTGCCGGGTCACGCTGATCGCCGAATCGTTCGGGCGGGCGCATCTGATGGCCGACCTCACCGAGGCCATCGCCATGGAGGGCGTCGAGGTCATGTCGGCGACCGTCGAGCCGCCGAGCCAGCAGCGCGTGCGCCACACGTACACGCTGCAACTGCCGGACGCGGACCATCTTCCGGGGCTGATGCGCGCGATGCGTGCGGTGCCCGGGGTGTACGACGTCAGCCGTGCGCAGCACCCGGCGTCGGCGACTTCCTAGCAGCGCGTCGCGGGGCGCCAGGACGTCGCGGCAGCCGCCTACTGGCGACTCGTTCGAGTGGCCCGGCGCGCGTTGACACCGGCGCGGTAGGTCCGCGCTGATAGCGGTAGTTCATGCTGCTCACCCCCCGGGTCAGGGCCTCGCGGCCGAAGACCCTTCGCATCGCGACCGCGCTCCTGGCCGCGGTCACCTCCGCCACCCTCCTCGCCGCGACCGCACCGGCACCGGTCAAACCGCTCGGCATCGGCGACCGGCTCTTCCCGCACCTGGGCAACCCCGGCTACGACGTCATGTCGTACGACATCGCCTTCACCTACCGCGGCTCCAACAAGAAGCCGCTGGACGCCACGACGGTGATCGACGCCCGCGCCACTGCTCCGCTGGAGCGGATCAACCTCGACTTCGCGCACGGCAAGGTCCGCTCCGTGGAGGTCAACGGCGCCGCCGCCCGCTTCGAATCCACCGGTGAGGACCTGGTCGTCACGCCGTCGAGGCCGCTGAACCAGGGCGAGGGGATGCGGATCACCGTCCGGCACACCAGCGATCCCCGGCCCACGAAGGACCAGGACGGCGGTTGGGTGCCCACCGACGACGGGCTCGCCATGGCCAATCAGGCCGACGCCGGGCACCGCGTGTTCCCGTCCAACGACCACCCCGCCGACAAGGCGATGTTCACGTTCCGCGTCACCACTCCGAAGGGGCTCACCGCCGTCGCCAACGGCCTGCCCGTCGCCACGGAGCGCTCCGGGGCGAACACGACCCGGGTCTTCCGCACCCACCACCCCATGGCGACGGAACTGGCGCAGGTCTCCATCGGCCGCTCCACCGTGGTGCAGCGCTCCGGGCCGCACGGCCTCCCCGTACGCGACGTGGTGCCCACCAAGGACCGCAAGGCGATGGAGCGCTGGCTGAAGAAGACGCCGGGCCAGATCGGCTGGATGGAGGAGAAGGTCGGCCGCTACCCCTTCGAGGCGTACGGCGTCCTGATGGCGCAGGCCCGGACCGGCTTCGAACTCGAGACGCAGACCCTCTCCCTCTTCGAGAGCGACCTGTTCAAGCGGCCCGAGTTCCCCGAGTGGTACGTGGACTCGATCATGGTGCATGAGCTGGCGCACCAGTGGTTCGGCGACAGCGTGAGCCCTGCGACCTGGTCCGATCTCTGGCTCAACGAAGGGCACGCCACCTGGTACGAGGCGCTCTTCGCCGAGGAGAAGGCGGACAAGCCCCTCCAGAGGAGGATGCGCGAGGCCTACCGCCTTTCGGACAACTGGCGCGCCGCGGGCGGACCGCCGGCCGCCCCGAAGGGGCCCGCGCCGGGGCAGAAGATCAGCATCTTCCGGCCGGTCGTGTACGACGGCAGCGCGCTGGTGCTCTACGCGCTGCGGCAGGAGATCGGGCAGCCGGACTTCGAGCGCCTGGAGCGGCTCTGGGTGCGGACCCACCGGGACGGGAACGCGACGACCGCGGACTTCGTGCAGCTCGCCTCGTCGGTCTCCGGCCGTGATCTGGGCGGATTCTTCGACGCCTGGCTGTACGGCGCGAAGACACCGGCGATGCCGGGCCACCCGGACTGGCGTAAGGCGGCTCCCGCCGGGAAATAACCGGGGAATAACCCACGTGACGAGACGGGCCGTTCCGTGCAACCATCTTCAGGTCGGCGCCGCTGCGGGTCCGGGAAAACCCTTCGGGGGTATCTCAGGGCCTGTGCCGGCCGGTCCGGGGAATCACGGGGCGGCCCCGAGCGTTGACCACCATGAAGAATCCCATCGACGTAAGGATCCAATGACCTCCTCTTCTTCCCCTTCCCAGGACGCGCAGAGCTTCGCGCAGAACTACCCCGAAGGTCTTCGGGCCGATGCCCTGATGGAAGAGGACGTCGCCTGGAGCCACGAGATCGACGGAGAGCGGGACGGCGAGCAGTTCGACCGCTCCGAGCGCGCGGCTCTGCGCCGCGTCGCCGGCCTCTCCACCGAGCTCGAGGACGTCACCGAAGTCGAGTACCGCCAGCTCCGTCTGGAGCGAGTGGTCCTCGTCGGGGTGTGGACCTCGGGCACAGTGCAGGACGCGGAGAACTCCGTCGCCGAGCTGGCCGCCCTCGCCGAGACGGCGGGCGCGCTCGTGCTCGACGGCGTCATCCAGCGCCGCGACAAGCCCGACCCGGCCACGTACATCGGATCCGGCAAGGCCCAGGAGCTGCGTGACATCGTCCTCGAGACCGGGGCCGACACCGTCGTGTGTGACGGTGAGCTGAGCCCTGGCCAGCTGATTCACCTCGAAGACGTCGTCAAGGTCAAGGTGGTCGACAGGACCGCCCTGATCCTCGACATCTTCGCCCAGCATGCCAAGTCCCGAGAGGGCAAGGCGCAGGTCGCCCTTGCCCAGATGCAGTACATGCTCCCGCGCCTCCGGGGCTGGGGTCAGTCGCTCTCCCGTCAGATGGGCGGCGGCGGATCCAGCGGTGGCGGCGGCATGGCCACGCGTGGTCCCGGTGAGACCAAGATCGAGACGGACCGCCGTCGGATCCGCGAGAAGATGGCGAAGATGCGCCGGGAAATCGCGGACATGAAGACGGGCCGCGAGATCAAGCGCCAGGAGCGCAAGCGCAACAAGGTGCCCTCGGTCGCGATCGCCGGTTACACGAACGCGGGCAAGTCCTCCCTGCTCAACCGCCTCACGGGCGCGGGTGTCCTGGTGGAGAACTCCCTGTTCGCCACCCTCGACCCGACCGTGCGCCGGGCCGAGACGCCGAGCGGCCGGATCTACACCCTGGCCGACACCGTCGGGTTCGTACGGCATCTGCCGCACCACCTCGTCGAGGCGTTCCGTTCCACGATGGAAGAGGTCGGCGAGTCCGACCTGATCCTGCACGTGGTGGACGGTTCGCACCCGGTGCCGGAGGAGCAGCTGGCCGCCGTGCGCGAGGTGATCCGCGATGTGGGCGCGACGAACGTGCCCGAGATCGTGATCGTCAACAAGGCGGACGCGGCCGATCCGCTGGTCCTCCAGCGGCTGTTGCGCAACGAGAAGCACGCGATCGCGGTCTCCGCGCGCACGGGCGCGGGCATCGAAGAGCTGCTGGCCCTGATCGACGCCGAACTGCCGCGGCCCGAGGTCGAGATCGAGGCGCTCGTGCCGTACACGCACGGCCAGCTCATCTCGCGGGCGCATGCCGAGGGCGAGGTGCTCTCCGAGGAGCACACCGCCGAGGGCACGCTGCTCAAGGCGAAGGTGCACGCGGAACTGGCGGCGGATTTCGCGCCGTACGTTCCGGTCGCGGGCTGACAGGCTCTGGCAGGCGCATCACGCATGGCGAAGGCCCGCCCCCTCTCGTAGGGGGCGGGCCTTCGCCGCGTCATGCGCGAGGTGCGGCGGTTGCCCGCCGTACGGCTACTGGGAGCCGTACTTCTTGCTCATCATGTCGTAGACCTGCTCGGCGCCCTTGCCCAGCTGCGGTCCTGCCAGCCAGGTGTTCTCGGCCGGGCCGATCGAGGTGTTCGAGACGAGCTGGGTCTTGCCGCCCACCATCCGGAACCAGCCGCCGCCGGACGAACCGCCGGTCATGGTGCAGCCGATGCGGTACATGGTCGGCTGGGCGGAGGTCAGCGAGAGACGGCCCGGCTTGTCGATGCACTTGTGCATGATCTGGCCGTCGTACGGGGGAGCGGCGGGGTAGCCCCAGGCGCCCATCGAGCTCACGCTCTGCGTCGCCGGAGCCGTGAAGTCGACGGCCAGCGCGTTGCCGACGGTCTCCTCGAGGGACTTGGAGCCCTGCTTCGGCTTCACGTGCATCACGGCGTAGTCGTACGGCGCACCGGCACCGCCCGAAGAGGCGCCCTGGTCGATCCACTCGGCGGAGGTCGAAACCCAGTCGGCCCAGTACTGGCCGTAGGGGGCGACTTCCTGCGGAGCGGCGTTGCTCAGCTCGGCCTCGGACTTGCCGAGGTCGTTGTAGGCCGGCACGAAGGTGATGTTGCGGTACCAGCCGCCCTCGGCGCCGGCGTGCACACAGTGGCCCGCCGTCCATACGAGGTTCGACTTGCCGGGGTTGCGCGGGTCCTTCACGACCGTGCCGGAGCAGACCATCGAGCCTGCGGGAGCGTCGAAGAAGATCTTGCCGACCGGGGCGGCGTTCTCGTGGTACGGCGTCTTCTCGCGCTTGGCCTGGACCGGCGACGGCTCGGGGTCGGTCGCGCCCTGGTCGGAAGGGGCGTCCTTCGCGGCGATCGTCTTCTTCGGGTCCTTGGCGTCCTTCATCCGCTCGGGCTTCCAGAGCCCCTCGATGACCGGGTTGACGAAGTCCTTGGCCTCGCGGAGCCAGCTCTCCTTCTCGAACTTCTTCCAGCCACCGTCCTTCCACTTGTCCGGGTCGATGCCGTGCTTCTTCAGCTTGTCGGCGAGGCCGCCGGGCAGCTTGGCGTCGGAACCGTTGTCGGAGCCGGTGTCGGAACCCTTGTCGGCGCCCTGCTCGGTGCCGGAATCGGCCTTGCCGCCGGCCTTGTCCTCGCTGGGACCGCAGGCGGTGGCGGTGAGTGCCAGAGTCGCGGCGAGCCCGGTGGCGGCGAGTGCGAGACGCTGCCCGCGACTGCGCGCGTAGGGCGCACGTATGGAACGCATGAAGCTGTAACCCCCGAATTGAACGTGTGATTGCTGCGGTTGCTGCTGTTGCCATGTACGTGTCATGTGCGGGCGCGGAGGCCGCGAGAGCTTCCCGCCGAACGCAACACCTCACTATGCCTGTGTGATTGGGGACGAATGACGACGGGGTCGTGAAGGTTTCAGGCGACCCCGCCGTCATGCATCAGGCATTTACCGGTCTCTTGCCGGTCTGCTCTCGGTTCGCTGCCGGTTCGCTATCGGTCGGCTACTGGTCGGCGAACTTCTTGCTGACCGCGCCGTAGATGCCCTTGGCCTCCTTGCCGAGGCGCGGGCCGGCGAGCCAGCCTGCCGTCACCGGGCCGATGGAGGTGTTGGACACCAGCGCGGGCTTGCCGTCCGAACCCTCGGCGACCCAGCCGCCGCCGGACGAACCACCGGTCATCGTGCAGCCGATGCGGTACATCGTCGGGTCGGGCTTGCTGATCGAGAGCCGGCCCGGCTTGTCGGCGCACTGGAACGCCTTCTGACCGTCGAACGGCGGAGCGGCCGGGTAGCCGGTCGCCGTCATGTCGGCGATCTGGGGCACGGCGGGGGCGTTGAAGTCGACCGGGAGCGCCGAACCGACCTGCTCCTCGAGGGACTTGCCCTCGCTGCCCTTTTCGGGCGTCACGTGGATGACCGCGAAGTCGTACGGCGCGCCGGTGCCGCCCGTCGGGCCGCCCTTCTCGATCCACTGGTCGGAGGTCTGTGCCCAGTCACCCCACCAGACACCGTGCGGAGCGACCTCTTCCTTGGGCGCGCTCTCCAGCTCGGCGGTCGACTTGCCGGTGTTGTTGTACGAGGGGACGAAAGCGATGTTGCGGTACCAGCCGCCCTTGGCGCCGGCGTGCACACAGTGGCCCGCGGTCCACACCATGTTGGACTTGCCGGGGTGCGCGGGGTCCTCGACGACGGTGGCGGAGCAGACCATCGAACCCTCGGGGCCGTCGAAGAACAGCTTGCCCGAGGCCGGGGCGCTGGCGTCGTACGGCGTCTTCAGGGCCGCCGCTTCCACCGGCTCGGGCGTCGGGTCGGTCACGCCCTGGTCACCGGAGATGTCGTTCTCCTCGACGCCGCGGTCGGGGTTCTTGTCCGCGTCCCGCATGCGGTCCGAGTCCCACAGGCCCTCGATGATCGGGTTGACGTAGTCACCGGCCTCGCGGAGCCAGTCGTCCTTGTCCCAGTTCTTCCAGGCCCCGTCCTTCCACTTGTCCATGTCGATGCCGTGCTCTTTGAGCCGGTCCTGGAGGTCCTGCGGAATCTTGACCTTGTCGTTGCCGTCGCTGTTGCTGTCGTCGGCGGGCTGCGACGCGGACGATTCGTCGCCCGCGTTGTCCTCGCTCGGGCCGCAGGCCGTCGCGGTCAGAACGAGTGCCGCACCGATGGCGACAGCGGCCGCCACAGGGGAGGTTCTGCCGCGCGCGCTCCTCCCACGACGAGCGGTATTGAGCGGGCGTATGGGTCGCATAGAGAGATTCCCCCTGGGCTTCGAGATCGTTCGCATGCCGGACACCGCTCGCCGAACGGTGCGTTGAGCACGTTAATTCCGTTGCGCTGCCCATCCTGTCGTCGGATGAACGGCACCTCACACTATGCCGGTGCCGTGAGGGACTGCCGACGGAACGGCAACGGTTCCGTCACGGCAAGGATCTTCCGATTACCCGTGTTCCTCCGCAGCCCCAGTCGTTGGTACGTACGGGGGGCTGGCGGCCTGTGTTCATCTCCCCTGCCAAGTCGTCGGCGCGCCGGTCCAGATCGAGCGCGAAGCGCCCACCCAGCGGGAGGACCAACAGTCGTGGCCGTGACCGAGCCGGCACCCGCGGCGGTTTCCGCGGCGCACTCCGCAGCACACGAGGGGATCCTGCGACGCCAGTCGGCGCGCGAGTCGGCGGCGCGCACCTATGCGCGCGCCCTGCCGATCGTGCCGGTACGCGCGCGCGGCCTGACGATCGAGGGCGCCGACGGCCGGCGCTACCTCGACTGCCTCTCGGGTGCGGGGACCCTGGCCCTCGGGCACAACCATCCGGTCGTGCTCGAGGCGATCAGAAAGGTCCTCGACTCGGGGGCACCGCTCCATGTCCTCGACCTGGCCACGCCGGTCAAGGACGCTTTCACCACCGAGTTGTTCCGCACGCTGCCCTGCGGACTCGCGGACCGCGCGCGGATCCAGTTCTGCGGACCCGCAGGCACGGACGCGGTGGAGGCGGCGCTCAAACTCGTGCGCACGGCGACCGGGCGCGACGGCATGCTCGCCTTCACCGGCGCCTACCACGGGATGACGGCAGGGGCGCTCGCAGCATCCGGGGGCGCTACCGACGTACGCGTCGCGCGATTGCCCTACCCGCAGGACTACCGCTGCCCCTTCGGCGTCGGCGGCGCGGACGGCGCCGAACTGGCGGCCCGCTGGACCGAAAGTCTCCTGGACGACACCAAATCGGGCGTGCCCCGGCCCGCCGGGATGATTCTTGAACCCGTGCAGGGCGAGGGCGGCGTGATCCCAGCCCCCGACGACTGGCTGCGCCGGATGCGGGCGATCACCGCCGCACGCTCGATCCCGCTCATCGCGGACGAGGTCCAGACCGGCGTCGGGCGCACCGGCGCCTTCTGGGCAGTCGAGCACAGCGGCGTCGTCCCGGACGTGATGGTGCTCTCCAAGGCCATCGGCGGCAGCCTGCCCCTGGCCGTCGTGATCTACCGCGATGACCTGGACGTCTGGCCGCCCGGCGCCCATGCGGGCACCTTCCGGGGCAACCAGCTCGCCATGGCGGCAGGCGCGGCCACCCTCGCGTACGTCCGGGAGAACGGCCTCGCGGAACGCGCCGGAGTCCTGGGCGCCCGCATGCTCACCCAGTTGCGCTCCCTGGCCGCCGAACATCCCTGTATCGGCGACGTCCGCGGCAGAGGCCTCATGATCGGCGTCGAACTCGTGGACCCGGCTGCCGCGGACCGCCACGGGCCCGGCGCCCGGCCGACGAGCCACGAACAGGTTCCGCCCGCCCGCGACCCGGGCGGTCCTGGCGCTCCCGGCGGTCCTGGCGGTATTTCGGGCCACCCCCTGCCTGCCGCCTCCGTCGGCATCCTCTCTTCGGGCCACTCCCCGCGACCGCTTCCCCCGGCACCCGAACTCGCTGCCGAGGTGCAGCGGGAATGCCTGCGCCGCGGACTCATCGTCGAGCTGGGAGGGCGGCACTCCAGTGTCGTACGCCTCCTTCCTCCTCTCACGATCACCGACGAGCAGGCGGCAGCGATCCTGGACCGCCTCTCCGACGCGATCTCCGCCGCGGCCCGCCCGCACCACGGATAGCCACGCCGGAACCGGGCCGTCCCGCGGACGGCCGAGAGACATCAGCAGAGCTCCAGCCCGTCGCCCCGGAGCCCGAACGACTGCACAAGGAAGCCCTCTTGAACGCCACTCCCGCATCCGACGGCCCACCCCACCTCCACGCCCCAAAGGCGTGCGGCAAGCAATCCGCGCTGGTGGCGGAGCCCGGTACGGTCCCCCGGCAGAAGGAAGGCCGGCAGACCGAGCGGCTGCGAGGCGCGACCGCCGATCTTCTGGAGCATCCGGATCCGCACACCGCCGCGCAGGTGGCAGCCATCGAGAACCTCCTGCGCTGCTGGGTACGCGAGAACAACTTCCCCGCCCCCGAGCAAGGCGCCCTGCGCATCCCGCTCTACGCCAGCGGCACCGCCCTCCTCGTCCCCGTCCTCTACTGGTCGGCCACCGGCTGGCACCGATTCGGCCTCCCGTACCTGGAAGACGGCCCTCAGAGCGCGCCCCCGGCGGACGCCGTCACCGTCGCCGCCCTCCTGGGACGTGAGACCGGCAGGCGGAACGAGGCCGCCGATCCGGACGGGTACGCGGAGGAGTGCGCAGAGGGGTCGGGGGAGCCCTGGGCGCAAGGTGAGCCCGGCGCACAGGAGGGGCAGGCAGGACAGGAGGAGCAGGAGGTTCAGGAGGAGCAGGAGGAGTACGGAGTGCCGACCGCGCCTGCGCCGGATGAGCCCGGTCGCACCGGCTTCGGCATCGGCACATACTCCGGCACCGGCTCCGGCATCGACGGTGAGCGGGTCGAGGGAGGGGACCTCGTCGGCCGCGTCGCCGACTCGGTGCGGCGCACCGCCACCTTCATCGCCGACCGCCGGAACAACCCCGTCGACGAGCCCGATCTCTTCCTTGCCGCCGAACAGTCCTTGGTACTCGGCCACCCCCTGCACCCCACCCCCAAGAGCCGCGAGGGGCTCTCCGACACCGAATCCCGGCTCTACTCACCGGAGTTGCGCGGGGCCTTCGCGCTGCACTGGCTCGCCGTCGATCCCTCGGTGCTCGCCGCGGACTCGGCCTGGACCGAGCGTGGCCGCACCCTCCCCGCCGAGCAGCTCACCGCCCGCCTCGCGGGCCCCGACCTGGCGCTGCCGGACGGCCGCGCCGCCCTGCCCCTGCACCCGTGGCAGATCCGCGAGCTCAGGCACCGCCCCGCGACCGCCGCGCTCCTGGAAGCCGGGCTCCTGACGGACCTCGGCCCCCACGGCGCACCGTGGTACCCGACCTCCTCCGTACGCACCCTCTACCGCTCGGGCGCCGCAGCCATGCTGAAGCTCTCGCTCGGCCTGCGCATCACCAACTCCCGTCGTGAGAATCTCCGCAAGGAACTCCACCGTGGCGTCGAGGTCCACCGGCTGCTGCGCAGCGGCCTCGCCGAGCAGTGGCAGGCGGTCCACCCGTGCTTCGACGTGATCCGTGATCCCGCCTGGCTCGCCGTGAACGGCCCCGACGGCGCGCCCGTCCCCGGACTCGACGTCATGATCCGGCACAACCCCTTCGGCCCCGGCGACGACGTCACCTGCATCGCAGGACTCGTCTCGCCCAGACCGTCAGCGCAGTCCACCGGCCACGACCACGCCCCGATGCTCTCCCGGCTCGGCGAGATCGTCACCCGCCTCGCCGGTCGGACGGGCCGCCCCCGGGGAGCCGCAGCCACGGAGTGGTTCCTGCGCTACCTGGAGAACGTCGTACGCCCCGTGCTCTGGCTGGACAGCGAGGCGGGTGTCGCCCTGGAGGCCCACCAGCAGAACACGCTCCTGCTGCTCGACCCCGACGGCTGGCCGGTGGGCGGCCGGTACCGCGACAATCAGGGCTACTACTACCGCGAGTCCCGGCGGGCCGAACTGGAACGACGGCTCCCCGGCATCGGCGAGCACAGCGACTCGTTCGTCTCCGATGAGGTGGCGGACGAGCGCTTCGCCTACTACCTCGGCATCAACAACGTGCTCGGCCTCATCGGAGCGCTCGGTGCCCAAAACCTGGCCGACGAGCGGCTGTTGCTCGCGGCGTTCCGCCGCTTTCTCGGCGATGTCGCCTCCGGTCCGGCTCCCCTGCGTACGCCTCTGCCCGCCCTGCTTCTCGAGTCGCCCAAGCTGCGATGCAAGGCCAACCTGCTGACCCGGCTTCGCGGGCTCGACGAGCTCGTGGGCCCGGTGGACACCCAGTCCGTCTATGTCTCCATCGCCAACCCCCTTCATTCCTGAGGAACATGACCCGCCTTTTCTGAGAGGAGCGACGCCGTGCCTCCGCCTGATGCGAGTACCGACGCCGGAACCGAGACTGACCCCGAGTCCGCCACCGAGTCCTCCACCGCCGACAGGGCGGACGCCCAGGACGCCCAGGACGCGCAGGACACCCTGGACCTGCGCCTCCCGGACGAACTCATCGCCCTGTTCGGTGCGGGCGATGCGAGCGATGCGGGCCATGCAGGCAGTGCGGGCGGTGCCGGTGATGCGGACGAAACAAGAGGGACGAACGCCGCAGGACACGTCGGTGCCGATGCGAGTAGGGCAGGTCGTGCCCCGACACCTACGGCCGCCTCGTCGGCCGATGACCTGCTCGACAACGTCGCCGACTGGGGCCCCGCGACCACCCCTGCCGGTGTCTTCCAACTCGTCCCCGTGTGCGTCCAACGCGATCTGCCCCTCATCGGCCGGTGGATGAACGACCCCGCCGTGGCGGCGTTCTGGGAGCTGTCCGGCCCCGATGCCGTCACGGAGGCGCATCTGCGCGGCCAGATCGACGGTGACGGCCGCAGCGTCCCCTGTCTCGGAGTCCTTGACGGCACACCAATGAGTTACTGGGAGATCTACCGCGCGGATCTGGACGGCCTGGCCCGTCACTATCCGGCCCGCCCGCACGACACCGGTCTTCACCTCCTCATCGGCGGTGTCGCCGACCGCGGCCGGGGCCTCGGCACCTCTCTGCTGAGAGCCGTCGCCGACCTCGTGCTCGACCATCGAGCCGCGAGCGCACGCGTCATCGCGGAACCCGACCTGCGCAACACCCCCTCCGTCTCCGCATTCCTGAGCGCTGGATTCCGCTTCGCCGCGGAGGTGGATCTCCCCGACAAGCGCGCGGCGCTCATGGTCCGTGACCGGGCCCTTCGCGCAGTGCTCTGACCCGTTCACTCTTAGTACACCGCTCGACCTGATCCGGTTCCCTCCCTGAGGAGTCCCCGTGCCGAATCCGACCGTTCCGCCGACATCCCGAGAACCGTCCGTTCTCTACGACCCACCCGAGCTGACTCCGGACAGGTGGGCGAGGGGAGGGCGCCGCCTCCTCGCCAAGATGGTCGGCGAGTTCGCTTATGAGGAGATCATCGAGCCCATCCCGGCCACGGCCGGACCGGACAAAGGTGAACCGGATGAAGCCGGATCGGACAAAGGCGAACCGCAGAGCTACAGCCTCCGCCTCGACGCCGAGGACGACCGGGGATGTCTCTTCTTCCGCGCCCGCCGCGGCTCGTACGGCAGTTGGCGCGTCGACCCGGCAAGCCTGACCCTGGCCGAGGGCGAGGGACCGCCGCTCCCCTTCAGCGACCCTCTCCGTTTCCTCACACGGGCCCGCCGCACCCTGGGAATCGACGGCGCCACGCTCGGCCACCTCATCCGCGAGCTGACCGTCACGCTCTCCGCCGACGCCCGGCTCGACCAGACCGCCCTCACCGCGGCGCAGCTCGCCGATCTCGACTACGCGGAACTCGAAGGGCATCAGACCGGCCACCCCTGGCTCGTCCTGAACAAGGGCCGCATCGGGTTCTCCGCGAGTGACACCGCCCGCTGGGCACCCGAGGCCCGCCGCACCACGCGGCTTCCCTGGATCGCGGTCCACACCGACCTCGCCGCCTACCGAGGCGTCGCCGGCCTGGACTCCGCGGATGAGCTCTACGCACGGGAACTCACCCCCGACACAAGGGACTCCTTCGCGGGCATACTCAGGGCACGCGGTCTCGATCCGCACGCCTACCTCTATTTGCCGGTGCATCCGTGGCAGTGGGACGACATCGTCCTGCCGCTCTTCGCCCCCTCCGTAGCCGCGGGAATGATCGTCCCTCTTGTCGCCGACAGCGATCTGCGGCTGCCCCAGCAGTCCATTCGTACGTTCCTGAACTTGTCCCGCCCCGACCGGCACACCGTCAAACTGCCGCTGTCGGTCCTCAACACCCTGGTGTGGCGCGGGCTCCCGACCGAGCGCACCCTGGCCGCCCCCGCCGTCACCGCCTGGATGCACGCCGTGCGTGACGCGGACCCCTTCCTGCGGGACGAATGCCGGGTGATCCTGCTCGGCGAGGTCGCGTCGGTGACCGTCGAGCACCCGCTCTACGAAGGGCTTCCCGAGGTCCCTTACCAATACAAGGAACTGCTCGGTGCGATCTGGCGCGAGCCGATCACCCGTTATCTCGCACCCGGCGAGCGCGCCCGTACGCTCGCCTCCTTAACTCAGACCGACCCGCAAGGAAGGGCCTTCGTCGCCGAACTGGTCGAGCGCTCACGCCTCGCCCCCGAGGCGTGGCTGCGGCGGCTCTTCGCCGCCCTGCTCCCTCCGCTCCTGCAGTTCCTGTACCGGTACGGCACGGTGTTCTCCCCTCATGGGGAGAACGCCATCGTCGTCTTCGACGACAAGGACGTGCCCGTCCGGCTGGCGGTGAAGGACTTCGTCGACGACGTCAACGTCAGCGCCGATGCCCTTCCGGAGCACGCGTCGATGCCGGACGACGTCCGGGACGTACTGCTCACCGAACGCCCCGATTTCCTCACGCAGTTCATCCACTCGGGGCTCTTCGTGGGCGTCTTCCGCTATCTCGCCCCCCTGTGCGACGAGCAGCTTGGCGTCCCGGAGACCGACTTCTGGGCCCTCGTCCGCGCCGAGATCCTGCGTCATCAGGCGCGAGCCCCGCAGCTCAGGGAGCGATACGACATGTTCGACCTGCTCACGCCCCGCATCGAGCGGCTGTGCCTCAACCGGAACCGGCTCCACCTCGACGGGTACCGGGACCGCCCCGAGCGCCCGCACGCCGCCGTACACGGGAGCGTGCCCAATCCCCTCCACCGGCCTTGACCGAGGGATTGTCAGTGGAGACCCGTAGGGTGGTCGCGCTATGACAAAGCCCTCCCTTCCCGAGCTCCTGCACGCCGCCGTCACCGCCGTCGGCGGCACGGAGCGCCCTGGCCAGGTGACGATGGCCGAGACCGTCGCCGAGGCGATCGACGACGGCTCCCATCTCCTGATCCAGGCCGGTACCGGCACGGGCAAGTCCCTCGGCTATCTGGTGCCCGCCCTCGCGCACGGCGAGCGCGTGGTGGTCGCGACCGCGACGCTGGCGCTGCAGCGCCAGCTCGTGGAGCGCGACCTGCCGCGGACGGTCGACGCCCTGCATCCCCTGCTGCGCCGCCGCCCCCAGTTCGCCATGCTCAAGGGCCGCTCGAACTACCTGTGCCTGCATCGCCTCCATGAAGGCGTGCCGCAGGAAGAGGAGGAGGGCCCCGGGCTCTTCGACCAGTTCGAGGCCGCCGCGCCCACCAGCAAGCTGGGCCAGGACCTGCTGCGGATGCGCGACTGGGCGGACGAGACCGAGACCGGCGACCGCGACGACCTCACCCCCGGGGTCTCCGACCGCGCCTGGTCCCAGGTGTCCGTCTCCTCCAGGGAGTGCCTGGGAGCGTCGAAGTGTGCGTACGGAGCGGAGTGCTTCGCCGAGGCGGCGCGTGAGCGGGCCAAGCTCTCCGAGGTCGTGGTCACCAATCACGCACTCCTTGCGATCGATGCCATCGAGGGCGCTCCCGTCCTTCCCCAGCACGAAGTGCTGATCGTGGACGAGGCCCATGAGCTGGTCTCCAGGGTCACCGGCGTCGCCACCGGAGAGCTCACTCCGGGGCAGGTCAGCCGTGCCGTGCGCCGAGCGGCAAAGCTCGTCAACGAGAAGGCGGCCGATCAGCTCCAGACCGCCTCCGAAGGCTTCGAGCGGGTCATGGAGCTGGCCCTCCCGGGGCGCCTCGAGGAGATTCCGGAGGACCTCGGGTACACCCTGATGGCTCTGCGTGACGCCGCCCGCACGGTCATCTCGGCGCTCGGCTCCACTCGCGACAAGTCGGTCCAGGACGAGGACGCCGTACGCAAGCAGGCCCTCGCCTCCGTCGAGTCGATCCACGACGTGGCGGAGCGCATCTCGAACGGCTCCGAGTGGGACGTCGTCTGGTACGAGCGTCATGACCGCTTCGGAGCCTCGCTGCGGGTGGCGCCCATGTCCGTGTCGGGCCTGCTCCGCGAGAAGCTCTTCAGCGACCGCTCCGTGGTCCTCACGTCCGCGACCCTCAAGCTCGGGGGCGACTTCAATGGCGTGGGAGCCTCTCTGGGCCTCGCTCCCGAGGGCACCGAGTCCGAGGACGCGCCGGCCTGGAAGGGCCTCGACGTCGGCTCGCCCTTCGAATACCGCAAGCAGGGGATCCTGTACGTGGCCAAGCACCTGGCCCGGCCGGGCCGTGAGGGCACGCGCAGCGACATGATCGAGGAACTGGCGGAACTGATCGAGGCGGCAGGCGGCCGGACGCTCGGTCTGTTCTCGTCCATGCGCGCCGCTCAGAACGCAGCCGAGGAGCTGCGGGGCCGCCTTGACATGCCGATCCTGCTGCAGGGCGAGGAGACGCTGGGCGAGTTGATCAAGAACTTCGCCGCGGACCCGCAGACCTGCCTGTTCGGGACGCTTTCCCTGTGGCAGGGGGTCGATGTGCCGGGCGCCAGCTGCCAGTTGGTGGTCATGGACAAGATCCCCTTCCCGCGTCCCGACGACCCGCTGATGAGCGCACGCCAGAAGGCCGTGGACGACGGCGGCGGCAATGGCTTCATGGCCATCGCCGCGACCCATGCGGCGCTCCTGATGGCGCAGGGCGCGGGGCGTCTTGTGCGGGCCTCCGCGGACCGCGGAGTCGTCGCCGTCCTGGACCCCCGGCTCGCCACGGCGCGCTACGGAAGCTATCTGAAGGCTTCACTGCCGGACTTCTGGTACACGACGGACCGTAATCAGGCGCGCCGTTCCCTGGCCGCGATCGACGCGGCGGCCAAGGCCACGGTCACGATCAAGGACGCCGACGAGGGAACGGCCGACGAGGGAACGGCCGACGAGGAGTAGCGAAGGGGCGCGGGGGAGCGGCTTCGGTCCCGGCCCTCGGACGCAGCAGGGCCCCGGAACCGGCGCAGTTGGTTCCGGGGCCCGGTCGGGGGCGCGGCCTCACACGCGCCGCAGCACCGCCACCACCTTGCCGAGGATCGTCGCCTCGTCACCGGGGATCGGCTGATACGCGGAGTTGTGCGGCAGCAGCCATACGTGGCCGTCTTCGCGCTTGAACCGCTTGACCGTGGCTTCGCCGTCGAGCATGGCGGCGACGATGTCGCCGTTCTCCGCGACCGGCTGGCGGCGGACCGTCACCCAGTCTCCGTCGCAGATCGCGGCCTCGATCATGGAATCGCCGACGACCTTGAGGACGAACAGCTCACCGTCACCGACGAGCTGCCGGGGGAGCGGGAAGACGTCCTCCACCGACTCCTCGGCGAGGATCGGGCCACCGGCCGCGATGCGGCCGACCAGCGGGACGTACGAAGCGGCCGGCTTGCCCGCGGTGTCGGTGGGCTGGCTGCTCGGCTGGTCCGAGCCGCGCACCTCGTACGCTCGCGGGCGGTGCGGGTCACGGCGCAGGAAACCCTTGCGCTCCAGGGCCATCAGCTGGTGGGCGACCGACGAGGTGCTGGAGAGGCCCACCGCCTGACCGATTTCCCGCATCGACGGCGGGTAACCACGCCGCTGCACCGAGTCCCTGATGACCTCGATGACGCGGCGCTGCCGGTCGGTGAGGCCCGAGCTGTCGGCGCGGATTCCTGGAGGTCGGCCCGGTAGGGAGCGTGTGGGCTTGGCGCCCTCCTGGTTCGTGTCTGCGTCACTCATTGCATGCACCGGCTCGAGTCGGCTCTGGCGGTCCTGAGCAGTGATGGTGGCACTGTCTGCGGTGGTGGTCACGTCGGTCGGCCCCTCTCGAGAATGTTCTCCCTAGTTAGCCAACGGTAGTTGCTTTCGAAAGGTTGCGCCAAACACACGTTCGAGTGAAAAATCGCAGAAGGTCTGCCGTGATCATGCGTCTGGGTGTATGGCTAACGTTCGAGCCGAATGGCATTTCGGTTGATTACGGTACGCTTCACCGCCGGGACCGAGGCCCCCTCGGTGGGGCTCCCATACTGCCATTCGTTGCTCGGCCGATCCGGTACCGCCCCCCTTCCTGTGGGTCGCGCGAGGCGGGCTCGTAACCTTCACGACGTGCCGTGGGCGCGCGACACGCGATGGGGTCGGATTTACGGCCAAACCCCAGATCTAGTGGTTGGATTGCAACCACGGCCCAGAAGTTGTGGTCCCCGGTCTTTCCAGGCCCCGGGCATCGCCTATGCTTGGGGCTGCTTCGAGGGCCTCATGGGCCCGGTGAGGCCTACGAGTCGTGTCTTGAAGGAGGGTTGGGAGTTCATGCACTGCCCCTTCTGCAGGCACCCCGACAGTCGCGTGGTCGACAGTCGCACCACCGACGACGGGACGTCGATCCGCAGGCGCCGTCAGTGCCCCGACTGCTCCCGTCGTTTCACGACGGTGGAGACGTGTTCGCTGATGGTGGTCAAGCGCAGCGGCGTGACCGAGCCTTTCAGCCGTACGAAGGTGATCAACGGCGTACGCAAGGCGTGTCAGGGGCGTCCGGTGACCGAGGACGCGCTCGCTCAGCTCGGCCAGCGGGTCGAGGAAGCGGTGCGGGCCACCGGAAGCGCCGAGCTGACCACGCACGACGTGGGTCTGGCCATACTCGGTCCGCTGCAGGAGCTGGACCTGGTGGCCTACCTGCGCTTCGCGTCCGTGTACCGGGCGTTCGACTCGCTCGACGACTTCGAGGCTGCCGTCGGGGAGCTGAGGGACCAGCGGGAAAAGCGGCTCGACGAAGAGCCGCAGGGCGCCGGCGGGGAGCCCGGCGTGAATGACTGCGGGCCCGGAGGGACTGTCGAAGTCCCGGTGCCCGCCACTGCCGCCGACTGACCGGCCAACGGCCGACGGCGACACACACAGACCTGTTGCGGATGCCTTCGCGGCTTTCGCGGCACCAGACAACACCGTGTCACGGGAACATCGTGGCACTTCAGGGCGTTTTAGCCTGATACAGGGAGGCGGCATGACCGAGACGACGAGCGGCCCGGCACGAGGTTCCCGCGCCAAGGGATCCAAGGCCAGCAAGGGTCTGCGTATCGAGCGCATCCATACGACGCCCGGCGTGCATCCGTACGACGAGGTGGTCTGGGAGCGCCGAGACGTCGTCATGACCAACTGGCGCGACGGCTCGGTCAACTTCGAGCAGCGTGGCGTCGAGTTCCCCGACTTCTGGTCGGTGAACGCGGTCAACATCGTCACCAGTAAGTACTTCCGCGGGGCCGTTGGCACCCCGCAGCGCGAGACCGGCCTCAAGCAGCTGATCGACCGCATCGTGAAGACGTACCGGAAGGCCGGCGAGGACTACAACTACTTCGCGTCGCCCGCCGACGCCGAGATCTTCGAGCACGAGCTGGCGTACGCCCTCCTGCACCAGATCTTCAGCTTCAACTCCCCGGTCTGGTTCAACGTCGGCACGCCCCAGCCGCAGCAGGTCTCCGCCTGCTTCATCCTGGCCGTGGACGACTCCATGGACTCGATCCTGGACTGGTACAAGGAAGAGGGGATGATCTTCAAGGGCGGCTCCGGTGCCGGCCTGAACCTCTCCCGCATTCGTTCCTCCAAGGAACTGCTCTCCTCCGGAGGCAACGCCTCGGGACCGGTCTCCTTCATGCGCGGTGCCGACGCGTCCGCGGGAACCATCAAGTCGGGCGGCGCCACGCGCCGCGCGGCCAAGATGGTCATCCTCGACGTCGACCACCCCGACATCGAGGGCTTCATCGAGACCAAGGTGAAGGAAGAGGAGAAGATCCGCGCCCTGCGTGACGCGGGCTTCGACATGGACCTGGGCGGCGACGACATCACGTCCGTCCAGTACCAGAACGCCAACAACTCGGTCCGCGTGAACGACACGTTCATGAAGGCGGTCGAGGAGGGCGGCAAGTTCGGCCTCACGTCCCGTATGACGGGCGACGTCATCGAGGAGGTCGACGCCAAGTCGCTCTTCCGCAAGATGGCCGAGGCCGCCTGGGCCTGCGCCGACCCCGGCATCCAGTACGACGACACCATCAACGCCTGGCACACCTGCCCGGAGTCCGGCCGGATCAACGGCTCGAACCCGTGCAGCGAGTACATGCACCTGGACAACACGTCCTGCAACCTCGCCTCGCTGAACCTGATGAAGTTCCTGAAGGACGACGGCCTGGGCAACCAGTCCTTCGAGGTCGAGCGCTTCGCGAAGGTCGTCGAGCTCGTCATCACCGCGATGGACATCTCCATCTGCTTCGCGGACTTCCCGACGCAGAAGATCGGCGAGAACACCCGCGCTTTCCGTCAGCTCGGCATCGGTTACGCCAACCTCGGCGCCCTGCTGATGGCGACCGGCCACGCCTATGACTCCGACGGCGGCCGCGCGCTCGCCGGTGCCATCACCTCCCTGATGACCGGCACCTCGTACAAGCGTTCCGCCGAGCTCGCCGCGGTCGTCGGCCCGTACGACGGCTACGCCAAGAACGCCACGCCGCACAAGCGCGTCATGAAGCAGCACGCCGACGCCAACGCCACGGCCGTCCGCATGGACGACCTGGACACGCCGGTCTGGGCCGCCGCCACGGAGGCATGGCAGGACGTCGTCCGCCTCGGCGAGAAGAACGGTTTCCGTAACTCCCAGGCGTCGGTCATCGCCCCGACCGGCACCATCGGTCTCGCGATGTCCTGCGACACCACCGGCCTGGAGCCGGACCTCGCCCTGGTCAAGTTCAAGAAGCTCGTCGGCGGCGGCTCGATGCAGATCGTCAACGGCACCGTGCCGCAGGCCCTGCGTCGCCTGGGCTACCAGGAGGAGCAGATCGAGGCGATCGTCGCCCACATCGCCGAGAACGGCAATGTGGTCGACGCCCCGAGCCTGAAGACCGAGCACTACGAGATCTTCGACTGCGCGATGGGCGAGCGCTCCATCTCCGCGATGGGTCACGTCCGGATGATGGCGGCCATCCAGCCGTGGATCTCCGGCGCGCTCTCCAAGACGGTCAACCTCCCGGAGACCGCCTCCGTCGAGGACGTCGAAGAGGTCTACTACGAGGCGTGGAAGATGGGCGTCAAGGCGCTCGCCATCTACCGCGACAACTGCAAGGTCGGCCAGCCCCTCTCCGCCAAGAAGAAGGAGCAGGAGAAGGCCGCGGTCACCGAGAAGGCCGAGGACACGATCCGCACCGCGGTCGAGAAGGTGGTCGAGTACCGCCCCGTCCGCAAGCGCCTTCCCAAGGGCCGCCCGGGGATCACCACCTCCTTCACCGTAGGTGGCGCCGAGGGCTACATGACCGCCAACTCCTACCCGGACGACGGTCTCGGCGAGGTCTTCCTGAAGATGTCCAAGCAGGGCTCGACCCTCGCGGGCATGATGGACGCCTTCTCGATCGCCGTCTCCGTGGGCCTGCAGTACGGCGTTCCGCTGGAGACGTACGTCTCGAAGTTCACGAACATGCGCTTCGAGCCGGCCGGCATGACGGACGACCCGGATGTGCGGATGGCGCAGTCGATCGTCGACTACATCTTCCGCCGCCTGGCGCTGGACTTCCTGCCCTTCGAGACCCGGTCCGCGCTCGGCATCCACTCGGCCGAAGAGCGTCAGCGCCACCTGGACACCGGTTCCTACGAGCCGTCCCTGGACGGCTCCGACCTGGACGTCGAGGGTCTGTCCCAGTCGGCTCCGCAGCAGCCGGAGCCTCTGAAGGCGGTCGCCGCGCCGAGGACCGAGGCCGAGAAGCCCGCTCCGCAGCAGGCGCACACCAGTGCCGAGCTCGTCGAGATGCAGCTGGGCATCCAGGCCGACGCACCGCTGTGCTTCTCCTGCGGGACGAAGATGCAGCGGGCCGGTTCCTGCTACATCTGCGAGGGCTGCGGCTCGACCAGCGGTTGCAGCTGAGCCGTCGCGGCTGATCCCGCACGTGCCGGGAGCTCCTGGCGATAGCCGGGAGTGAAGCCTGAACGCCAGGGCGGTGGTGCCGAGAAATCGGCGTCACCGCCCTTGGCGTTTCCCGTGGCACGAAGGGCCGAGGGGGTCTGCGAGCGCCGTTCTCAGAGCGCGGAGCCCATCACTGCCGCGAAGGACGTCGGGTCGGCGTCGAATCCGCGGACGATCTCCCGGAACGACCATGCGCCCGACTCGCTCCGGGTGAACTCGGCGATCGTCGCGGCCGTGGACCCGGAGACCGCGGAAAGGTCGCTCAGCGCCAGATCCGTGTGTCCCGTGCGGATGCGCACCGCGGTGTTCGGGATGTCGCCGAAGACCTTCTCGCCCTCGTGAGGCTGTATGGCCACACCGACCACCACGCGCGCGTACGCGGCCGCGAGCCGGTCGAGCTCCAGGGTCATGACCTCGTCGAAGCCGAAGCCCTGACCCGTCTTGCTGTCCCTGTTGAGGGTGATGGTCCCGTCGGGGGCGCGGCTGTCGAAATGCACCAGGTACACGGGGCTGTCGTACGGAGCGTCCGCCAAGTAGGTCGCGGCGATGATGTCGAGGTCGTGCGGCGGCGATCCGACAGGGCTCGGATCCCACTTGAGCCCCACTTCGACCTTCTTGATCCCCTTGCTGACACTGCTCACAGAGTCTCCCCTCCTCGTGTCCCGGCTGACGCCGACGCTCCAGACATGTCCACATGTCTTCACGGCATGCCCTGCGGACACGCTACGGCGTATGACTGACATCTCTGAAGTTTCCGAGTGTGCGGGGGCGTTGAGGCCGCCGCGGGCATTTCTGGTGGCGTGTGTACGCGGGCTCGTAGATCATTGGCGCCATGACGTGGAACGGGGAAGAACTGGACATCGACGCCTACTTGGCCAGGGTCGGCCACGAGGGCGAGGCGAAGCCCGACTTCGAGACGCTCCGGGCGCTGCACCGGGCGCATGTGGCGTCGATCCCCTTCGAGAACCTGGAGATGATGCTCGGGCGGCCGGTGCCGCTGGATCTGGCGGCGCTGCAGGACAAGCTGGTGCGGCAGCGCAGGGGCGGCTACTGCTACGAGCAGAACCTGCTGTTCGCGGCGGCCCTGGACCGGATCGGCTTCGCCGTCACCGGGCTCGGTGCCCGTGTCCGTGCGGGCGCCTCCTCGCGTCGCGCGGTGACGCACATGCTCCTGAAGGTGGAGGCGGACGGGCGGCAGTGGCACTGTGACGTCGGTTTCGGCGGCGAAGGGCTGCTCGAACCGATCCCCATGGGGGAGGGCGGAAACGACGTACGGCAGGACGTGCGACAAGGAGAGTGGCGGTTCGGGATCGTCCAGGAGGCAAACGGTGCACGGGTGTTGCGGACCGAGCACACGGACGGCTGGTTCGATCTCTATGAATACACGCTGGAAGAGCGCCTTCCCGTCGACTACGTAGTGATGAACCACTACACATCGACCCACCCGGGGTCGTCGTTCATCCGCCGTCCTGTGATCCAGAGGACCGCTCCGGACGTGCGCCGCACCCTGGTCGGCGAGCGCTTGACGGTGACCCGGCCGGACGGCACATCGGACGAACGCGACGTATCCGCACACGAGTTGAACGATGTCCTCGTCCGGGAGTTCGGTATTGAACTGAACGCCGATGACGGCGCGGAGCTGATCCGGGCGCACTACGCCGGAGCGTGACCCGGGCCACGTCCGGCGCCGTACGATGGCGCGGTGCTGGTCAAGTGGATTCGCTGCACCGTGGTGGACCGACGGGGGTTCGAACGGGGGCAGCGAAAGTGGGCGGGGCTTCTGGGGGAGCCGGGGTTCCGGGGACAGGGTGGAGGGTGGAGCCGTGAGCGGCCGGGCGTGGCGCATGTCTTCGCCTTCTGGGAGAGCCGGGCCTTCTACGACTCCTTCATGGCACGCTCCCACGACCGGCTGGCCGCCGCGCAGTCGGGCACCTTCAAGGACATTCAGAGCAAGCTCTTCGACCACCGTTTCGACGTGAAAACAGGTTTCGAGCCGCGCTTCACGGACGCCGACGTGGTGCGTGTGGCGCACCTCCGGGTCCGTGAGGCGCGCGTGGAGCACTTCGCGCTGATGCAGGAGAAGGTCTGGAACCCGGCGATGGCGGGCTCTCCGGGCATGGTGCGCGGGCTATTCGGAGAGGCGCCGGGGCACGAGTTCCTCGTCCTCTCGATGTGGCTGTCGGCCGCCGAGCACGGCAAATACCGCAGGGAACGGGTGGAACGCCTCTCGCTTCGCGCCCAGACGGAGGCCGATGTCGCGGCGCTGGCCGGTGACATCGTGGAACTGGAGCCGTCGTGGACGGTGTGACGGCACGCGCCCGCAGCGTGTGTCCGCCGTATCCGCTGGGCGCGCCGGAGAGGGCGCCCCTCGTATCCGCCGGATGGAGCTGGGGCGGCTGACCGGTTGGGCCGTCCGGCAGGGGGCGATCTAGGGTTTCCCTATGGCACGTCCGCAGCGCATCTTCCTTGTCCGGCACGGCGAGTCGGCCGGAAACGCCGACGACACCGTGTACGAACGCGAACCCGACCACGCGCTGGCGCTCACCGAGAAGGGGTGGCGGCAGGCGGACGAGACGGGCGAGCAGCTACGGGACGCCGTCGGCCTGGAGCGGGTCAGTGTGTACGTCTCGCCCTACCGCCGCACCCACGAGACCTTCCGGGCCCTGCGGCTCGATCCCGACCTCGTGCGGGTGCGCGAGGAGCCCAGACTGCGGGAGCAGGACTGGGGGAACTGGCAGGACCGGGACGACGTCAGGCTGCAGAAGGCATACCGCGACGCGTACGGGCACTTTTTCTACCGCTTCGCCCAGGGTGAGTCCGGGGCCGACGTGTACGACAGGGTGGGCGCGTTCCTGGAGAGCCTCTACCGGAGCTTCGAGGCCCCGGACCATCCGCCGAACGTCCTCCTCGTCACCCATGGCCTGACCATGCGGCTGTTCTGCATGCGCTGGTTCCACTGGTCGGTGGCGGAGTTCGAGTCGCTGTCGAACCCCGGGAACGGCGAGATGCGGACGCTTGTGCTCGGCGATGACGGCAAATACACGCTGGACCGGCCGTTCGAACGCTGGCGCGAACCGGAACCGTACGGCGTCACCGGATAGAGTGGGAAAGCGATGACCGCTGACTCCTCTCCCGAACGGCGCCTGGCCCGCGCTCTGGCCAGCCTGCGTGGACTGGCGGTGGGGGACGCGCTGGGCTCTCAGTTCTTCGTGCCCGCGAACTACCCGCTGCTGAAGCGCCGGGAAACGCCCCCTGGCCCCTGGCAGTGGACCGACGACACCGAGATGGCCTGCTCCGTATTCGCGATCCTGGTCCGGCACGACCGGATCGACCAGGACGCGCTCGCCCTCTCCTTCGCTGAGCACCACGACTTCGACCGCGGCTACGGCCCCGCCGTGAACCGCCTGCTCAGGCTGGTCCGGGAGGGCGGGGACTGGCGGGAGCTTGCCTCCGCGCTCTTCAAGGGGCAGGGCTCCTGGGGGAATGGCGCGGCCATGCGGATCGCCCCGCTCGGCGCCTGGTACGCGGACGATCCGGAGCAGGCGACGCACCAGGCGGAGATCTCCGCGTACCCCACCCATCAGCACCGTGAGGCGGTCGTGGGAGCCATGGCGGTGGCTGCCGCCGCGGCACTGGCCGCCGATCCCGCGGGGCCGCCCGCACCGAAGGCGCTGCTCGACGGCGTCATCGACCTCGTGCCCCGCAGTGCCGTCGGAGCGGGTCTTCGCCGGGCGCGGGACATGCTCGACTACGGGGACGCGGCGACGGTCGCAGCGGTCCTCGGCTGTGGCCGCCGCACGACGGCCCATGACACGGTGCCGTTCGCCCTGTGGTCGGCCGCCCGTGGCCTCGGCGCCTACGAGCGGGCCATCTGGACCACCGCCCGGGTAGGCGGCGACATGGACACGACCTGCGCCATTGTGGGCGGAGTCGTTGCTTCCGGTGAGGGCGGTGCGCCTCCCGGCGCGTGGCTGGAGCAGACCGAGGCGCTGCCCGGTTGGGTGCCGCTCGCGGTGGGCTGAGGTCCCGGTCCGGCCCTCGTGTGACTGTCACGGTCATGCCACAGATCTACGGGTGCGGGGGCCGTCGTCGGCCGCCCGGCTACTCTTGCCGCAGGCCGCGAGTTGATCATGACTTGCGTGTCCTCAACGAGATGCCGGTCCCCGGCAGCCCCGCCACGCGTGCGTGCCGTCTGCTGCATGCGCGGACCGGCCGGGAGGGGGTCCCGTGTCCGAAACACCGTCCGTGCCTGAGCCATCAGATCCAGATGTGGAAGATCCACCGAGAGGTCTGCCAAGGGATCTGCCGAAAGAACTACCGAAGGATCTGCCAGGAGATCCAGCGAGACGTCCCGCAAGAGGTGCACGAGCGGACAGCGACGGCGAGGCCGTCGAAGAGCCCGAGGACGCCGTGCCCGGGCCGCGTGCCGCTCGGGGGAACCCGGGGCCCCATGCCGACTGGGCGTACCCCGTGGGCAAGCCGGAGCCCCTGCTGGCCGACCTACGGGCCGAACCGCCCGGTCCGATCCCGACGGGCACGCTCGGCGCGGTAGCCGCGACCGGCCTGCTGAGCATGCTGCTGCTCGGCGACGGGCTCGCGCTCAACCTGCTGATCGTCGCCCTGCCGGCCGCGCTCGCCGCGTACTTCGCCGCCGTGCAGGCAGGCCGCAGACCGCGCCCCTGGACGCTGGCGTGGGCGATCGGCGGCCTCGGGCTGCTGGTCGTGCCGGCTCTGCGTGACGCGGCCTGGCCCTCGTTCCTCGCCGTCGTCTCCGCCGTCGCGCTCGGCTCGCTGGCCCTGCACGGCTGCCGTACCTGGCCCGGCGTCCTGCTCGGCCCGCTCGGGCTCTTCGAAGCGGTGCTCTCGGGACCGGCCTGGGGCTGGCACGGGGTGCGCAGTCGCGCGAGCGGGTCCAAGAGCGGGCCCATTCTGCGGGCGGTCGTGGTGACCGCCGTGCTGCTGCTGGTCTTCGGCGCACTGTTCGCCGGGGCCGATGCCGCCTTCGCGGGGCTGCTGGGCGATCTGCTGCCCGATGCCTCCGTCGGCGAGGGGCCGTGGCGCCTGCTGCTCTTCGCGGCCGGTGTCCTCGGAGCGCTCGCGGCGGCGCGCACCGCTGCCGCGCCCGTGCACTGGGACCGGCTCGTCGTGGGTCCTGGCCGGGAGCGGGGCCGCGTGGAGTGGGCGCTGCCGCTGATCGTCCTGAACCTGCTGTTCGCGGCGTTCAACGTGGTGCAGCTCGCGGTGCTCTTCGGCGGCTACGACGCGGTCCTGGAAAAGACAGACCTCTCCTACGCCGCGTACGCGCGCCAGGGCTTCTGGCAGCTGCTGCTCGCCACGCTGCTCACTCTGGTCGTCATCGTCCTCGCCCTGCGCTGGGCGCCGCGTGACGGGGTCGGCGACCGTCGTCTGGTGCGGGCCGTGCTCGGCACGCTCTGCGCCCTCACGCTGGTCGTCGTGGCGTCGGCGGTGCGCCGTATGGACATGTACGTCGATGCGTACGGTCTGACCCGGCTGCGGGTGTCCGTCGTGGCCGTGGAGCTCTGGCTCGGCCTGGTCATCGTGCTGATCATGGCGGCGGGGGTGTGGGGCGCCCGTTGGCTGCCGCGCGCCGTTGCCGCGAGCGCGGCGGCCGGTGTGCTGGCCTTCGGGCTCCTTTCCCCCGACGGTCTTGTCGCTGAGCGCAATGTCCAGCGCTACGAGGACGCCGGGAAGTTCGACCTGGAGTACGCGCGCGGGCTGTCCGCCGATGCCGCACCGGCCATCGACGAGCTGCCGGAGCCGCTGCGGTCCTGCGCCCTTGAGGGCATCGCGAACAGCCTCGGTTCCGAGCGCGGGCCTTGGTACGCCACCAGTCTCGGTGAGGCGCGCGCCAGGGAGATCATCGAGGAACGGCCGCCCAAGGCTGCCCCGGGGGACTGTGAAGGGTCCGACCGGGAGAGCTCGTACCGCTGAGGCGTGCTTTGGCGGGCCGGTGGCCTGATGGGGCCACCGGCCCGGCTCGTGCGCCCCCGTCAGCCGCCCGCAGGGCCCGCCGCGCTTGCCGTACCGGACAGCGCGTCCATGTCGCTCTTGCGCACCCGGACCAGCACCACGGCGGTGACCAGGGCGAGCAGAGCCATGGCGACGGCCGGTATGAAGGCCGTGGAGATTCCCTCGGACAGCACTTCGTGTCCCCAGGGCGCCGGCAGCTCACCGGTCTTGGCGAAGGCGGCCTTCTGTTCCGGCGACGCGTTCGCCATGAAGTCCGCCATCTGTTCCTTGCCCTCGTCCCGGCTCGCCGTGCCGAACACCGTGGTCAGGATGGAGAGGCCGAGCGAACCGCCCACTTGCTGCGTCGCGTTGAGCAGGCCGGACGCAGCGCCTGCCTCGTGTGGGGCCACTCCGGAGACAGCCGTCAATGTAAGGGTCACGAAGTTCAGACCCATGCCGAAGCCGAACAGCAGCATGGGGCCGAGCACGCCGCCCACGTACGTACTGTCCGGGCTGATGAAGGTCTGCCAGCTGAGCCCGACGGCGACGAGGGCCGAGCCGATCACCATGAACGGTTTGGGGCCGAGAACCGGAAGCAACCGCTGGGAGATGCCCGCGCCCGCCACGATCGCGACCGTGACCGGCAGGAAGGCCAGGCCCGCTTCGATCGGTGTGTAGCCCAGTACGTTCTGGACGAAGAGCACGATGAAGAAGAACATGCCGAACATCGCCGCTGCCAGGCTCAGCATGATCACGTACGAGCCCGAGCGGTTGCGGTCGGCGAACATCTTCAGCGGAGTGATCGGTTCCTTTGCCCGGCTCTCGATCAGGGCGAAGGCGACGAGCAGCACGACCGCCGCGCCGAACGACCCCAGAGTGAGACTGTCGCGCCAGCCGTCTTCGGCCGCCCGGATGAATCCGTAGACCAGGGAGGCCATGCCGAGGGTCGACGTGAGGGCGCCGGCGATGTCGAACCGGCCCGGATGGCGTTCGGACTCGCTGATGTAGAGCGGGGCGAGGAAGGCGATCAGGATGCCGATGGGTACGTTCACGAACAGCACCCAGCGCCAGTCGAGCCACTCCGTGAGCATGCCGCCTGCCAGCAGGCCGATGGCACCGCCGCCCGCGGAGACGGCCGCGAAGACACCGAACGCGCGGTTGCGCTCGGGGCCTTCGGGGAACGTCGTGGTGATGAGTGCGAGGGAGGTGGGCGATGCGATCGCGCCACCTACGCCCTGCAGAGCCCGCGCTGCCAGCAACTGCCAGGGTTCCTGGGCGAATCCGCCGAGCAGCGAGGCGAGGGTGAAGACCAGGATGCCGGTCATGAAGACGCGGCGGCGGCCGAGGATGTCACCGGCGCGGCCACCGAGGAGCAGCAGTCCGCCGAAGGTGAGGGTGTACGCGCTGACGACCCAAGTGAGGTCAGTCGTCGAGAACTTGAGCGCGTCCTGAATGTGCGGGAGCGCGATGTTCACAATCGTCGCATCGAGGACCACCATGAGTTGGCAGGCCGCGATGACGGTCAGGGCGATTCCGGGCCGGCTTCCCCTGCGTGCGGCTCCGGGCTTTTGATCTTGAGTTAATTGAGAGGTTGTCACTATGGATCCCCCACAGGTGCGTTAGTGAACGTCACCGTTCACTGTCCCGTCAACGGTAGTGACTCCCCATCAGTGAACGCAACCGTTCACTGAACACTGCCTCGTTCGCTCAACGGAGAGATTTCGATGGTTACTTCGCGCTGGAGCGCCGCCTCCGCTCCGACGGCCTCCCTGCGCCGGCGGGGCCCCGTACTGGAACGGGCGATCCTCGAAGCCGCACTCGAGCAGCTCAGCACCGTCGGCTGGAACGGTCTGACGATGGAGGGGGTGGCCGCGGGCGCCCAGACCGGCAAGGCGGCCGTCTACCGCCGCTGGCCCTCCAAAGAAGACCTCGTCGTGGACGCCCTGCAGGCCGGTCTTCCGAAACTCGACTCCGCGCCGGACTGCGGCGGGGTCAGGGAAGATCTCCTGCAGCTGTGCCGGCAGATGCGCGAGGCAATGTTCTCGCGGCCCGGATTCGCTCTGCGTGCCGTGCTTCACGAATGCGACAGCGTGACTGCGGAGCGGTTCCACGGAGTGATCTTCGACGGAGTCGTCGGGCCGAGCGTGGAGCTGATCAAAGAGGTCGTACGCCGTGGGGTCGAGCGCGGAGAGGTACGCGCCGAGGCTATGGACCCGTACGTGTGCGACGTCCTTCCGGCGATGATGATGTACCGCTCCAAGGTGTGCGGGAGCGAATGGGCGGACGAAGAGTTCACCGAACTGATCGACCAAGTCATGGTTCCGCTGCTTCGTCGGTAGGCCTGGGTGTCGCGGGTGGCAGGCGGCGGCGTACGCTGTCTGGCGCCATGCCGTACGAACCACCCACCCACACCGTCGAGCGCTCCCTTCGCGCTACCACCGGAGCGAAGATCGTTGCCGGTGTCGACGAAGTCGGGCGCGGCGCGTGGGCGGGACCGGTCACCGTATGTGCGGCGATCACGGGACTGCGCAGGCCGCCCGAAGGACTCACCGACTCCAAGCTGATCACTCCCAAGCGGCGCACCACGCTCGCCGGGGAGCTGGAGGGCTGGGTCACGGCCTATGCCCTGGGGCACTCCTCGCCGGAGGAGATCGACGACATGGGGATGACCGCCGCGCTGCGGCTCGCCGCGGTGCGCGCCCTGGAGGCGCTGCCGGTGCGTCCGGATGCGGTGATCCTCGACGGGAAGCACGACTATCTCGGGATTCCCTGGCGGGTTCGTACGGTGATCAAGGGCGACCAATCCTGTGTGGCCGTCGCTGCGGCGTCGGTGATCGCCAAGGTTCGGCGCGACAAAATGATGGCCGAACTGGGTATCGAACATGCAGACTTCGGTTTTGCGGCCAACGCCGGCTATCCGTCGCCGGTGCACAAGGCCGCGCTGGCGGAGCGGGGGCCCACCCCGTACCACCGGATGTCGTGGGCGTATCTTGATGCGCTGCCCCAGTGGCGGCACCTCAAGAAGGCCCGCAGCTGGGCGGATGGAGGCGTTCCGGAAATCGAGGGCCAGCTCGGCTTCGATTTCTGATGCTTCCGGCAGTTCCACTCGCACTCATGTGCCACCCGCCGATGCGACCCGCATCGGCATTTGATAGACAACAACGCATGCCTCTCAGTCCCGAGGAGCCTCAGATTCACGAGAGTGCCCAGGGTCCCCGCGTGACCCCGGCCAGTGGCCGCATCACGCCGACCCCCCGCCCCGTACCCGGCCCGCGTCCCGCGGCCGTGCCGCGTCCAGGCCGACCGGGCCCCGCCCGGCCGACGCCGCCGGCGCAGCGCACGTCGCGTGAGCCGGCCGCACAGCCCGGGCCGTCCGCCCCGGCTGCTTCCGGATCCTCCGCCGTTCCCGCTGGTTCCACCGCGGGCTCCGCCACGGCTGCCGGTGCTTCGGTTCCGCAGATCCAGTTGATCCCGGCTTCCGCCGAGGGGGCGCTCGACGCCGCCGAGGAAGCTGTCGACCTGCTGCTCGACTCGGGCCGCGCTCCGGGTGAGGTCCTGGTGATCACCACCGGCGACCCGCACCCGTGGGCCACGCACGAGCTGTCGTTCGGCGAAGCCTCCTACTGGGCCCAGCACGATGCGGGTGACGACGTCTTCTACGCCGACGCCGCCGCCCTGAACCGTGCCGTGTCCCGTCCCGTGGTCGTCGTCGCCATCAATGGCGGCAGCGAGGAGACCGCGGTCGGCGCACTGCCGACGGCGCTCACCCGGGCCGGAGTCCTGTTGATCGTCTGCGGAGACCCGCAGCGGATCAACGCGATGCTGGGCGCAGGCGTCTGACGTTCACTGTCCGGCACCTGCGCTGCGGTGCTCCGGCTTCGACTGCCTGAGGTCTGGTGCCTGAGGTCTGGTTCCGGATGCCCGAGGGCGGGTGGACGGTGTCGGGGTGGTCGGTGTCGGGTGGTCGGCGTCCGTGGCATGGCCGGGTTGGCTCGAGCTGTGCTCGTACGGGCGTGTGCGTACGTGCGTGTGCGTCGCGTTCGCGGGACACGGGTGACGGCGTGCTCCGGCCCATGCCGGTAGCCCGCCCCGCCTCGCGGTGTCCCGCTTGGTGCGGCAGGCCGGAGGGCGCCTCAGCGCGCCGCCGCTCGGCGCAGTACGTCGGACGCGGCGCCGCCGGTGCGTGGTGGTGGGGGATCGGTTTCGGCGAAGGCCTCGGGGCGTGAGCCGGAACTCGGCCGACGGCCGCCACGGCCCTCGCCGAGCACCTGCCAGCCGTCGCGGGTCAGCGTGATGTAGGCGCCGCACCGCAGGCCGTGCAGCGTGCACGCGTCCCGCAGCCCCCACATCCACGCCCCGTCCTCCTGCGTCCAACGCGCGTCACCGTCACGGCAGTAGAGCAGGACGGCGGTACGCACCGGAGTGCGGCGCCGCAGGTCGTGCGGGATGACCCGACGCAGCTGCGCGAGCAGCGCGTTACGGAACACCCAGCCGTCCGCCGCGCTCGGCCGTCGGGTGAACGAAGCGCTCGCCCGAAGCCGTTCCTCCGGATCGAGCACGGCGACGACGGCTGTCGCGGGCGTCGGGCGATGCCGGGCATGCAGGCCACTGACGACTTCACGCGGATTGCGCAGCAGTGGGATTCCCGCGGCTGACCACTCCGCGGGCTCGAGCATCCGGGCCAGTCGGTTGGCGGAATCGGCGGACAGCTCAGCCGATGTCGAGAACTCCGACATCGATGCCGCACCGGACGGAGAGAATCCGAAGGTCACGGTCCTCCCTTCGGCTACGCGCCCAGAGGGCGGGGTCGGACTGTGGAGCGCACCGCGGCACAGCCCTGCCGGACCACGGGAAGGCGCGCGGGGAGCGGTTCCAATTCTTCCCGTCGTACTGCCCTGCGGCAACGAGCAATTGGGTCCGCCGACCGGTATCTGACGATGCGCCACCTATATCCCTGCCCACGGCGCCGCGCCTTGACGCTTGAGTCAGCCTTGTACAGCCAGGACCAGCGGCAACACCCCCTTGGCTCCGGCCCGTCGGAGCATGCGAGCGGCCACTGCCAGGGTCCAGCCGCTGTCCGTCAGATCGTCGACGAGCAGAACGGGACCGCCCGCTTCCTGGAGTGCCGCGGCCACCTCAGGGGGCACGGTCAGCGCTCCGTCGAGGGCGCGCAGACGCTGCGCGCTGTTGCTCCTCGGTACATGTGCCGTATCGGCTCCGGCGGCGTACTCGATGGAGCCGAGGAGCGGCAGGCGGCCCACCTCGGCGATCCGCGCGCCCAGGGTCTGGATCAGCTGGGGCCTCGTATACGACGACATGGTCACGACTCCGGCCGGCCGCGCCTGGGCGTCGGCGCTGCCCGAGGCCCAGCCGCCGGGGCCCTTGGCCCAGTCGGCGAGGACACCGACCACGGCATTCGCCACGTCGTCGGGCACGGGTCCGTCAGGAGCCTGCGGGGCGAGCATCGGCCGGAGCCGGTTGCCCCATCCGATGTCCGAGAGCCGCCCCAAGGCCCGTCCTTGGGCTGCCTGCTCTCCCACAGGGATACGTCCCTTGAGGTCGACGCCGACCGCGGCGAGCCCGGTCGGCCACATCTTCCGGGGTTCCACGTCGACACCCGCGCGGACCAGCTCGCCCCGTGCCGTGTCCAGCGCACCGGAGGACACGGCGTCGGTGAAGCGCGCGCCCGCGCAGTTGTCGCAGCGGCCGCAGGGGGCTGCTCCCTCGTCGTCCAGCTGCCGCCGCAGGAACTCCATGCGGCAGCCGGGAGTCGTGGCGTAGTCACGCATCGCCTGCTGCTCCGCCTGCCGCTGCTTGGCGACCCAGGCGTAACGCTCGGCGTCGTATGCCCAGGGCATCCCCGTGGAGATCCAGCCGCCCTTGACGCGCCGGACCGCGCCGTCCACGTCGAGGACCTTGAGCATTGTCTCGAGCCGTGACCGGCGCAGTTCGACCAGTGGTTCCAGGGCGGGCAGCGACAGCGGCCTTCCCGCCTGTGCCAGCACGTCCAGCGTGCGCCGGACCTGCTCCTCGGGCGGGAAGGCGAGCGAGGCGAAGTAGTTCCAGATCGCCTCGTCCTCCTTGCCCGGAAGGAGCAGCACCTCCGCGTGATCGACACCGCGGCCCGCGCGGCCGACCTGCTGGTAGTAGGCGATCGGCGATGAGGGGGAGCCGAGATGCACCACGAAGCCGAGGTCCGGCTTGTCGAAGCCCATCCCCAGGGCGGAGGTGGCGACCAGGGCCTTCACACGGTTGGCGAGCAGGTCCTCCTCGGCCTGCTGCCGGTCCGCGTTCTCCGTCTTTCCGGTGTACGAGGCGACGGTGTGCCCGCACTGCCGGAGGAAGGCGGTGATCTCCTCGGCGGCCGCGACAGTGAGCGTATAGATGATTCCCGAGCCCGGCAGCTCGTCCAGGTGGTCGGCGAGCCAGGCCAACCGGTGCGCCGCGTTGGGCAGTTGCAGCACATTCAGGCTCAGGCTCTCCCGGTCGAGAGGTCCGCGCAACACGAGCGCGTCCGAGCTGCCGCCGGTACCCAACTGCTCGGCCACATCGGCCGTCACACGCGCATTGGCCGTCGCGGTGGTGGCCAGAACGGGGACCCCCGGCGGCAGGTCGGCGAGCATGGTGCGCAGCCGTCGGTAGTCGGGCCGGAAGTCGTGGCCCCAGTCCGAGATGCAGTGCGCCTCGTCGACCACGAGCAGGCCGGTGGCCGCGGCGAGCTTGGGCAGGACCTGATCGCGGAAGTCCGGGTTGTTCAGCCGCTCCGGGCTGACGAGCAGGACGTCCACGTCGCCGGAGGCCACCTCGGCCTGGATGGTCTCCCACTCCTCCGTGTTGGAGGAGTTGATCGTGCGGGCGCTGATTCCGGCTCGCGCGGCTGATTCCACCTGGTTGCGCATGAGTGCGAGCAGCGGGGAGACGATCACGGTGGGGCCGCTGCCCCGCTCCCGCAGCAGCGCGGTCGCGACGAAGTACACGGCGGACTTTCCCCAACCCGTGCGCTGCACGACAAGCGCCCGGCGCTTGTCGGCGACCAGTGCTTCGATCGCGCGCCACTGGTCCTCGCGCAGTCGTGGACCGTCCGACGGTGGCGCCTCGCCGTTCGCGGGCGCGGGGCCGCCGACGAGGCGGGCGAGTACGGCATCGGCCGCCGTGCGCAGCTCTTCGTTGCTCATGCCCCCATGCAACCCGATGGGTCTGACATTCGGCGAACGGGTCCGCCGGCTTGTGGATAACTCTTGGCGTGCCCCTGTCCGTAGTTATCCACAGGCCAAACCGGAATCTGGTGATCCGCGGGAGAGTCGGCGCATGGCGAACCACAGCGAGCACAACGACCCGATCGATCCCACCAACTCCGCCGACGCCGTCAGTTCCACCGGCTCAGGCGACTCCACCGGCTCCACCGGCTCCGTCGACCCGATCGACACCATCGCTTCCGTCGGCGAGACCCTGGTCACCTTGCGCACTCCGGCCGAACTCGCGGACGCGCTCCCGTACTTGCTCGGGTTCCGGCCCGAGGAGAGCGTCGTCCTCATTGCTCTGCACGGCGAGCGGGGGCGGTTCGGCGGACGGGTGCGCCTCGGTATTCCGGGGCGCGCGGAGGACTGGCCGCCCATCGCGGAGCAGCTCGCGCAGTGTCTGGTGGGTGGCTGCGAGCGGCGCGGGGCCCGGCCTGACGGCATCGTCGCGTTCCTGTGTGCGGAGCCCGTCGGCGCCGAATCGGGACGGGAGGTCATGGAGCGCCTGCGCCCGCTGGCGCAAGTGCTCCGCACCGCCTGCGGAAGCCTCGACGTCCCCGTGTTCGAGGTCGTGTGCATCACCGCGGGCCATTTCTGGACCTACTGCTGCCCGAACGAGCAGTGCTGCCCGCCGGAAGGCGTACCGCTGCTGCGGCCCGGCACGTCGGTCCTGGCCGCGGCCACGGCCTACGCCGGCGTCCAGGTGGGCGTCACGCCGCGGGAGATGCGGGCGCGGCTCACGCCATGGGAATCGGCCGCCGCACCTCATCAGGAGGCCGCTCTCGATGCGGCGGGCATGGAGATCGTGCGCCGGATCATGGAAGAGGGCGGGCACGGGGAGGTCGCCGCCGACACGCTCGACCTGGCCCGCAGGATCATGGGGCGGATGACCGACGCGCCGCCGGTCAGCGACAGGCTGGAGGCGGATCTGCAGGACGACGAACTTCTCGCGCACGACGAGGCCGCAGCGCTGATCCTCGGCCTGCAGGACCGTACGACACGCGATCGGGCGGCGGAGTGGATGGAAGGCGACGTCGCGACACCAGCGCTTCGTCTCTGGAGGGCGCTGGCCCGTCGCTGCGTCGGCGCCTACGGAGAGCACGCCGCTGCGCCCCTGTCCCTGGCGGGCTGGGTCGCCTGGTCCCTCGGCGACACCACGGAGGGGCAGGAAGCACTGGACATGGCGCTGTGCGCCGACCCCAGCTACACCTTTGCGCAGCTCCTGCACCATGCCTGCACCGGGGATCTGGACCCCGAACCGATCCGCCGCTGTTTGCGCAGGGAGCGCACCGGACGTGACGCAGAGGAGGCCCAGACCGAACTGCCGCGCGCTGCGGGGGCCCTGGACTCTGAGGGAGAGCCGGTCGGCGCCGCTCCACTACGCCGCCGCCCCGCACGCCCGAAGGGCGGCAGCGGCGCACGGTCCACCGACAGGCCGAGCACAGGACCGCAGAACCGCCGCCGCACCATCCGGCGTGCGGCGAGGAACGACACGTGAACGCGGGGCTTCGGCACCGAAGGGCAATTTGGAGGTCACGACAGAGGGCAGATCAAGGGACGGATCAAGGGAGGGATCGGAGGAGGGGTCGGAGGACGGATCGGAGGGCTGGGGCGCGATGGCCGCCGGTGGGGATGCCGTACGCGGAAGTCAGGGGCCGGCCGGGTGGCTTACCGGCCTCGGGGCGTGACTCCGGGAGGGGCCGGTCCGTTCACCTGAGTGGCGGTACCTGTGCCCGGATCGGGCCGCCGAACGACCTCCGACTCCCCGTAGCGCGGACAGCGCGGAAGAAGCCGCCTCATGCCCCGGCCCGCCTCGTCTCCTGTATCCGGTGCCTCCGGTCCTGTCTCCGGCCCTGCCTCCGGTGCCTCCGGCAGAGAGGGGCGCCAGCGCCCCGCGCCGACTCCACCGCGTCTGTCCGGTGGGCAGGCTCCAGCGCCGCGCCGTCCCGCGCAGTTGCCGCCCGCGCACGCCGCACTGATCTGTGTCGCCATGCCCGCGCTCGCGATCTCCTCGGACCAGGGGCAGTTGACCGGCCGCGGACTCGAGGGTTTCTACCGCGCGGGGCGCAGGCTGCTGTCGCGCTGCGAAGTGCGGGTGGCGGGGCGCGATCCGGTCGCCGTGCAGGCCCGGATGCTCTCGGCCGACAGTGCCCGTTTCGTCGCGACGCTGCGCCCGTTCGCGGACGGTGGCCCGGATCCGGACGTGGTCGTCGAGCGGACCCGGCACGCGGACGGCACGGAGCGGATCCTCCTGCGCAGCGCCGCAGGCCGTCCGCTGCGGCTGCCCGTAGAGGTGTCGCTCGGCACGGACCTGGCGGAGCTCGGAACGGTCGCGTCCGGCAACACTGGTCCCGAACTGCCCGCCAGTGTCCACGACTCCGGCATGCGCTGGTCCTCGCCCGCGGGCCACTGTCTGGTCACCGCGCACCCTGCGCCCGCGGACGCACTGGCCTCCGCAGGACTGCTGCGCTGGGACGTGGAGCTGCCGCCGGGCGGTACCTGGAGCCTGGAGCTGCGGGTCCGGCCGGAGGGTGCGGGTCCTGTGAGAGCGGTCGGGCAAGGGGCGTCGCGCTCCCTCGCCACGGCGCGGGCCGCGGGCGACGATCCCGGGGCCCGGGCCCTGCTGGACCGATCCGTGGAGGATCTCCAGGCGTTGCTGATGCGGGACCCCGAGCACCCGACCGACGTCCACCTGGCCGCGGGGGCGCCGTGGCGCTGCGGTCTCGCGCCGGCCGAGGCGCTCGCTGCCGCCCGGATGGCGCTGCCGCTGGGCACGCGGATCGCCGTGGGCACGCTGCGTACCCTTGCCCGCCGTCAGCTCGCGGGCAAAGGACCACGGGCGGGCATGATCCCCGGGCCGCTGCGGAACGCGGGACCGCATCTGCCGCCCGGATGCACGGGGGTCGAGGCGACGCTGCTCTTCCCGGTGCTGTTGGCGGAGGCGTGGCGTTGGGGGCTCTCGGCGCCGGAGACGGAGGAATTGCTCCCGGCAGCCGAACGCTGTCTGCGGTGGCTGCTTGCGGCGGCCGGCGACGGAGAACACCTGCCGGACCCGTATCCGGGCGGCCCCGCGCGCTGCGAGACCCAGGCCCATGCCCACCGGGCCGCGCTGCTCGGCGCCGACCTGCTCGACGCGCACGGCCGGTCGGGCGCCACCGAGCTGCGGCAGTGGGCGGAGCGGCTGCGGGACACCTTCCGGGAGAAGTTCTGGGTGGAGGACCGGACGGGCGGGCGGCCTGCGGCAGCCCTTCTGGCCGACGGCCGCCCCGTGCCCCTCCTCACCGGCGGTGCCGCCCACCTCCTCGACACAGGTCTGCTCGGGTCGGGCGTGCTCGCGGCGGGGCTGCTGGACAAGGTGCAGACCGAGCAGCTCGCCCGGCTGCTGGGAGGGCCCGCCATGGACTCGGGATGGGGGCTGCGGAGCCTGGGCGTGAAGGAAGCCGCGTACAACCCGTTCGGGCATCGGGGCGGAGCGGTCCGTGTCCATGAGACGGCGGTCGCCGTCGCGGGTCTGGCCGCCGCCGGCTACGAGAAGGAGGCGGGTGGACTGCTGCGAGGGGTGCTGGCGGCGGCCGAGGCGTTCGGCCACCGGCTGCCCGAGATGTACGCGGGGGAGCAGCGTGCGGAGGGTGGTGCTCCGTTGCCGCACCCCGCTGCCTGTCGCCCGGCGGCCACCGCCGCAGCCGCCGGGGTGCACCTCATCACGGGGCTCGCCGGGATCCGGCCCGACGCCCCGTCGCGCACGGTGACGCTCAGCCCGGTCCGCGGCGCACCCTTGGGGGAGCTGGGGCTGACGGCGCTGCGCGTCGCGGGCGCTCCGTTCTCCGTACGGGTCAGCAGGCTCGGTCTCGCCATGGTCGAGGAGGCCGCTGAGGGGCTGCAGCTGGGGGTGTGACGCACGGGAAAGGGATCTGCTGCTGGGGCACGACGCATGCGAGGGGGACGTGCGGCAGGCGTGGCGCGAACCTGACGCGGGAGCCGGTGAATCCCGCCGGGATCGGTTGCCGGAGGAGCTGTTTATCGTCAGGCAGACGACTATGATCGCGGCATGTCGCCCTACGACCCGTCGGCCTTCCCGCCCTTCGCTGTCACCGTCGATCTGGTCGTGCTGACCGTGCGCCGTCACGCGCTCTGCGCGCTTGCCGTACGGAGGGGGGAGCCGCCGTTCCAGGGGCGTTGGGCGCTCCCCGGTGGCTTCGTGCGCGACGACGAGGATCTGTCGTCGGCCGCCGCGCGGGAGCTGGTCGAGGAGACGGGGCTGCGCGCGCATGATCCGGACACTCCGGTCCAGGCGAACGGCGCGCACCTCGAGCAGCTCGCCACGTACGGAGATCCCAAGCGCGATCCGCGGATGCGGGTCGTCAGCGTCGCCCATCTCGCGCTCGCTCCCGATCTGCCCGCGCCGCGGGCAGGCGGTGACGCGAACAGCGCGCGCTGGGCGCCGGTCGAGGCGCTGCTCCACCAGGGCGGATACGGCCGCGAGGACGAGCAGGCGGCGCCGCTCGCCTTCGACCACGCTCAGATCCTGGCCGACGGCGTGGAGCGCGCGCGTTCGAAGATCGAGTACTCCTCCCTCGCGACGGCCTTCTGCCCGCCCGAGTTCACCGTCGGTGAGCTGCGCAGGGTGTACGAAGCCGTGTGGGGCGTCGTGCTCGACCCGCGCAACTTCCACCGCAAGGTGACGGGCACACCGGGCTTCCTCGTCCCCACCGGCGGTACCACCACCCGCCAGGGCGGCCGACCCGCCCAGCTCTTCCGTGCGGGCGGCGCGACGCTGCTCAACCCGCCGATGCTGCGCCCCGAGGTCTGAGGCCCGCGCCGCGGGGCACGTGCTGGTCAACTGCCGGTCCGGACACGTGATGGACACCCGCGGCCCGCACCCTGAACGAAATGACGGAAATATCGCGTTATCTTGCTGAAGTACCCACGGGGTTCATCCGCCCCCGACCCGGTGGACTGACCCCGGCCGCCGAGCGGTCGCACATCCCGCGAGAGAAGCGATGATCCAGGCCATCGGACTGACCAGCAATCCACGTCAGGAGCTGTCGCCCGCCGTCGACGACGTGTCCTTCGAGGCGCGAACAGGCCGTGTCACGGCGCTGCTCGGCGCGCAGGGCGCCGGTAAGACGACGGCGCTGAGGCTGATGCTCGAAATCCAACAGGGCCGAGGAGTCACCTACTTCAGAGGGCGCCCGCTGCACCGCATCACGCATCCGTCGCGCGAGGTGGGAGTCCTTCTGGGGGAGGTGCCGGGGCACCCCGGCCGCACGGTCCGCGGCCAGCTGCGCATGCTGTGCGCCGCAGTCGGTGTGCCCGTCCAGCGGGCCGACGACGTACTCGAAGTGGTCGGTCTCGTCAGCCTCCGCGATCAGCGGCTCGGCATGCTTTCGCGCGGCATGGACCGCCGCCTCGGCCTGGCCTGCGCGCTCCTGGCCGACCCGCACACTCTCGTCCTCGACGGTCCCGCAGACGGGCTCTCGGCGCGGGAGGCCACGTGGCTGCACAGCGTTCTGCGCGCGCACGCCACCCAGGGGGGAACCGTCCTGTTCTCCACGGCCGATCCCAAGGAGGCCGCACGGACCGCCGACCGGGTCGTCACGCTGGAAGCGGGCCGTCTGGTCGCCGACCAGGAAGCCGGCGACTTCGCCCGCACCCGGCTGCGCCCCCGGGTCGCGGTGCGCAGCCCGCACGCTGCACGCCTCGGTGCGCTGCTGTCCAAGGAAGCCCGTGCCGGGCAACGTTCGATCGAGGTGGTGAAGGAGGACGGGAACCGGCTTTCGGTATACGGCAGCCATTGCGCCGAGATCGGAGAGACGGCGTTTCGCCACGGCATCCTCGTCCATCAACTCGCCGACGAGATCGGGGATGCGGGGCCTGTAGCCGCGGCGCCCGCGCCAGCGCCCGAACGCGTAATCGAAACCTCTGGGGCGGCTGCTACGGGCGGGACGGAAGAGAGCCCGGCAGGACTCAATTCGGTGGAGGGTGGGTCGGCTGCAGTCGCCGATGTGCTGCCCGATCCTGGTACCGGTACCGATCCTGGTACCGGTACTGACCTTGAGGCCGGGGCCGGGGCCGAGACCGGCACCGGCACCGAGACCGGCACCGAGACCGGCGCCGAGACCGGCGCCGAGACCGGCGCCGAGACCGGCGCCGAGACAGAGACCGAGACCGCGGCTACGACCAAGATCCTCATCCCCCTCGCCACCACAGACTCGACCGGCACAGGCGCAGGCGCCCCGCGGGCGGCCGTGGACCCAGCCCCCTTGCCACCCCCCATCTCGATCCGTCCTGCCCGCAGCCCTCTCCGCCCCTTGCGCTACGAGCTGCGCCGAGTCGCCGGCATCGGCACCGGGTACCTCACCACGGCCGCAGTGCTCGTGGTCTCTGCCGTCCTCTGCGTCTTCCTCGCCAGGAGCGGGCACACGCCACAGCCGCTCCTGCTCGCTGCGTGGCCCCGGGAACTACCCTTGCCGCCCGCGGCGCTTGGCGCCGGGCTACTGGGCGCACTCGCCTTCGGTGAGGAGTTCCGCCACCCCGCACTCGCCGTCGACCGGGGCACCGTCCCCCGCCGCTTGGGGCTGCTGTGCGCCAAGTTGATCGTCGCGGCGGCCACCGCGCTCCTGCTGAGCCTGCTCGTCCTGGTCTCCGACGGCGCGCTGCTCCACCTCGTATACGGAGACGAGGTCGCGAAAGTTCCCGCTGACTGGCTGTCACTGAGCGCGAGTTGGATCGCCCTGGTGGCGGGCTGCGCATGGGCGGGGGTGCTCGCCGGAGGGGTTTTCCGGTCCACGGCCGCCGGCCTGGCCGCCGTTCTCGCGGTGCCGATCGTCGTCGTACCGCTCGTACAAAAGGCCTTGGAGGGACCGTCTGTGCGATCGGCGGCGGGGCTGCCGGGGCGGCTGCGCGACCTCGCTCTGGTGCAGTGGCCGTTCGGCGTCGAGCGATATCTGGCCGGTGGAGTCCGGATGGTGGCCCAACCTGTGGGCAGTGCGCTGATGTTGTCCGTTACCGCTCTGCTCTGCGCATTTCTGCTCACGGGCATGCGAACCAGGGCCCGATAGCGACCACCCGGCGCTTCTGATCCCGCGCTGCGCACAACTCCTCGCAGAACGGCCACTTCTTTCCGATAAGGCGTCAATTGCGGCGGGGTAAGCGATCACCCTTTCGTGTGCTTTTCACCAAAGACCTCAAGGGACTTGGGAGCGACGCCGACAAAGGTTCCGTGAGTACCCTTGCGCACACCATGATGACCGCCGCCCGCTCCGCCGACTCCGGCCTCGCCGGCCCGGGCGAACTCGACCGCTACCCCTACGCGGAGGCCCACGGTGCCGATCGCGTCGTCGCTCCCTCGTGGGACAGCGCCGACCAGGATCTCGGCCGCGTCGGCCGCCGCACCGCAGGCAGCCGCGGCCGTGGACTGCACGGCCAACTCGTCCAGCAGCTCGGCCAGATGATCGTCTCCGGTGACCTGGGCGCCGACCGCCCGCTGGTCCCCGAGGAGATCGGCCAGCGTTTCGAGGTCTCCCGCACCGTCGTCCGGGAATCGCTGCGCGTGCTCGAAGCCAAGGGCTTGGTCAGCGCCAGGCCCAATGTCGGCACGCGCGTGCGCCCCGTCAGCGACTGGAACCTCCTTGACCCGGACATCATCGAGTGGCGTGCCTTCGGGCCGCAGCGCGACGACCAGCGCCGCGAACTCGGTGAGCTTCGCTGGACGATCGAGCCCCTCGCCGCCCGGCTCGCCGCGGGCCACGGCCGCGAGGAGGTGCAGCAGCGGCTCGCCGACATGGTCGAGATCATGGGCCACGCCCTGAGCCAGGGCGATGGGATCACCTTCTCCCGTGCGGACGCGGAGTTCCACTCGCTGCTCATCCAGCTCGCGAGCAACCGCATGCTGGAGCACCTGTCCGGGATCGTCTCGGCCGCGCTCCAGGTCTCGGGCGGTCCGATCACCGGCTGTGACCGCCCCACCGAGGCGTCCCTGGTCCACCACTCGCGCATCGTCGACGCTCTCGGAGCGGGCGACGGACCCGGCGCCGAGGCTGCCATGCGCCAGCTGCTCACGGTCCACCCTGAGGTGGAGCGCGTCGTGCCCGCCCCCCGCGAGCACTGACGGGCCGGGTCTGCGTCCGTACGGCCGGATCATGCGCCTCGCGGCCCGACCTCATCACTCAGTTGGCGCGGTGCTGTCGCCGGGCCTCTGCGGGTTCCTCGGGGATCCGTCAGAGCCCGGCGACGCGGTTGTTGCCGTCCGGGCGGCCGCCAGAGCCTAGGTCTGGACACTTCTGACCGTATCTGGCAGCTTTTGAGTGCTTACGGGGTGTGACTCGGGCCACGTAGATTGGGCGTAACGCTCCTCGGGGCAGCGCGATGACCTAAGAGGTGATAGCCGAGGAGGGAATACAGCAGTCGTTCGCGGCGCTGTGTAGCTCCCCGGCCCGCCTGCGCCGTCGGCCCATCCCCAGTCGTCGGTCGTCGGTCCTGGTCCACAATGGACGGGGCCGGAAGCCGTTTTCCAACGTTCCGAGAGGTTGTTCGTGTCGGCCAGCACATCCCGTACGCTCCCGCCGGAGATCGCCGAATCCGTCTCTGTCATGGCGCTCATCGAGCGGGGAAAGGCTGATGGGCAGATCGCCGGCGATGACGTGCGTCGTGCCTTCGAAGCTGACCAGATTCCGGCCACTCAGTGGAAGAACGTTCTGCGCAGCCTCAACCAGATCCTCGAGGAAGAGGGTGTGACGCTGATGGTCAGTGCCGCGGAGCCGAAGCGCCCCCGCAAGAGCGTCGCAGCAAAGAGCCCGGTCAAGCGCACCGCGACCAAGACTGTCGCGGCCAAGACGGTCACAGCGAAGCAGGCCACCGCGACCGCCGCCCCCGAGGCGTCGGCCGTAGATGTCGCAGCTGAGGACTCGCCCGCGAAGAAGGTCGCCGCCAAGAAGACGACGGCAAAGAAGGCCGTCGCCAAGAAGACCGTCGCCAAGAAGGCGACGGCCAAGAAGACGTCCAAGCAGGACGACGAGATGGTGGACGACGAGGCCACCGAGGAGACGCCCGCCAAGGGCAAGCCCGGTGAGGGCGAGTCCACGGAAGAGGGTCCCCAGGCAGGCTTCGTACTGTCCGACGAGGACGAGGACGACGCCCCGGCCCAGCAGGTCGCCGCGGCCGGTGCCACCGCCGACCCCGTCAAGGACTACCTGAAGCAGATCGGCAAGGTCCCGCTCCTCAACGCGGAGCAGGAGGTCGAGCTCGCCAAGCGCATCGAGGCCGGCCTGTTCGCCGAGGACAAGCTGGCGAACGCCGACAAGCTCGCACCGAAGCTCAAGCGCGAGCTGGAGATCATCGCCGAGGACGGGCGCCGCGCCAAGAACCACCTCCTGGAGGCCAACCTCCGCCTGGTGGTCTCCCTGGCCAAGCGCTACACCGGCCGCGGCATGCTCTTCCTGGACCTCATCCAGGAGGGCAACCTCGGTCTGATCCGCGCGGTCGAGAAGTTCGACTACACCAAGGGCTACAAGTTCTCCACGTACGCCACATGGTGGATCCGTCAGGCGATCACCCGCGCCATGGCCGACCAGGCCCGCACCATCCGTATCCCGGTGCACATGGTCGAGGTCATCAACAAGCTCGCGCGCGTGCAGCGCCAGATGCTCCAGGACCTGGGCCGCGAGCCCACCCCGGAGGAGCTGGCCAAGGAACTCGACATGACCCCGGAGAAGGTCATCGAGGTCCAGAAGTACGGCCGCGAGCCGATCTCCCTCCACACCCCCCTGGGTGAGGACGGCGACAGCGAGTTCGGTGACCTCATCGAGGACTCCGAGGCGGTCGTTCCGGCCGACGCGGTCAGCTTCACGCTCCTTCAGGAGCAGCTGCACTCGGTGCTCGACACCCTGTCCGAGCGTGAGGCGGGCGTGGTCTCCATGCGCTTCGGTCTCACCGACGGCCAGCCGAAGACCCTCGACGAGATCGGCAAGGTCTACGGAGTGACGCGTGAGCGCATCCGTCAGATCGAGTCGAAGACGATGTCGAAGCTGCGTCACCCGTCGCGTTCGCAGGTCCTGCGCGACTACCTCGACTAGTCACCAGCGCTCCACAAGGAAGACCCGAAGCCTCGACGAGGCTTCGGGTCTTCTGTTTGTTCGAAGCGTTCACCCGGCGTCGTCCTGTTCTATGCGTCCGCCCCGGTCCGGACGCGCGTGGCGCGGGTGCGGGGCGTGCCGCTCTGGATCACTGTGGGTGTGCCATGGCAACCCAGAGTGAGGAGTTCGCATGCCTCGTCCTTTCGCCCGAACATTTACGGCGGCGTTGGCCCTTGTCGCACCGGTGGCGGTGCTGCCGCTGGCCTCACCGGCCCCGGCGGCGGCCGACAGCGTCGTCATCGGAGGCAGTCCCGTCCGGGTGGCCGACAGTCCATGGGTGGTGGCGCTGTCCAGCCGTGACCGGTTCGGAGGTACGCGCTCAGGACAGTTCTGCGGAGGGGTGGTCGTCGGGCGCTCGACGGTCCTTACCGCGGCGCACTGCCTGGGGGAGGAAGTCCTCGGAGTGCCGCTGAGGAGGATGAGTGACCTGAAGGTGATCGCCGGCCGGGATGATCTGGGCACGTCGGAGGGGCGTGAGATTCCGGTGCGTGAGGCGACGGTGAATCCGAAGTACGACAGCACCTCGAACGCCGGTGACGTCGCGGTGGTGACGCTGGCGAGCCCGCTTCCGGAGGGCTACGTGATCCGTATGGCCGGGGCGGGCGACCCGGCGTACGAGCCCGGCACGCGCGCGGCCGTCTACGGCTGGGGTGACACGACGGGAGCGGGCGATTACGCGCGTACGCTGCGGGCCGCGAATGTGCGGGTGCTGCCCGACTCGACGTGCAAGAAGGCCTATCCGGGCAGTTCTGACGGAACGTACACGCCCGCATCCATGCTGTGTGCGGGGGAAGTCAAGGGCGGTCGTGACGCCTGCCAGGGGGACAGCGGCGGTCCGCTCATCGCGCGCGGGCGGCTGATCGGCCTCGTGTCGTGGGGGAGCGGCTGCGGGCGGGCCGGGAGTCCCGGCGTCTACACGCGGATCTCGGGTGTCGCGCAGGACATGCCTCTGCGCGGCTGAAAGCGCGGGCGTCGTCGGCGCGGGGAGTGCGGGGCGCCGCGGGGGACCGCCGAGAAGGGGTCTGGGCGCCCGTGTGACGAGAGCGGGCGGCCGCCCCTGGGGTTGGCAGGGTCGGCCGCCCGGTCACCGGCCTGGAGAGCGCCGGATGGCTCGTCGTGGGTGCGAGGTGTCAGCGATCCTCGTCGTTTGTTTCCGGGACGGCCGTCAGCCGCTCCGTCTCGTCCTGTATCTCAGCGGCGATCTTCTTGAGTTCCGGCTCGAACTTGCGGCCGTGGTGGGCGCAGAAGAGCAGTTCACCGCCGCTCAACAGGACGACGCGCAGGTATGCCTGGGCGCCGCAGCGGTCGCAGCGATCAGCGGCCGTCAGGGGGCTCGCGGGGGTCAGAACAGTAGTCACGTCGCCTCTTCTCTAGCTCGACGAGCTGTCGTACCAGGGTCAACATCCAACCAGGCCGAAAACGTTCCCGCTCGTGGCTTTTCCTCGAAGTTTTTTCCGAGGCGGCTGTCTGCTGCCGGTTGGCGGCGAATGTGCCGTATTACGTCTCTAACGTGTCGTACGGTTTCGCGCTGTCTGTCAGGTCGGTCGTCCGCCGGCTGGGTTGCCGGTTGTTCATGAGGACGTGCCCGGAGCCTAAATGGTTCATGCCTGGAAGGGAACGTGACGTGCGCTTCACTCAATCGAGGGATCGAACAAGCGTGCGGCACTGGACTAGTGTGAGTTGAGACGAGGGTGGCGTTACAACGGCTCTACCAGGCCTCGGTACCCTCTGAGCGGCAACCGAAGCCGGGTCCTTACCCCAAAGGACCCCATTTGAAATTCAGCGAGGAGCGAACCGCGTGACCGCCGAGACGTCCGTGCCGTCCACAGCGTTGCTGACCGGAGCAGACCGGGACGGTTCCAACTACACCGCGCGGCACCTGCTCGTCCTGGAGGGGCTCGAGGCCGTTCGCAAGCGTCCGGGCATGTACATCGGGTCCACGGACAGCCGTGGCCTGCTGCACTGCCTCTGGGAGATCATCGACAACTCCGTCGATGAGGCCCTGGGCGGCTACTGCGACCACATCGAAGTCATCCTCCACGACGACGCCTCAGTAGAGGTCCGGGACAACGGCCGAGGCATCCCGGTGGATGTCGAGCCCAAGACCGGCCTTTCCGGGGTCGAGGTCGTCATGACGAAGCTCCACGCGGGCGGCAAGTTCGGCGGTGGCTCCTACGCTGCCTCCGGCGGCCTGCACGGCGTGGGTGCCTCCGTGGTGAATGCCCTGTCCGCGCGCCTCGACGTAGAGGTGGACCGCGCGGGGCACACCCACGCGATCAGCTTCCGTCGCGGCGTTCCCGGCGCTTTCACCAAGCCCGGCCCCGATGCCGACTTCGACTCGTCGGCCAAGCTGCGCAAGGCCAAGAAGATCCCAAAGAACCGCACCGGCACGCGCGTGCGCTACTGGGCCGATCGCCAGATCTTCCTCAAGGACGCCAAGCTCAACCTGGACACGCTGCACCAGCGCGCCCGCCAGACGGCGTTCCTGGTGCCGGGCCTGACCATCGTCGTACGCGACGAGTACGGCCTCGGAGAGGGCGGCACCAAGGGCGAGGAGTCCTTCCGCTTCGACGGCGGCATCAGCGAGTTCTGTGAGTACCTCGCCCAGGACAAGGCCGTCTGCGACGTCCTGCGCCTCACCGGGCAGGGCAGCTTCAAGGAGACCGTCCCGGTCCTCGACGACCACGGCCAGATGACGCCCACCGAGGTCACCCGTGATCTCACCGTGGACGTCGCCATGCGCTGGGGCACGGGGTACGACACGACGCTGCGGTCCTTCGTCAACATCATCGCCACCCCCAAGGGCGGCACCCACGTGACGGGCTTCGAGCGCTCCCTCACCAAGACGATGAACGAGGCTCTGCGGGCCCAGAAGGTGCTGCGCGTCGCCGAGGACGACATCGTCAAGGACGACGCCCTGGAAGGGCTGACCGCGGTCGTCACGGTCCGGCTCGCCGAGCCGCAGTTCGAGGGTCAGACCAAGGAGGTGCTCGGCACCTCGGCGGCCAACCGCATCGTCGCCAACGTCATCGCCAAGGAGCTCAAGGCGTTCCTGACGTCCACCAAGCGCGACGCCAAGGCGCAGGCGCGCGCCGTGATGGAGAAGGCCGTCGCCGCGGCCCGCACCCGCATCGCGGCCCGTCAGCACAAGGACGCCCAGCGCCGTAAGACGGCCCTGGAGTCCTCTTCGCTGCCCGCGAAGCTGGCCGACTGCCGCAGCGACGACGTGGAGCGCAGCGAGCTCTTCATCGTCGAGGGAGACTCGGCGCTCGGCACCGCCAAGCTGGCGCGGAACTCCGAGTTCCAGGCGCTCCTGCCGATCCGCGGAAAGATCCTCAACGTTCAGAAGGCGTCCGTGACGGACATGCTGAAGAACGCCGAGTGCGGCGCGATCATCCAGGTCATAGGGGCGGGGTCCGGCCGGACCTTCGACATCGACGCGGCGCGTTACGGGAAGATCATTCTTCTCGTCGACGCCGATGTCGACGGTGCGCACATCCGGATTCTGCTGCTCACCCTCTTCCAGCGCTACATGCGCCCGATGGTGGAGGCGGGCCGGGTCTTCGCGGCTGTGCCGCCGCTGCACCGGATCGAGCTGGTGCAGCCGAAGAAGGGCCAGGACAAGTACGTCTATACGTACTCGGACAATGAGCTGCGCGAAACGCTCCTGGAGTACCAGCGCAAGGGGATCCGTTTCAAGGACTCCATCCAGCGCTACAAGGGCCTCGGCGAGATGGACGCGGATCAGCTGGCGGAGACCACCATGGACCCCCGCTACCGCACGCTGCGGCGGGTCAACATCGGCGACCTGGACGCCGCCGAGCAGGTCTTCGATCTGCTGATGGGCAACGACGTGGCGCCCCGCAAGGAGTTCATCACGAGCTCGGCGGCGACGCTGGACCGCTCGCGCATCGACGCGTAGGGCTCGCGCCATCGGGGCGTAGCGCTCGCGCATCGAGGCCGGTGATCGCGCGACGCCGGTGCGTTGTGCGTACGGCGTGCCGGTGCGTTCCGCCTGCGGAGGTGCTGGTGTGTTCCGCTGGTGCGGAGCGCACTCCACCCGTGGGTGGAGCCGACGGCTCCACCCACGTTCCACCCCTGCGCCGATGTCCTGACCAGGTCTTTTCCGTAGCGTCGAAGGCGTCGGTCCTCCTCGGATCGGCTCCGCACTTCTTCGCCCCACGGAGGCCGTCATGTCTGGGCTCACCAATGTTCTGGTGATCTGCGCCGTCGTCGCGTTGGTGATCGTGCGCCAGTTCAAGGCGCAGCAGATCACCACGGACAGGCGCTGGTGGGTCATACCTGCCGTGCTGGTCTTCATGGTTGTGCGTGAGCCCGACCTGCTGGATCCGCATCACCGGGCGGTGGCCGTCGTTCTGCTCGGCGCGGAGCTGCTGGTCGGTCTGGCCATCGGCTTCGGCTGGGCACGGACCACGCATGTGTGGACGGCGCCGGACGGTGCGGTGTGGGGCAAGGGGACCAAGGCCACCGCCATCGTCTGGACCGTCGGGATCGGGCTGCGGCTCGGCCTGTTCGGCATCGGCGCGCTGCTCGGGGTGCGCCAGGGCAGCGCCGCTCTGATGCTGGCCCTCGCGGCCACGCTCCTGGTGCGCAGCGGCATGCTGGCGCAGCGGGCCGGCCTGTTCCGCCCGGCGTACGGTGTTGCGGACGCGGCGTACGAGCCGATGCGGAAGGACCCCGTGTGATCTCGGACCGGTGGATGAGATGGCCCTCCCGGGAAGGGCTCACCCGGGGAGGGCAGAGCCTCGCCAGGATCTGGTTCGTCAGGGTCCTGAGGGTGGCGATCGCCTGCGGCCTGCTGTGGAACGCGTTCCATCACGACAGGGGCTGGCGCCTGGTGGCCGGGGTCGGCCTGGTCGTGCTCTGCTGCGGGCTTGCCTGGGCTTTCCTGCGTACCTCCTTCGATCGGAGGTTGTGGCCCTCGGTCACTCTGCTGCTCCTGCTGATGGGCGGCGGATATGCCGCCCAGGCGGGCGACTGGAGGGTGCTGGCGCTCGTCCTCTGGTGCAGCACCGGGGTCCTGGCCCTGGAGCGGCTGCCGCTGCTGGCGGCTGCGGCCTGTGTGCCCGTGGCGATGATCGCGTTCGCGGCCCACAACAACGACAACTGGCTCGTCACGGGCCTCATCGTCATCGGGCTCGCGCTGGCCGGGTACACCCTGCGGCTCGATGCCGACGCGCGGGGCAATGCCCAGCGGCTCCTGGCCCAGGAGCGGGCCGCCCGCACCGCGGAGGCCGAGACGGCCGCGCTGGCCGAGCGGGCCCGCATCGCCCGGGAGATCCACGACGTGCTCGCGCACAGCCTCTCCGCGCAGCTCGTCCACCTGGAGGCGGCGCGGCTGCTGATCGAGGGGGACGCGACACGCGATCAGATACTCGAACGCGTGGTGGCGGCGCGGTCCATGGCCAGGGAAGGGCTCGCGGAGACCCGGCAGGCGCTTTCCGCACTGCGCGGGGAGATGACGCCGGTGGAGGACTTCCTGCGCGAGCTGGTCGCTTCGGACAAGGCGTCGGTGTCCGTGACGGGGGAGCGGCGCGCTCTGCCCGCCGAGGCGTCACAGGCGGTGCGACGCGTCGCGCAGGAGGCCCTGACGAACGTCCGCAAGCACGCGCCGGGCGCGAAGGTGTTCGTGCGGCTGGCGTACGGAGAGGGGGAAGTCACGCTGGACGTGCGGGATTCGGGCGGACCGCCGGGTGAACTGGCGGCGTCCGGTGCCGGGTACGGTCTGCTCGGAATGCGGGAGAGGGCCGAGCTGCTGGGCGGCTCGCTGACGGCCGGGCCGGGCGAGGAGGGCTTCAACGTGTCACTGAAGGTGCCCACATGACGGCGGAGGGCGGCGCCAAGGCGCCGGCGCGGGTGATCGTGGTCGACGATCAGACCGTGGTGCGTGAGGGCATCGTGATGCTGCTGGGGCTGTTGCCCGGTATCGAGGTCGTCGGTTCCGGGGGAGACGGCGAGGAGGCCGTCCGGCTCGTCGCCGAACTCGCTCCGGATGTTGTCCTGATGGACCTGCGCATGCCTCGGGTCGACGGCGCGGAGGCCACCCGCCGTATCCGTGCCGAGTATCCGGGGACGCAGGTCGTCGTGCTGACGACCTTCGCCGACGACGACTCGCTCTTCCCGGCGCTGAGAGCGGGCGCGCGCGGCTATCTCACCAAGGACGCGGGCGGGGACGAGATCGTGCGGGCCGTCGAGGACGTGCTCTCGGGTGACGCGGGGCTGTCTCCGCAGATCCAGCGGCGTCTCCTCGAGCGGCTGTCGGAGCCCGAGCAGCCCGCACCCGCGGTGGAGCCGCCCGACGGCCTCACCACGCGCGAGACCGAAGTGCTCGTCCTGATCGCCGAGGGAATGACGAACCAGGAGATCGCCCGGGCGATGAATGTCTCCACCGCGACGGTGAAGACGCACATCAACAACCTCTTCGCCAAGACGGGGCTCAAGGACCGTGCGCAGGCGGTCCGTTATGCCTACGGGCACGGTCTCGTCACGCCACCGAGCAAGCCGCCGGGCGCCGGTCGACCCAAATGGGGTCTTTGATGAGGTCCTTCACCTGATGGGGTGAAGAGGAGGGAGAGAAGAGTCAGGGATCTTCCCGTTCTGTCCATCCTTGGGCACGCGGCCGAACAGGGCTGCGGACAAGGAGAGTTCGGTGGAGAAGCACGACGGGCGCGATGCCGGGCAGGCGCGGACCGGTGATCCGAGAGATCCCTGGTACGACGCGCTTGCGTCCGGCTGGGGCGAGTTGGACGGCACGGGTGCGCCGGCGCCCGTGGTGCCGCCCCGGGCCGCGCCGGAGCGGAGCGCGGCCGACATCTACCTGGAGGTGCAGCGCAGTGCGGCCTTCCAGGAGGTGCGCGCCCGGTATCGGCGCTTCGTCATCCCCGGGGTGGCCGTCTTCTTCACCTGGTACGTCGCGTATGTCGTGACGGCGACGACGGCGCCCGGCCTCATGGCGCGGCCCGTCGCCGGATCCGTGAACGTCGCGATGCTCGCGGGCCTCGGGCAGTTCCTCACGACGTTCCTGCTGACCTGGGCCTATGCCCGGCACGCTCGGCTGAGGAGGGATCGCGCGGCGCTCGACCTGCGCTGGGCCGTGTTCGAGCAGAAGCGGGAGCAAGATCAGAAGCGGGTCCAGGGCCGGCGGCAGCATGATCAGCGGGAAGTCGACTCGAGGGAGCCTGAACACCGGGAACATGACCTGCGGGAACTCGACCACCGCGGACACGACCACCGCGAAGACGACCGGCGAGGGCGCGATCAGCGGGAAACCGGCTCGTGGGGCGTGCAGGAGCCGGTCCGGGGGAGCGAGCGATGACCGCAGACCATCAGACGCTGGCGCTCCTGCTGTTCGGCGTGTTCGTGGCCGTCACCCTCGGCATCACGACGTGGGTGAGCCGGAACCGACACGGCTCGGCGGAGGAGTTCTATGCGGGCGGGCGGCTCTTCTCGCCCATGGAGAACGGTTTCGCCATCGCGGGCGACTACATGTCCGCCGCGTCCTTCCTCGGTATCTCCGGACTGATCGCCCTCTTCGGGTACGACGGGCTGCTCTACTCGGTGGGCTTCCTCGTCGCGTGGCTGGTCGTGCTCTTCTTGGTGGCCGAACTGGTGCGCAACTGCGGGCGGTTCACGCTCGCCGATGTCGTGGCCGCCCGGATGAGGGAGCGGCCCGTGCGCATCGCGGCGGGAACTTCCTCGGTGACCGTGTCCGTTCTCTATCTGGTGGCGCAGATGGTGGGGGCGGGCTCACTGGTCGCGCTGCTGCTCGGCGGGACGAGCGGGGCGGCGCAGGCCTGGACGGTGATCGGCGTCGGCGCGCTCATGGTCGTCTATGTGTCGTTGGGAGGGATGCGGGCCACCACCTGGATCCAGATCGTCAAGGCCGTCCTGCTGATGTGCGGCGCGATCGCGCTGACGGTGCTCGTTCTGGTGCGTTTCCACGGCGACTTCGACCAGTTGCTGAGGACCGCGGCCGACCGCAGTGGACATGGCAGCAAGTTCCTCGCACCCGGCCTGAAGTACGGCGGCGACTGGACCTCGCGCCTGGACTTCATCAGCCTCGGGCTCGCGCTCGTGCTCGGCACGGCCGGTCTTCCGCACATCCTCTCCCGCTTCTACACGGTGCCGACCGCGCGGGCCGCACGCCGCTCGGTCGTCTGGTCCATCGGCCTCATCGGCAGCTTCTACCTGATGACGATCGTCCTGGGCTTCGGCGCCGCGGCCATCGTGGGATCCGATGCCGTACGGGGATCGAATGCCGCGGGGAACACGGCGGTTCCGCTGCTCGCGCTCGATCTCGGGGGCGGCGCGGACTCCACTGGCGGAACGGTTCTGTTCGCGATCGTCGCCGCGATCGCCTTCGCCACGATCCTCGCCGTCGTCGCAGGGATCACGCTCGCCTCCTCGGCCTCCGTGGCCCATGACCTGTACGCGTCGCTGCGGCGCAAGCGTGGGAAGCCGCGCAGCGAGGTCGCGGTGGCGCGCCTCGCCGCTGCGGGGGTCGGGGTGGTCGCGATCGGCCTGGGGCTGCTCGCCCGGGATCTGAACGTGGCGTTCCTGGTGGGCCTCGCCTTTGCGGTCGCCGCGTCCGCGAACCTGCCCGTGCTGCTCTACTCGCTGTTCTGGCGGAACTTCACCACGCGGGGAGCGGTCTGGTCGGTCTACGGCGGCCTGGTGCCCTCCCTGGTGCTCGTCGTGCTCTCACCCGTGGTCTCCGGAGGGCCGAGTTCCCTCTTTCCGGGGGTGGACTTCCAGTACTTCCCGCTGGAGAACCCGGGGCTCGTCTCCATCCCGCTGGGCTTCCTCGCCGGATGGCTGGGCACCGTCACCTCGCGGGAGCCGGCGGACGAGGCCAAGCACGCGGAGACCGAGGTGCGGGCGCTCACCGGGGCGGGAGCGGCGTAACACCCGGCTACGAAGCGCTCGGCGCCCATTCGTAGCGGTGCTCCGGGCGGCCCGTGTCGCCGTACTTGAGACTGAGCCGGACCCGTCCCGAGCGCTCCAGGAGCTTCAGATAGCGCTGTGCCGTCTGACGGCTCAGCCGGGTGCGGTCCGCGAGCTCCTGGGCGGACAGAGGCCCTTCAGCGCCCATCAGGGCCCTGCGGACCAGTTCGGCCGTGGTGGGGGAGTGCCCTTTGGGCAGCTCCGGTGCCGGAGTCGCCGAGAGTGCGCCGAAGATCCGGTCGACCTCGGCCTGCTCGGCCTCGCCGCCGCCGTCCAGGGTGCGGCGCAAGGTCGCGTACGCGTCGAGCTTGGCGCGGAGTCCCGCGTAGGAGAACGGCTTGACCAGGTACTGCAGGGCGCCGTGCCGCATCGCGGCCTGGACGGTGGCGACATCGCGCGCGGCGGTCACCATGATCACGTCGGTCTGATGGCCGCGCTCACGCAGCGTACGGACCACCGCGAGCCCCGTCTCGTCCGGCAGATAGTGGTCGAGCAGGACCAGGTCGACGGGGAGTTCGTCGATGAGGCGCAGCGCCTCGGCGGCGCTGTGGGCCTTCGCGGCCACCCGGAAGCCGGGCACCTTCGCGACATAGGCGGCGTTGACGTCCGCCACCCGGACGTCGTCGTCCACGACGAGCACCTCGATCATCGCGCCTCCTCCGTGGGGGCCGGTTCGGACGCGCGGGCCCGTTCGGACGTGGGAGCCAGTTCGGACTGTGCGAGCGCTTCCGGCAGGACGACGGTGAACTCCGCGCCCCCGTCGGGCGCGGCGCCGGCCCGCGCGCTGCCGCCCTGGCGCTCGGCGAGCCTGCGGACCAGGGCGAGCCCGATGCCGCGCTTGCCGTGCGCCGGGGGCTCCTTGGTGGACCATCCCTCGGTGAAGATCGTCTCGCGCTGATCGGCCGGTACGCCGGGGCCCGTGTCCCGCACCCGCAGGACGACGGCGCGTCCCTCGGTACGCACATCGACCTCCACGCGCGCGTGCGCGGTGCCCGCCGCCGCGTCGAGCGCGTTGTCGACGAGGTTGCCGACGATGGTGACCAGACCGCCCGGGTCGACGAGACGGTCGGGCAGCGCGGTGTCGCGCGGCACGGAGAGGACGACCCCGCGCTCCGCGGCGACCGTGGCCTTGCCCACCAGGAGTGCGGCGAGCAGCGGATCGCCGATCTTCTCCGTGATCTGCTCGGCGGTCACCCGGTGCGCGCCCGCCACCTCGCCGACGAACTCCGCGGCCTCCTCGTACATCTCCAGTTCCAGGAGGCCGAGCAGCGTGTGCATGCGGTTGGCGTGTTCGTGGTCCTGGGCGCGCAGCGCGTCGATGAGGCCGCGGGTGGAGTCCAGTTCGCGGCCCAATTGCTCAAGTTCGGTGCGGTCGCGCAGGGTGGCGACGGCGCCCCCGTCGTCCGTGGGCATGCGGTTGGCGACCAGTACGCGCTGGCCGCGGACGGTCAGGAGGTCGGTGCCCGTGACCCGTCCGGCGAGCACGTCCGTCGTACGGCCCAGGCCGAGCGCGGTGTCCAGCGGCTGCCCGATGGCTTCCGTTCCGAGGCCGAGGAGGCGCTGGGCCTCGTCGTTGAGCAGGCGGATCCGGCCGGCGCGGTCCAGCGCGACGACGCCTTCGCGGATGCTGTGCAGCATGGCCTCGCGTTCCGCAAGGAGTGCCGAGATATCGGAGAAGGCCAGGTCACGCGTCTGCCGCTGCACCCTGCGTGAGATCAGGTAGGCGGCGAGGGCGCCGACGGCGAGGGCGCCGCCCGCGTACGCGAAGAGACCGGGGATGGCGTGGACGAGGCGGGCGCGGACGCTGTCGTACTCGATGCCCACGGAGACGGCGCCCACGATGTCCCCGTCGATGTCCCGCAGCGGCACCTTGCCGCGCGCCGAGCGGCCCAGGGTGCCGTCGTCGATCTCCATGACCTCGTCCCCAGCCAGCGCGTCGCTGGGGTCGGTCGAGACCACCTGGCCGATCTGGTCGTGGTCGGTGTGCGACCAGCGGACGCCGTCCTTGTTCATGATCACGACGTATTCGGCGCCGCTGGCGCGCCTGATCCGTTCCGCTTCCGTCTGCACGGGCCCGTCGACGGTCGGCTTCGAGGAGCGCAGGTCCTCGGCGATCTGCGGCTGGGCCGCCGTGGTCTGCGCGATGGCGAGCGCGCGGCGCATCGCCTGGTCGTCCAGCTGATCGCTGAGAGGCGCGAGGAAGAGCCCCGTGGCGAGCACGGCGACCCCGGCGGCGATCGCCAGCTGCATCAGCAGCACCTGCGAGAAGACGCGCCGCGGCAGGCCGAGGCGGAGTCGTCGGGCAGGGGAGGCGGGGCTCATGTGTACGAACGGTACGGCGACCTGAGCGCTACTCCGAAGTCACTGTGGCGTGGATCTCCTGTACGGAGTCGTACGCGACCTGCCACACCGCCACGACATCCATGCGCGCCGGGGCCGCCAGTGCCGCCCCGCAGCTCTCGGGGCGCGGCGGCAGCGAGGCCCCCTGCGCGACCGTCACGCGCCATTGCCGTCCGTCGGCGTGGGCCACCGTCACGTCCCAGCGGGGGGCCGCACCGTCCGTGTGCACGACGCTCAGGGCGCCCGCGGCGTCCTCGCCCGTCGAGGTGCGCACCGCGAGCTCGGCGGCCTGTCCGGGACGATCCCAGGCGGAACTGCCCCGGCAGCCTGCGGTGACGACGCGGCCCGTGCGCACCCCTTCGAGGATCTCCTTGACGTCGGCCTGCCCGGAGCGGCCGTACGCGTACCCGTAGGGCAGGACGAGGAGCGTGGGGGAGAAACGGTGGCCACCCAGATGGGTGACTTCCCAGGCGCCTTGTTCACCGGAGGCGGCGAGCTCGGCGGCGAGGGGCCTGCCCAGCAGGGCACAGCAGCGGTCACGCTTGCCGTTCGTGCAGACGAGGGCGAGCGGGTCGCCCGTGTGCGGGGTGCCGAAGCCGCCGTGGTCGCCCGCGCCGAGAGCCGCGAAATCGAGGTCGAGCAGCTCCCGGGGCCGGTCCGTGACGTGATCGCGCAGCCAGGTGTTGCCGGGCGCGGTGTGGGCCGCGTACACCCGCCGGAAGGCCGGGGCACGGCTGTCGGCATGGCGTCCGGGGCGGCGGATCAGCGCGACGCGGACGCCGGTCCCCTCGGCGGCTGCCTCAAGAGCGCGGCCGACCTCCGGGTCCAGGTGGCTGGAGGTGAGCGCCTTGGCGCCCCACGGGCCCGGCTGCTCAAGCAGCAGCCAGGTCCTGGCGGTGGCCGCGGTCCCCGCGAGAGGCTCGTCCAGATCCCGCGAAGCGGTGGCGCACTTACTCACAGAGGTGAGCCTAACCTGCGCCGGGTCTGCGGCGATTCATCCCCCGTCGGGTGGCGCGGGCATCGGCTGGGGCGGACGCAGCCCGACGTACTGCCCGCTGGGCCGCATGCGCAACGGGCGCTCCTCGTACTCCTCGAGGGCGTGGGCGATCCAGCCGGCCGTGCGTGCCACGGCGAAGATCGTCTCGCCTGCCTCGGCGGGCATCCCGGACGAGGCGGTCAGGACGGCGAGAGCAAGGTCGACGTTGGCGTGCAGAGCGGTGTGGCGGGCCGTGGTGGCCACCACGTCGCGAGCCGCGGCCAGGGCGGGGCCCGCCCCGGGGATGGCCTCCAGGAGGGAGAAGAGAGCCTGCGCGCGCGGGTCGTCGCCCGGGTAGAGCCGGTGGCCGAGGCCGGGGACGCGGCGGCCCGCGCGGAGTTCGTCGGCCACCACGGGGGCCGCGCTGCCCCGGTCGAGCACGTCCAGGAGCATGCGGTGCGCGAGGCCGCTGGCCGCGCCGTGCAGCGGGCCCTCCAGGACGCCGAGGCCCGCGGACACCGCCGCGTACGGGTGGGCGCGGGCGGAGGCGGCGACGCGGACGGCGAGCGTGGAGGCGGCGAGGTCGTGGTCGACGAGCAGGGCGAGCGCGGTGTCCAGGGCATGCAGGGAGGCGTCGTCCGGCTGCCGCCCGGTCAGCCGTGCCCAGAGCTGATGGGCCAGGGGGCCTGTGTCCCGGTGGGCCCGGCTGACCGGCGGCAGTGCGGTGACGAGGGTGGGGATGAGGGTGCGGGCGGTGCCGATGACGGCCTCTTCGGAGAGATCGAAGCGCAAGGGGTCGGCTGCCGCCGCCGAGATGGCCGCCACGCGCAGACGGTCGGTCGGGCCGCTGTGCTCGGGCAGCGCGTCGACGGCGCGGCGCGCGGCGCTTGCGGTCTCCTCGGGGGCGGTGAAGCGGATTCCGGGGCGCATGACGCCGGTCCACAGCCACTCGGCGACCTCTTCGTAGGAGTGCGTCAGGGCCAGTTGCATCGCGTCCACGCCGCGGTAGTAGTAGCGGTCCTTGTCGATGAGCGTGATGCGGGTGCGGACGGAGAGTTCGCCGCTCGCCGAAGTGGCCGCGAGTTCACGGCGGTTCCTGCGGGCGAGCGACCCGACCTCCTTGGCGTCGAAGGTGCTGCCCCGTGCGCCGGGGCCGCGGCGGCTGGTGAGCTGGCCGCGGCTCACGTAGGCGTACACGGTCTCCGGCTTCACGCCGAGGAGTTCGGCGGCTTCCCGGGTGCTCAGGCGCGGGCCTTCTTCCGGGGTGGCCTCTTGATCCGTCATGGGTGTCACCGTATCCAGATTGCCTGATATTGATTCAATCAATATTGACAGAGATTCAGTCAAGCATGGACAGTCGAATCAAGTCCAGGGAGGAAGTCGAGGAAGAACATGCCGATCAATGGCTCCACCACCACCCCCACCGCACCCGTGGAGGTCCCCCGCGGCCTTGCGGGCGTCGTCGTGACCGAAACCCGGCTCGGCGACGTCAGGGGACACGAGGGCTTCTACCACTACCGCCAGTACTCGGCCGTCGAGCTCGCGCAGACCCGCAGCTTCGAGGACGTCTGGCACCTGATGTTCCACGGCGCGCTCCCGGATGAGGGACAGCGCGCCGCCTTCGCCGCGCGGACCGCGGGCCTGCGCCGGCTGCCCGACGAGGTGCGCGCCGCGCTGCCCGCCATAGCCCGCGCCAGCGCCCTGTCGGGGCCGCTCTCCGGGCTGCGTACGGCACTGTCGCTCTTCGGTGCGGCCAAGGGCCTGCGCCCGGTGTACGACATCGATGAGGACCGGCGCCGCGAGGACGCGCTCGCGGCGTCCGCCGTGGTGCCGACGCTGCTCACTTCGCTCTACCGGCTCGGCCAGGGCCTCGATCCCGTGGAGCCGCGCGAGGATCTGTCGTACGCGGCCAACTACCTGTACATGCTGACGGGTTCGGAGCCGGACGCCGATCGTGCGCGGGCGATCGAGCAGTACTTGATCTCAACCATTGATCACGGGTTCAACGCGTCAACGTTCACGGCCCGGGTGATCACCTCGACGGGTGCGGATGTCGCCGCCTGCCTGGTCGGTGCCGTAGGTGCGCTGTCGGGTCCGCTGCACGGAGGGGCGCCGAGCCGCGCGCTCGACACCCTCGACGCCATCGGTACGCCCGAGCGTATCGACGGCTGGATCCGTGAGCGGGTCCTCGCAGGTGACCGCATCATGGGCTTCGGACACCCCGTCTACCGCACGGAGGACCCGCGTTCGCGCATGCTGCGGGGTATCGCGCAGCAATTCGGGGGCGGGTTGGTGGAGTTCGCGATCGAGGTCGAGCGCCAGGTCGAGGCGATCCTCGCCGAACTGAAGCCGGGGCGTGAGCTGCACACCAACGTGGAGTTCTACGCGGGCGTCGTCATGGAGCTGTGCGGCCTGCCGCGCGAGATGTTCACGCCGACGTTCGCGGCGGCGCGGGTGGTGGGCTGGGGGGCCAACATCCTGGAGCAGGCGCAGGACTCGAAGATCATTCGGCCTGCGGCGCGGTATGTGGGGGCCGTGCCGCCGGTACCGGTGCCGCCCGCAGCGTGACGCCCATGAGTCCCGGCGCAATGGAGTGATGCGTATGAGGTCCGGCGGTGATCGCTCGCCGGACCCCAACTTCTGCTTGGCCGATGGGAGGGGGAGGGGTGCGGCCCCCCGTCCGAGCCGGTGGAAAGTCCCGGAGGCAGGTCTCAACGGGGTGACCGGAGTGCCGACCTCGACGGAAGAGGCCGGGGCGAATGCCGATCTCGGCATCTCGCCCCAGCCTCACGCGCTGGGGATGTCCGCTTTTGCGCGGATGAGTGTCTCCCTGCTGACGATGACGATGCGTTCGTAATCAGCACGTGCGGCGTCCGGGGGCAGCTCGCCGTCGAGGGCTGCTGTGGCCTCTGTCCCGATGACGGCGAAGTTCCCGTCGCTGAGCTCGAAAATGTCGGGGCAGGTGTCGCCGGTGAGACTGCCACGTTCGCGTGGAGACGCACCGATGCGGCGCACGATCTTCAAGAGGATCCCGGTCCTTAGGATTGAAGACGGTCAGAACGGGTACAGATATAGCCCACTTCTCCGGCACATCTGTGCGCCTCCGTCAACTTGGCCCTAATTGATGGGCGGTTGACCCTCGGATGGCGGTTCACCGATGACCCACCATTCCTCTGACTCGGATTCCTCGATCTCGCGGACGAGAGTGTCCGTCATGCGCCCCATCCTGGCCTCGTCCGACGAGTCCTTGAGGCTGGCACGCTGATGACGTGTCGCCCGCCAGTACTGGCGGAAGATCGGGTTCGCACACATCACACGAACGTGTCCGTGCAGCTCCTCCCAGTTGACGACACCGATGCGATAGGCCAGCAGGGCGTTCGTGTAGAGCGCGTTGGCGAAGAGGAACTGCCGCTGCTGGGCCGGTGAGTCCGCCTCGGCGATGCTGAACACCGCGGCCAGGTCGGGATCGTCGATGGCCTTGCGCAGCAAGTACAGCTGCAGCTCGTGCTGCTCCGCCATCATCGTGCGACGCCGGTCGGCCCGCTCTGCTCGATCGACCTGCAGGCGCAGTTCGGCGTACCGGCGTTGTTGTGCGGCAAGCAGAGCCAGGGCTCCCGCCGCGAAGGCGAGGCCCGCTCCGGCGGCCGGACTCACGCCTCGTTTTCCAAAAATCTTTGTGGCCATGTCTCCCCCGAATCAGCGACCGTCCGCCGGTCGTCGTGTGCGGGTCGACAGGGAGCGGACCGGCGAGCGATGGGCGGTGCGCTTGCCGACTCCCAGGGTGCCGAGCGGCTCTGATCGGCAGGGAGGCGGAGAGGAGGCGCACAGGAGGATGCAGCGGTCGCGTGTCCCGGCGCCGTGCTCAATGTGTGCCCCGCCTGCGCCGCTAACAATCGTTCACTTCGCGGTGTTTCTACGCGCACATATCCTGGGGCCGTCTGCATTCGTCGTACGGGATCCGGAGAGGTCGCACGTGAGCAAGCAGCAGATCCCGGTCGTTGTCCTCACCGGTTTCCTGGGTTCCGGCAAAACAACCCTGCTCAATCATCTGCTCCACCGTAGCGGCGGCAGCAGAATCGGTGCGATCGTCAACGACTTCGGGTCCATCGAGATCGACGCCATGGCCGTGGCGGGGCAGCTCGGTGACTCCACCGTCTCGCTCGGCAACGGTTGTCTGTGCTGCGCCGTGGATGCCGGCGAGCTCGACGAGTATCTGGAGAAGCTCGCTCGGCCCGCCGCCCGGATCGACGTCATCGTCATCGAGGCCAGTGGGCTTGCTGAGCCGCAGGAGCTCGTGAAAATGGTGCTGGCCAGCGAGAATCCGCACATTGTGTACGGAGGGCTCGTCGAGGTCGTCGATGCCGCCGAGTTCGACGCGACCCGGCAGGCGCATCCCGAAGTCGACCGGCATCTGGCGCTCGCCGATCTCGTCGTCGTCAACAAGGCCGATCGCGTCCCCGACGAGGAGCGGGAACGCATCCTCGGCGTCGTTCGCGGCTTCGCCGATCGCGCGGCCGTCGTCCCCGCCTCGTACGGGCGCGTCGACGTGGAGATGCTCCTCGACCGCAAGCCCGTGGGGGAGCGGGTCGGCCAACTGTCCTTCGACGACCTGCACGGTCACGACCAGGGTGACGACCACCACGACCACCTGCACTCCGCCTACGAGAGCCTTTCCTTCTCCTCCGAAGTGCCGATGGGCCCCCGCCCGTTCATGGCCCTCCTCGACAGTCGGCCCGAGGGGCTCTACCGCATCAAGGGGTACGTCGATTTCGGCGCCGCCGACCCGCGCAACAAGTACGCCGTGCACGCCGTGGGACGGTTTCTGCGCTTCTACCCCGAGCCGTGGGCGACGGGCGAGCCCCGCCTCACCCAGCTGGTGCTCATCGGGTCGGGCATCGACCTGCCCGCTCTGGAGAAAGAGCTCGGGGCATGTCGTGAGGACGCCCCACGGGCCGGTGCCGACGAGCACGGCATGTGGGGCGTCCTTCGCTACGTCCAGGAGCCCGGACCCGTGGAGCCCGAGCCCGTGGAATAGGCGGCTACGCCGGGCCCGCCACCGCTGCCACCGGCTTCGCCAGGGAGACCCCCGAGCCGTCGCGGCGCGGGTCGATCTCCGGAAGCTGCGCCGGCAGGCCGCTGCGCTGGGCCGCGAGCGGCGGCGTCGGGCCCGCCCACGCGAAGCTCAGGCAGTCCTCGCCCTTCAGGAAGCGCTGGACGCGAACGCCGCCCGTGGCCCGGCCCTTGCGGGGGTACTGGTCGAACGGCGTCACCTTGGCCGTCGTCTGCACCGAGTCGTCGAGCGTGCCGCGCGAGCCCGCCACCGTGAAGACCACGGCGTCCACGGCCGGGTCCACCGCCACGAAGGAGATGACCTTCACGCCGTCCGCGAGCTTGATGCCCGTCATGCCGCCCGCGGGGCGGCCCTGCGGACGGACCTGGGCGGCTTGGTAGCGGAGGAGCTGGGCGTCGTCGGTGATGAAGACCAGGTCCTCCTCGCCCGTGCGCAGCTCGGCCGCGCCGACGATCCGGTCACCGTCCCTGAGGGTGATGACCTCCAGCTCTTCCTTGTTGGACGGATAGTCCGGGACCACGCGCTTGACCACGCCCTGCGCGGTGCCCAGGGCGAGGCCCGGTGAGGACTCGTCCAGGGTCATCAGGCAGATCAGGCTCTCGTCCGCTTCCAGGGAGAGCAGCTCCGAAACCGGTGCGCCTCCGGAGAGGTTGGGTGCCGACGCCGTCTCCGGAAGCTGCGGGAGGTCCACCACGGAGAGGCGCAGGAGGCGTCCCTCGGACGTCACCGCGCCCACCTCGCCCCGCGCGGTGGCGGGGACGGCGGAGACGATCACGTCGTGCTTGACGCGCTTGGTGTCGTGCTCGGCGAACGGCTCGCCGTTGGCCGTACGCGCGAGCAGGCCGGTCGAGGAGAGCAGCACGCGGCACGGGTCGTCCGCCACCTGGAGCGAGAACGTGGGTGCCGGGGCGCTCGCCGACTCCAGGAGGACCGTGCGCCGGTCCGTGCCGAACTTCTTGGCCACGGCGGCCAGTTCGGCGGAGACCAGCTTGCGCAGCTCCGCGTCCGACTCCAGGATCCGGGTCAGCTCGTCGATCTCGGCCTTGAGCTTGTCGCGCTCGGACTCCAGCTCGATGCGGTCGAACTTGGTCAGGCGGCGCAGCGGCGTGTCCAGGATGTACTGCGTCTGGATCTCGCTCAGCGAGAAGCGCTCCATCAGGCGATCCTTGGCCTGCGCGGAGTTGTCGCTGGAGCGGATGAGGCGGATGACCTCGTCGATGTCCACGAGGGCGACCAGAAGGCCCTCGACCAGGTGCAGCCTGGCCTGCTTCTTGCCGCGGCGGAACTCGCTGCGGCGGCGCACGACGTTGAACCGGTGGTCGAGATAGACCTCGAGGAGCTCCTTGAGGCCCAGCGTGAGGGGCTGGCCGTCCACCAGGGCGACGTTGTTGATGCCGAAGGACTCCTCCATCGGCGTCAGTTTGTAGAGCTGCTCCAGGACGGCCTCGGGGACGAAGCCGTTCTTGATCTCGATGACCAGGCGCAGGCCGTGCGAGCGGTCCGTGAGGTCCTTGACGTCGGCGATGCCCTGGAGCTTCTTCGAGCCGACCAGGTCCTTGATCTTCGAGATGACCTTCTCGGGTCCCACGGAGAAGGGCAGTTCGGTCACGACCAGGCCCTTGCGGCGGGCGGTCACGTTCTCCACGGCCACCGTCGCGCGGATCTTGAAGGTGCCGCGCCCTGACTCGTACGCGTCCTTGACCCCGGACAGGCCGACGATACGGCCGCCCGTGGGCAGGTCCGGGCCCGGCACGAAACGCATCAGCGTCTCCAGGTCGGCCCCGGGGTGCTTGATCAGGTGGCGGGCGGCGGCGATGACCTCGCCGAGGTTGTGCGGCGGCATGTTCGTCGCCATGCCGACCGCGATGCCCGACGAGCCGTTGACCAGGAGGTTCGGATAGGCGGCCGGCAGGGTGACCGGCTCCTGCTCCTGGCCGTCGTAGTTCGACTCGAAGTCGACCGTGTTCTCTTCGATCGACTCCGTCATCAGGGACGTCGCGTCGGCCATCTTGCACTCGGTGTACCGCATGGCGGCCGGCGGGTCGTCGTTGCCGAGCGAGCCGAAGTTGCCGTGCCCGTCCACCAGCGGCAGGCGCATGGAGAAGGGCTGGGCCATGCGGACCAGGGCGTCGTAGATCGACGCGTCGCCGTGCGGGTGCAACTTACCCATGACCTCGCCGACGACGCGGGCGCACTTCACATAGCCGCGGTCGGGGCGCAGGCCCATCTCGTTCATCTGGTACACGATTCTGCGGTGCACCGGCTTCATGCCGTCGCGGGCGTCCGGCAGGGCGCGCGAGTAGATGACCGAATACGCGTACTCGAGGAAGGAGCCCTGCATCTCGTCGACGACGTCGATGTCGAGGATCTTCTCCTCGAACGACTCGTCGGGCGGCGGGGTCTTCGTGCTGCGGCGGGCCATCGCTGCTGCGGCTCCTTCACGGTGTCTGCCAGGGCATCAGCAAGATCTGACGCCGACCATCAACGGGATCTGACGCCGACCATTGTGGACTGTCCCACTGACAACGCCGACCACGACCCGGACTTCGGGCACGAGTACGCCGAGCGCGGAGCGGGAACTTCGCCGGTAGTCAGCGCGCTTGCATACAGTGTCAGGACTGGCAGAAATTCCAGCTTTTAGCGATCGAAGGGACGTACATGCCCATGGGTCACACGGCCACAGCCGAGGCCGGCTCCGGCGGCCTGACAGCGACCGAGCACCGGCTGGCCAACGGCCTGCGCGTGGTGCTCTCCGAGGACCACCTGACCCCGGTCGCCGCGGTCTGCCTCTGGTACGACGTCGGTTCGCGCCACGAGGTCAAGGGCCGTACGGGCCTCGCGCACCTATTCGAGCACCTGATGTTCCAGGGCTCGAAGCAGGTGGGCGGCAACGGCCACTTCGAGCTGGTTCAGGGCGCGGGCGGTTCGCTCAACGGCACCACGAGCTTCGAGCGCACCAACTATTTCGAGACCATGCCCACACACCAGCTGGAACTGGCCCTGTGGCTGGAGGCCGACCGGATGGGCTCGCTGCTCTCCGCGCTCGACGAAGAATCCATGGAGAACCAGCGCGACGTCGTCAAGAACGAGCGCCGCCAGCGCTACGACAACGTTCCCTACGGCACGGCGTTCGAAAAGCTGACCGCCCTCTCGTACCCCGAGGGCCACCCCTACCACCACACCCCGATCGGCTCCATGGCCGACCTGGACGCGGCGACGCTGGAGGACGCGCGGAACTTCTTCCGTACGTACTACGCGCCCAACAACGCCGTCCTGTCGGTCGTCGGCGACATCGACCCCCAGGAGACCCTCGCCTGGGTCGAGAAGTACTTCGGGTCCATCCCCTCGCACGACGGCAAGCAGCCGCCGCGCGACGGCTCGCTGCCCGACATCGTCGGCAAGGAGCTGCGCGAGGTCGTCGAGGAGGAGGTCCCGGCCCGCGCCCTGATGGCCGCCTACCGCCTCCCCGAGGACGGCACGCGCGCGTGCGACGCCGCCGACCTGGCGCTCACGGTCCTGGGCAGCGGCGAGTCGTCGCGGCTCTACAACCGCCTCGTGCGCCGCGACCGCACCGCGGTGGCGGCCGGATTCGGCCTGCTGCGCCTCGCAGGGGCTCCCTCGCTCGGCTGGCTCGACGTGAAGACGTCCGGCGACGTGGAGGTCCCCGTCATCGAGGCGGCCGTCGACGAGGAGCTCGCCCGCTTCGCGGAAGAGGGCCCCACGGACGAGGAGATGGAGCGCGCCCAGGCACAGCTGGAGCGTGAGTGGCTCGACCGGCTCTCCACGGTGGCGGGACGCGCGGACGAACTCTGCCGGTACGCCGTCCTGTTCGGCGACCCGCAGCTCGCCCTGACCGCCGTCGGGCGCGTCCTGGACGTCACCGCGGAAGAGGTCAAGGCGGCCGCGGCGGCCCGCCTGCGCCCCGACAACCGCGCGGTGCTCGTGTACGAGCCCGTGGAGGGCACAGCGGCCGCCGAGGCCACCGACGAGGACGAAGAGGAGGCGGCGAAGTGACCGAGGCCGCGACGATGCAGTTCCACCCGCAGCCCCAGGCGGGCACGGCCAGGCCGTGGGCCTTCCCCGCGCCCGAGCGCGCCACCCTGGACAACGGCCTCACCGTGCTGCGCTGCCACCGCCCCGGCCAGCAGGTCGTCGCCGTGGAGGTCCACCTGGAGGCGCCGCTCGACGCCGAGCCCGCGGGCCTCGACGGCGTCGCCACGATCATGGCGAGGGCCTTCAACGAAGGCACCGACAAGCACTCCGCGGAGGACTTCGCCGCAGAGCTGGACCGCGCGGGCGCCTCCATGGACGCGCACGCCGACCACCCCGGCGTCCGGGTCTCCCTGGAGGTCCCGGTCTCCCGCCTCCCCAAGGCGCTCGGCCTGCTCTCCGACGCCCTGCGCGCCCCCGCCTTCGCGGACAGCGAGATCGAGCGCCTCGTGCGCAACCGTCTGGACGAGATCCCGCACGAGGCCGCCAACCCGGGCCGCCGCGCCGCCAAGGAGCTCTCCCGGCAGCTGTTCCCGGCCACGTCGCGCATGTCGCGGCCCCGCCAGGGCACCGAGGAGACGGTCACGGCCATCGACTCGGCCGCGGTGCGTGCCTTCTACGAGAAGCACGTACGCCCCGCCACGGCGACCGCCGTCGTCGTGGGCGACCTGACCGGCGTCGACCTGGACGCCGTCCTCGCCGACACCATCGGCTCCTGGACCGGCGGCACGGCCGAGCCGCGCCCGGTGCCCCCGGTGACCGCCGACGACACCGGGCGTGTCGTGATCGTCGACCGCCCCGGCGCCGTCCAGACGCAGCTGCTCATCGGGCGCGTGGGACCGGACCGGCACGACCGTGTCTGGCCCGCGCAGGTGCTCGGCACGTACTGCCTGGGCGGCACCCTCACCTCGCGTCTGGACCGCGTCCTGCGCGAGGAGAAGGGATACACCTACGGCGTGCGGTCGTTCGGCCAGGTCCTGCGTTCCGCTCCGGACGGCACGGGCGCCGCGATGCTGGCCATCAGCGGCTCCGTGGACACCGAGTCCACCGGACCGGCGCTCGACGACCTGTGGAAGGTCCTGCGCACGCTCGCCGCCGACGGCCTCACGGACGCCGAGCGCGATGTCGCCGTGCAGAACCTGGTGGGCGTGGCCCCGCTCAAGTACGAGATGGCGGCGTCCGTGGCGGCCACCCTCGCCGACCAGGTCGAGCAGCACCTGCCCGACGACTTCCAGGCGCAGCTGTACCGCCAGTTGGCCGCGACCGGCACCGTGGAGGCCACCGCGGCCGTGGTGAGCGCCTTCCCCGTGGACCGGCTCGTGACGGTGCTCGTCGGTGACGCCTCGCAGATCGAGGAGCCCGTCAGGGCGCTCGGCATCGGCGAAGTGAGTGTCGTCACCGGCTGAGCAGGGTGACAGCCTGAGTGACAGTCAGGACATATCGGGACCCCAGCGGCTGGAATTGGCCACTGGGGTCCCCGTATGTCCGAATTAGTAGGGAGGTTACGTGTCTGCCCTGTGGCGTGCGCTACAAAAGCTCTGATCCGTTTGTCGTTTGAAAGACGCCACGCTTAGCGTCTGGTCCGGCTGTTCGTCATGCAGTACGCCGCACCCGCGGCACCGGACAGTCATCGCCGAGTCCCCGTACGGCGCGAGCCAGGGGAGCCGGGGACCCACATGTCCCCTTGGGGTGAATCGGGAACCTTGCCGTGAGGTGAGGGACTCGTAGGAGACCTTCCTGCTCCGAACCCGTCAGCTAACCCGGTAGGCGAGAAGGAAGGAAAGGATCAGCCGCTTCATGGCGTTCACCCGTGCCACCGGGAAGCACCGTCGCCCGAGCCGCCTCACGCGTACGACCGCGAACGTGGCGGGCGTCGCCGCACTGACCACCACCGGTGTCATCGGAGGCCTGGCCGCTCCGGCGCTCGCCGCCGACGAAGCGCCGGCTCCGCAGCACACCGGCCTGACCCAGGCCGTCTCCGTCGGCGACTCGCTCGCCGCGAGCATCGACGCGCAGGCCGCTGCCCAGCAGCAGGCCGCCGACGACGCGGCGGCCGCCAAGAAGGCCGAAGAGGCCGCCAAGAAGAAGGCCGAAGAGGCCAAGCGCAAGGCCGAGGCCGAGGCGAAGGCCAAGGCCAAGAAGGAGCGCGAGGCCAAGGAGCGTGCCGCTCGCGAGGCCGAGCGCAAGCGCCTGAACACCTACGTCGCCCCGGTCTCCGGCTCGTACGTCTCCACGGGCTACCAGACCGGCGGCGCCATGTGGTCCTCCGGCAGCCACACCGGCATCGACTTCCACGCCGCGTCCGGCACCTCGGTCCACGCGGTCGGCTCCGGCACCGTCGTCGAGGCCGGCTGGGGCGGCGCCTACGGCAACAACGTGGTCATCAAGATGAACGACGGCACGTACACCCAGTACGGCCACATGTCGTCCCTCGGTGTCACCGTCGGCCAGGCGGTCACGCCGGGCCAGCAGATAGGCCTCTCGGGCTCCACCGGCAACTCCAGCGGCCCGCACCTGCACTTCGAGGCCCGCACCGGCGAGGACTACGGCACGGACATCGACCCGACCGCCTACCTCCGCTCGCACGGCGTCAGCATCTGATCGAGAGCAGCTGATCGAAGCGGTTCGCGCGACGCGCACCCGATTCACCGAAAGCCCCGGCTCATCGCGAGCCGGGGCTTTCGCCGTTCGGGTGCCGCCTTTGACCATGCCTCGCCTTTGGTCACGCATCACCTTTGGCCAAAAGTATCCATGGATTTCGGCCAGCCATCGGAAATTCAGCCGCTCTGCAATAGAGTCACTGAAAAAGCGTCGATCGACCGCGTTTCGCGGGGATTAAGGCGGAGGTCAGGTCATGCGCATTCCCGCGCACTCGGTGTGCACGGCCATCCGGGACGACATCGTCTCCGGTGTCTACGAACGGGGCGGCCGGCTCACCGAGGAACTGCTCGCGCGCCGCTACGGAGTCTCCCGTGTCCCCGTGCGCGAGGCCCTGCGCACCCTGGAGGCCGAGGGCTTCGTCGTCACGCGCCGGCACGCGGGCGCGTGCGTCGCGGAGCCCACCGAGCAGGAGGCCGCCGACCTCCTGGAGATCCGCCTGCTCCTGGAGCCCCTCGGTGCGGCCCGCGCCGCGCAGCGCCGCACGGAGGCGCACCTGAAGGTCCTGCGCGGGCTCGTCAGGCTCGGCCAGGAGCGCTCCAGGCGCGGCCAGAGCGAGGATCTGCGCTCGCTGGGCGGCTGGTTCCACGAGACGCTCGCCCAGTCCTCCGGCAGCCCCGGCCTCACGTCGCTGCTCACCCAGCTCCGGCACAAGATCGCCTGGATGTACGTCGTCGAGTCCTCGGCCGCGCCCGCGGAGTCCTGGGCGGAGCACGCCGCGATCGTCGACGCGGTCGCCCGCGGGGACGCGGAACGGGCCAGGTCACTCGCCGCGGCCCACGCGGAACGGTCGACGGCCGCGCACCGGCCGCGCTTTCCCCCGCAGGGCCATCGGACCGTGAGCCGTGATCGTGTGAGGGATCCGCAACATGCCGTAAACACGGTGGGCCTCCGGCATTAACAGGGGCGCCGTATACAAAGAAGTGCTATTCGGCGGGGCGGAATTCCTGCTGCCCGAATTCGGTGAAAGCCCCAAGTATTCGACGGGTCGACGCAGAAACGCCGAAGGGCCCGCCCCGATTTCGGGCAGGCCCTTCGGCGTATGAGTACCAGTCTTTACTAGACGGTCTCGGGAAGCTCCTCGAGGCCGTCGGCGACCAGCTTCGCCAGACGGTCGAGAGCGGCGTCCGCACCCTCGGCGTCGGAGGCGAGCACGATCTCCTCGCCGCCCTGGGCGCCCAGACCGAGCACCGCGAGCATGGAGGCGGCGTTCACGGGGTTGCCGTCAGCCTTGGCGATCGTCACGGGGACGCCGGCGGCGGTGGCCGCGCGGACGAAGATGGAGGCGGGTCGGGCGTGAAGGCCCTCGGCCCAGCCGACGTTGACGCGGCGCTCAGCCATGTGTTGCTGCCCTTCCGGATGTCTCACAGTTGTCTAGACCAGTGTCTCATGCCGTCGCGCGTGCTCCGCCGGTCGCCGGTCCGTACGGCGTCGACCGCTGGTCCGTGCTCGGTCGACCGTACGTCCTGATGCCGGGGGCCCGCGCCCCGCCCTTCGACGACTCCTAGCCTGCCCCGGCCGCAGCGCCCCCGCGACCCGTACCCTGGGCCCCATGCAGACCCCGTCGGACCGGCAGGCCTATCCCTCCCACTGGGAAGCCGATGTCGTCCTGCGTGACGGAGGCACCGCCCGGATCAGACCGATCACGGCCGAGGACGCGGACCGCCTGGTCAGCTTCTACGAGCAGGTCTCGGACGAGTCGAAGTACTACCGCTTCTTCGCGCCCTACCCGCGCCTGTCCGCCAAGGACGTCCACCGGTTCACCCATCACGACCAGGTGGACCGCGTGGGTCTCGCGGCCACCGTGGGCGGCGAGTTCATCGCGACCGTGCGCTTCGACCGCATCGATTCACGCGGGATGTCCGCGAGCGCGCCCGCCGACGAGGCCGAGGTCGCCTTTCTCGTGCAGGACGCCCACCAGGGCCGTGGCGTCGCCTCCACCCTCCTCGAACACATCGCGGCCGTCGCCAGGGAGCGCGGCATCCGCCGCTTCGCCGCCGAGGTCCTTCCCGCGAACACCAAGATGATCAAGGTGTTCACGGACGCGGGCTATCAGCAGAAGCGCAGCTTCGAGGACGGCGTCGTACGTCTCGAATTCGATCTGGAGCCGACCGACCGCTCGCTCGCCGTACAGCACGCCCGTGAGCAGCGCGCCGAGGCGCGGTCGGTGCAGCGGCTGCTCACGCCGGGGTCGGTCGCCGTGATCGGCGTCGGGCGCACACCGGGCGGCGTGGGCCGCAGCGTGCTGCGCAATCTGCGCGAGGCGGGCTTCGCGGGCAGCCTGTACGCGGTGAACAGCGCGTTCGACGAGGGGAGCGAGGTCGACGGGGTGCCCGCGTACCGCTCCGTGCGGGACATCGACGCGCCCGTCGAACTCGCCGTCGTCACCGTGCCCGCCGAGCGGGTGCCGCAGGCCGTCGCCGAGTGCGGTGAGCGCGGGGTGCCCGGGCTCGTCGTGATCTCCGCGGGATACGCCGAGAGCGGGCCGGAAGGGCGTGAGCGGCAGCGCGAACTGGTGCGGCAGGCCCGGTCGTACGGCACGCGCATCCTCGGGCCGAACGCCTTCGGGGTCATCAATACGGCGCCCGACGTGCGGCTCAACGCCTCGCTGGCCCCGCATCCTCCCGAGCGGGGGCGGATCGGCCTCTTCACCCAGTCCGGTGCGATCGGTATCGCGCTCCTTTCGGGCCTGCACCGGCGCGGTGCGGGTCTTTCGACCTTCGTGAGCGCGGGCAACCGGGCGGACGTGTCCGGCAACGACGTGCTCCAGTACTGGTACGAGGACCCCGACACCGATGTCGCCCTGATGTACCTCGAATCCATCGGCAACCCGCGCAAGTTCACGCGGCTCGCCCGGCGGGCGGCGACGGCGAAGCCGCTGGTCGTGGTGCAGGGGGCCAAGCACAGCGGGATCGCGCCCACGGGGCATGCGGTGCAGGCCACGCGGCTTCCGTATGCCACGGTGTCGGCGCTGCTGCGGCAGGCGGGGGTCATCCGGGTCGACACCGTGACCGAGATGGTGGATGCGGGGCTGCTGCTCGCGGGGCAGCCGTTGCCCGCCGGGCCGCGGGTGGCGATTCTCGGGAACTCCGAGTCGCTCGGGCTTCTTACGTACGACGCGTGTGTTGCTGATGGGCTTCGGCCGATGCCTCCGCGGGATCTGACCACGGGGGCTACCCCGGATGACTTCCGGGGCGCGCTTGTGGATGCCCTGTCGGACGATGCCTGTGACTCGGTGATCGTCACCGCCATCCCCTGGGTGGGGGAGGACGGGCCCACCACCGCGTCTCCCGAAGGGGAGGAGCTTGCATCTGCGCTGCGGGCGGGGGCCGCGGGGTGTCCGGCGAAGCCGGTTGCCGTGGTGCACGTCGAGCTTGGCGGGCTTGCCGAGGCGCTGGCTGCCGCTAGCCGTACTCGCCCTGACGCCCCTGTCACTGCACCCGGCGCTGAGGGCTGTGCCCACCCTTCCCCAAGCTCTCGGCTTCGCTCGAGCAGGGGAGACCCCAATCGCCCTGCGGAACGCCTGCCCACAGCGGTGGCGGAGACGGTGGACCCTGCCCGTCGAATCCCCGCCTACCCCGCCGCCGAGCGTGCCGTTCGGGCCCTTGCTGAAGCCGTCAAGTACGCCCAGTGGCGGCGCGAGGCCACGGAGCCCGGCAAGGTTCATGAGTACGAGGACATCGACGAGAGCGGGGCCGCCCGGCGGATCGGTGAGTTGCTTGCCGAGCAGGGGGACCCGCGTGGTGCCACCCTCACGCAGGGCGACGCGCGCGAGCTGCTCGGGCGGTACGGCATCGACGTACGCGATGCCCTGCCCGCGCCCGACCCGGACGCGGCCGTGGCGGCCGCCCGTGCGCTCGGCTACCCCGTGGCCCTCAAGACCACCGCCCCGCACCTGCGCCACCGCGCCGACCTCGGCGGTGTCCGCCTCGATCTGGCGGACGAGGAGCAATTGCGCCGTGCCTACGCGGAATTGACCGACACCTTCGGCAAGCCCGTCGAGCTGCGCCCCGTGGTGCAGGCGATGGCGCCCCGCGGCGTGGACACCGTCGTCCGCGCGGTCATCGACCCGGCGGCCGGAGCGGTGCTCTCGTTCGGGCTCGCAGGCGCCGCGTCCGAGCTGCTCGGCGACACCGGGCACCGGCTGATCCCGGTCACGGAGCGCGACGCGGGTTCCCTGGTCAGGTCCATCCGGACCGCCCCGCTCCTCTTCGGCTGGCGGGGCTCGGCGCCCGTCGACACCCCCGCCCTGGAGGAACTGCTCCAGCGGGTCTCGCGCCTCGTGGACGATCACCCCGAGGTGGTCACCGTCTCCCTGGAGCCCGTGGTCGTCGCCCAGCGGGGCCTCTCCGTGCTCGGCGCCTCGGTGCGTCTGGCGCCCCCGCCCGCCCGTGGCGACCTCGGCCCGCGGGCCCTGCCCGGGTACTGAGGCGGCCAGTGGGGCACCGTGTGCCCTCCGCCGGGTCGTAGGATGGACGGCATGGCAAAGACCGGTACGACGACCCAGGGGCTGCGCGCGGCGATCGAGCGCAGCGGCTACTACCCGGCCCTCGTGGCCGAGGCGGTGGAGGCCGCGATCGGCGGCGATCCCATCGGGTCGTACCTGGTCCACCAGGAGACCACGTTCGACGCGAACGAAGTGCGCAGGCACGTGACGGTCCTCGTCCTGACCGGCACCCGCTTCATCGTCAGCCACACGGACGAGCAGGCGGCGGACAGCACGTCCCCGACGCCGTACGCGACGACCTCCACGGAGTCCGTGAAGATCGGCCGGATCTCCTCGGTCGTCGTCAGCCGTGTCGTCGCCAACCCCGAGAAGTACGTTCCGGGCTCGCTGCCCCGCGAAGTCGTCCTGACCATCGGCTGGGGCGCCGTGGCGCGCATCGACATCGAGCCCGCCGCCTGCGGCGACCCCAACTGCGAGGCCGACCACGGGTACACCGGCAGCTCCACCGCCGACGACCTCAGCCTGCGCGTCAGCGAGGCGGGCGACGGCCCGGACGCCGTGCGCCAGACGCTTGCCTTCGCGCAGGCGCTGTCCGAGGCGACCGCGGAGACCGCCCGCTGATGTCCCTGCCCGCCTGGGACGACGTACAGCCGCTCTCCCTCGACTCCGCGCCCCTGCCCGAGTACGGCGCCGGCTCGCTCGCCGACCTGCTGCCCACGCTCGTCTCCCACCAGGGTGTCGAAGGCTTCGCGCCCGTCATCCGGGAACTCGCCCCGGCCGACCGGAACTGCGTCTTCCTGATCGACGGCCTCGGCTGGGAGCAGCTCCGCGCCCACCCGGCGGAGGCACCCTTCCTGACCTCGCTCATCGACTCGTCGCGCGGCGGTACGGGGCGGCCGATCACCGCGGGCTTCCCCGCCACCACGGCGACCTCGCTCGCCTCGGTCGGCACGGGCCTGCCGCCCGCGTCGCACGGCCTGCCCGGCTACACCGTCCGCAACCCCGCGACCGGCGAGCTGATGAACCAGCTCCGCTGGAACCCGTGGACCGACCCGCGCAAGTGGCAGCCCTACCCCACCGTCTTCCAGCAGGCCCACGCCGCGGGCGTGCACACCGCCCAGGTGTCGTCGCCGACCTTCGAGCGAACCCCGCTCACCAAGATCGCGCTGAGCGGCGGCAGCTTCCGCGGCAAGCTCTCCGGCGAGGACCGCATGGACCTCGCGGCCGAGCAACTGGGCGCGGGCGACCGGTCGTTGGTCTACACGTACTACGCCGAGGTCGACGGCAAGGGCCACCGCTTCGGCGTCGACTCCGACGCCTGGCGCGGCCAGCTCATGTACGTCGACCGCCTGGTCCAGCGCCTGGCCGAGCAACTCCCGCCGCGCAGCGCCCTGTACGTGACCGCGGACCACGGCATGCTCGACATCCCCTTCGACGAGCAGTCCCGCATCGACTTCGACGAGGACTGGGAGCTGAGCGCGGGCGTCGCCCTCCTCGGCGGCGAGGGCCGCGCCCGCCATGTGTACGCGGTACCGGGCGCCGAGAGCGACGTCCTGACCGTCTGGCGCGAGGTGCTCGGCGAGCAGTTCTGGGTGGCGAGCCGGGACGAGGCCATCGCGGCCGGCTGGTTCGGCCCGCCCGGCGCCGTCGACGAGCGGGTGTACGGGCGCATCGGCGACGTCATCGCGGCGGCCCACGACGACGTGGCGATCATCGCCACCGAGAAGGAGCCCAAGGAGTCGGCCCTGGTCGGCATGCACGGCTCCATGACCCCCGTCGAGCAGCTCGTGCCGCTCATCGAAGTACGCTCCTGAACCGAAGTGCGCTGTCCCCCCCGTTCGCCCCGAAAGGCCTCAACTCCCCATGCCCGAGCTGGTGTTCTTCTCCGGAACGATGGACTGCGGAAAGAGCACGCTGGCTCTGCAGATCGAGCACAACCGCTCGGCCCGCGGCCTGAAGGGGATGATCTTCACCCGTGACGACCGCGCGGGCGAGGGCAAGCTCTCCTCGCGGCTCGGTCTGGTCACGGACGCGATCGAGGCCGCGGACGACTTCGACTTCTACGCCCATCTCGTCGACCACCTCTCGCGGGGCGGCCGCGCGGACTACGTGATCGTGGACGAGGCGCAGTTCCTCGCCCCCGCGCAGATCGACCAACTGGCCCGCGTCGTCGACGACCTGGGGCTGGACGTCTTCGCCTTCGGCATCACCACGGACTTCCGCTCCAAGCTCTTCCCCGGCTCGCAGCGCCTGGTCGAACTCGCCGATCGCGTCGAGGTGCTCCAGGTCGAGGCCCTGTGCTGGTGCGGCGCCCGCGCCACCCACAACGCCCGCACCGTGGGCGGGGTGATGGTCGTGGAAGGCGCCCAGGTCGTCGTCGGCGACGTCAACCACGCGGCGGACGAGGTGGGTTACGAGGTGCTGTGCCGCCGCCATCATCGCAAGCGGACGACGAGCGCCACGTCGCACGCGGCGGCCCTGTCGCCGGATGTCCTTCCCGTCACCTCCAGCTGATCTTGGCCCTGCGGGGCGGGAGTGCGGGGTTCCTGCGGTTCGCCGTACCGGAGCGTGAACTGCCCTTCTCCTCGGCAAGATTGGTCCACGGGGTGTCGTCGCTGCCGGTGGGCTGGTCACCGACGGCGACATCTCCGCCTGATGCCGGACAATCCGTCCGGCCCGAGGAGAAGGCAGGAAGCGGATGACCACGGGACTCGGCTACAACCCGGCCGTACTGGGACTGAGGTTCGTGCTCGAGGTGACGGCACTCGTCTGCTTCGGATACTGGGCCTGGCGGGTGAGCCCCGGAGCTCTGCGGTTCGTCGCGGTGGTGGCGGTGCCGTTGCTGGTGGCGATCGCCTGGGGAGTGTTCGCGACTCCCGGGGACGAGTCGCGCAGCGGGAACACCGTCGTGGCGACGGCCGGAGCGCTGCGCCTGCTGCTCGAACTCGCCGTCTTCTTCGGCGGGGCGGCGGCCCTGTACGCGGCGGGGGCGCACCTGCCCGCCGTAGTGCTCACCGTGGTCCTGCTCGCCTACCACGCCGTCTCGCTCGACCGCGTTGCGTGGCTCCTTCGCCACTGAACAGCGGACCTGCCCCGCCGCCTCGCCGAGGACGCTTCAGGTCTGCGGTGCCGAGCGCCAGGCATCCGCCTCCACACGGGACTTGAGGGCTTCATTGAGGTCGTTGAAGCGACCCACCGTCTGCCGCACCACCGTCGACAGCACCGGCACCAGGACGCCGCCGAATGTCTCGGACTGCTCCAGATGCGTGCCGCCCTCCCGTGGCGTCAGCCGGAACGTGTGCTCGCCGTCGAAGACGCCCCGTACCCACAGCTTGCCGCGCCAGCGCAGCAGCGCCCCGGGCTCGGCGGCCACCACCTTCGGAGTGATCACCAGGTGGCGGCCGCTGACCTGACGGAGCTTCAGGCTCAGATGTGCTCCCGGCGCGAGATCGCCCGACGCGGCGACGATGAACGGATTCCACTCGGGATACCGCGCGAAGTCAGTGAGCACGGCCCAGACGTCCGCCGGCTCCGCGGATATCTGGACATCGGTCGAGATACGACGCACGTCACTGCGCTCCTCCCGCGGCCGCCACTGGGCCGCCGGTCATGTTTGGTTTTCGGATCCTGACGCTAGCCGCTCCCGCCCCGTGGCCCCAGTGCGCAGAGCGGGCACGCCGAGCCGGGACACCGGATACGTGACCTCTCCGGGTACGGCCCCTCGGTGCCGTGCCCTTCGGGAGTGGCTTTGGAATCCGACGGTGTCAGGAACCCGTCCGTACGAGCGTGAAGACCGCGCCCTCCGGGTCGGCGACCGTGGCCATCCGTCCATGGGCGCTCGCGTGCACGGGCTTGATGACGCGGCCCCCGAGTTCGATGACCCGCTGCACCGACTTGTCGACGTCGGTGACTTCGAAATGCGTCATCCAGTGCGCGCCCCGGTCCCGCGGCAGGGCCTGGCCCACGCCGTGGATCGAGGCCACCGGCCTGCCGTCGACCTGGAGCGTCACATGGTCGAAGTCGACCGAGGCGGGCGCCTCTTCGGTATATCCGAAGACCGCCTGGTAGAACTTCACGACGCCCCCCGTCTCGTGCGTCACCAGTTCGTTCCAGGCGACCGATCCCGGCTCCCCGACCAGCGCCGCGCCCACATGCTCCGCCGCCTGCCAGATCCCGAACACCGCGCCCGCCGGGTCCACGGCGATGGCCATCCGCCCGGCCGCCCCGGCGTCCAGCGGGCCGACACCGATCGTGCCGCAGCAGTGCCGCACGGCCTCGGCGGTCGCGTCCACGTCGTCCGATGCCAGATACGGCGTCCAGGCGATCGGCAGATGATGGTCGGGCGGCAGCTGGCCGATCCCGGCGACCTCGTGGCCGTCGAGCAGCGCCCGTACATAGGGCCCGAGCTGCTCCGGTCCCGGCCGGAACTCCCAGCCGAACAACGCTCCGTAGAACTCCCGGGTCGCGGCCAGGCCGTGCGCCATCAGGCTCACCCAGGTGGGTGTGCCGGGCTCGCGGCGGACGGCCCCCGAGCCGTCACGCTGACCCGTCGACCCCCGTGCCTCCGTCATCGTCACTCTCTCCTCGGCCCGTCATGGTGGCCGCTCGGGTTCCGCTCTCGAACGCGCCTGCCTGTCGCGCGTATGCCCGCCCGTGCAGATGCTCGCACCACCGGTGGCACCGCGCGCCCCGGCCGCGTCGCGGTCCCGCGCTCCGCTCAGAGGATGCCCGGTTTGCCGTTTCTCATCCGTTAACGCGCGATTGCTCGATGGTGTCTTTCGGCTGTACACGGCGTGCCCGATCCCCTACGCCGTGTGTTCGGTGGTCTCCGGCGGAGCAGGGTAGCCGGACTTGACCGATGCGGCCACCCCGTACGTAAGGATGGGGCCATGAATGCCATCATCTCCGCATCCGAACTCGCGAGCGACTCGGCGGGCGAAAACCCGCCAGTGCTCCTGGACATCCGCTGGCAGCTGAGCATGGCGAAGGCGGCGGGCGCCGCCGCCTTCGACGGCCGGGCCGAGTACGAGAAGGGGCACATCCCGGGCGCAGTCTTCGTGGACCTGGACGCCGATCTCGCGGGCCGTGCGGGCTCGGGCGGACGGCACCCCCTGCCGGACGTGGAGCACTTCGGCGCGGTGATGCGGGCCGCCGGGGTGTCCGGCGACCGTGACGTGGTCGTATACGACGGCGGGCAGGGCTGGGCCGCCGCACGCGCCTGGTGGCTGCTGCGCTGGACGGGTCATCCGTCGGTGCGTGTGCTTGACGGCGGGCTCGCCGCGTGGGGCGGTCCGCTGGAGACGGGGGACGAGCGCCCGGCGGCCGAGGGCTCGTTCGCCCCCGTGCCGAACAGCAAGGACCTCCTCGACGCCGACGCCGCGGCGGCCCTGGCCCGCTCCGGGCTGCTCCTGGACGCCCGCGCGGCCGAGCGCTACCGCGGTGACGTAGAGCCGATCGACCGTGTCGGCGGCCACATCCCGGGTGCGGTCTCCGCGCCGACCACGGAGAACGTCACGGCGGACGGCACCTTCAGGCCGGCGGCCGATCTCGCGGACCGCTTCAACTCCCTGGGGGCGTCCGGCACTTCCGAGGTCGGCGTCTACTGCGGCTCCGGGGTGTCCGGCGCCCACGAGGTGCTCGCGCTCGCGGTGGCGGGCATCCCGGCGTCGCTGTACGTCGGCTCGTGGTCCCAGTGGTCATCGGACGAGTCCCGTCCGGTGGCCAAGGGTCCGGATCCGCAGTAGCAGGCGGCACATACGTCGTTGGGCCCCGCACCTGAACGGTGCGGGGCCCGACCACGTACAAGAGGGTGTTACTCCTGCTTCTTGCGGCGCGTGCCGAAGACGATCTCGTCCCAGCTGGGTACCGCGGCACGGCGTCCGGGCCGGACGCCGTCGGCCTCCGCCTGGCGGTCGGTGGTGCCGACGAGGCGGTCACGGTGGCTGGCCACCGAGCGCGGCATCAGGACGTCCGCGTACGCGGCACCCGCCCCGGCCGCGGCGGGCGGCTCCTCGGCGTCCGGGTCCTGCTCGGGCTCCTCCGCGGCCGGAAGATCCGTGGGCGGCAGCGCGGGGCGCTCCGGCACGATCATGTCGCCGCGGAAGCTCGGCACCGCCTCCAGAAGGCTGGTGAGCGAGTCCCGCTCCGACTCGGAGACGGCGGCGGTCGCCGCGGTGGCGGCCGTGCCCTCCTCCGCGGGCTCCGGGGGCAGCGGCGCGCTCGGGCGCTCCAGCTGACGGTCCAGGGCGCGGTCGAGCGGCCGGTCGAGCGAGGGCCTGTCCCGGGGCAGCCGGGCGATGCGCGGCACGAACGGGAAGCTCGGCTCGGGCGCGGCGATGTCGTCCGTCTCGCCGATCAGCGAGCGCGCCTCGTCGTCCACGGCCTGGACGAGCCGCCGGGGCGGGTCGTACGTCCAGCTCGCGGAGTGCGGTTCGGTCGCGACGCGGTAGACGAGCAAGACTTCCCAGGTGCCGTCGTCGCGGCGCCAGGAGTCCCACTGCACGGACTCCTTGTCGGCGCCGCGCAGGAGCAGCCGCTCCGAGACGGCTTCGCCGAGCTGGGGTCCGGTGTTCTCGCCGGGACGGCGCACGGGGGTCTTCCGGGCCCGCTCGGCCATGAAGGCGCGCTCGGCGAGCACGGGTCCTTCGAAGCGGCGGACGCGATCGACGGGGATTCCGGCGAGTGAGGCGACTTCCTCCGCGCTGGCACCGGCCCGTATACGTGCCTGGATGTCGCGGGGGCGGAGGTGGCTCTCCACCTCGATCTCGATCTGGCCGAGACGCGGACGGTCACCGCGCACCGCGGCGCGCAGACGCTCATCGATCGGAAGCGTGTACTCCGTGCTGTCCGCAGCCTTCAGCACCAGCCGTGTGCCGTCGTTGCTGACGGCCACGACACGCAGTTCGGGCATGGGGACCTCCCGGGTGGTGCCTGCCGACGTCACGTGCGTCGCTGCTTCCGCTAGTCGAGTGTGGCCTGCCCGGGTGCAGCCTGCCACAACCTTGCCGAGTTGCCCGGCGTGTCGGGCATGGGCCCTAGGTCGCCGTTATGGCACGGTTACCTCTTCGCAACTCTCAGTGACCACTTTGGTCACCCTGTGCAGCGAGCCCCCTCCCGGCAGGTCCTGGAAGGCCCCGGGCACCCAGGTGGGAGACCGGACCCAGGGCTCGCAACAGTACTCCATTCGGGCCACGCGGGTGGTCCGCCGCGCCGCCGAACTTCTCACGGGGGGCGGGAGTTGGCGCCCGGAGATACCCGGGCAGGGTGGCGCACTAGTGGCACACTTCACGGAATCTCCAGTAACGGAACTATCCACTTCACCCATACGTCCCTTTCTCGGACAGGTAGTCGCGAAAGGCAGGCAAGGGTCGGAGATGCGTGAAAAGCCGGATTCCGGCAAGGAGTCGAAGGACCAGGCGGCGGCTCAGGAGGAGCCCGGCGGAAAGCGGCGCCTCGATCTGAGTGTGCCGCAAGTGGCGGGAAGTGCCGTGGCCGCGGTCGTCGCGGCGAAGCTCGCTTCGAGCTTCGGTGTCTACGGCACGATCCTCGGCGCCGGCGTGGTCAGCGCCGTCGCGACCTGTGGCGGCACGCTCTTCCAGCACTTCTTCCGCCGCACGGGCGAGCAGATACGTGACGTCACCGTGCAGGCCAAGCCGAGGGCGCGGCAGGTCCCCCTGACCGACGGCTCTGGTGCACCGGTGGCGGAGACGTTCAGGGCGGAGCCGTACACGGAGGCGGCGGCATACGCCGGGCCAGGACCGGTGACGACGACCTGGGGGAGGGCGGTCGAGCCGGAGGCCACCTCGGTGCTGCCCGCCGCGGGTGACGCGGAGCGCACGACGGTGCTGCGCGTGGCGGACGCCGACGCGGACCGTACGACGCTGCTGCCGGCGGCCGACGCGGACGCGGACCGTACGACACTGCTCCCCGTGGCGGACACCGGCGCCGACGCCGAGAAGACGCAGATGCTGGGGTCGGTCGACGCCACGCGGCTGGTGCCGCGGGACGACGCGACGCGGGTGCTGCGGCAGGCGGATCCGGCCGGGTCGGCCGTGGCGATGGAGCCGATGGAGCCCGTCGGCCCTCCACCGCCTTCGGACGAGTTCACCGAAGGCATGACGCATCGCACGCAGACCCGCAGCTGGAAGCGCCCGTTGATCGCCGCCGCGGTGGTCTTCGGTGTGGCCATGGCCGGCATCACGACGTACGAGATCGTCTCCGGCGAGGACTTCAGCGGGGGCAGCGGCACCACGATCAGCAACAGCTTCACGGGCCGCAACAGTTCGCCGGACCGGCCCTCCACGCCGTCGACCGATCCCTCCGGGCAGCCGTCCGACGGCGCTTCCACCGGCACGGACGACGGTTCGCGGCAGGACGGGGACGCGTCGCAGGACCCGAACGGGACGAACTCGCAGTCGCCCGACAACGGCAACGACTCGGGCTCGGACTCCGGTTCGAAGGGTGACACCGACAAGGACACGGACTCCGGTACTGACTCCGGGGACGACGACGGTTCGAAGACGGACCCGACTCCCACGCCGACCCCCACCCCGACCCCGACGCAGACGCCGTCGGGCGGCGGCGACACCGGCAACGGCGGCGGAAGCGACGTACAGCGAGGAGAGACCGCCACCCCGTAGAGGGGGCGGTGCCGGCCGCCTCAGTCGCCCAGCACGCGGCGCAGGTAGTCGTTGCCGAACAGGCGGTCCGGGTCCAGGCGGTCGCGCAGAGCCGTGAACTCGGCGAAGCGCGGATAGGCCTGCGCGAAGTAGCCGGCGTCGCGGGTGTGGATCTTGCCCCAGTGGGGCCGGCCCTCGTGCGCGGTGAAGATGCGCTCGGCGGCGGTGAAGTACGCCTGGTAGGGCGTGCCCCGGTACATGTGGACGGCGATGTACGCGCTCTCCCGGCCCGAGGCCGTGGAGAGCGTGATGTCGTCGGCGGGGGCCGTACGGACCTCCACGGGGAAGCTGATCCGCAGGTTCGAGCGCTCCACCATCGTCTTCAGCTCGCGCAGCGTCTCGACGAGGGCCGCCCGCGGAACGGCGTACTCCATCTCCATGAAGCGCACCCTGCGCGGGCTGGTGAAGACCTTGTAGGGGATGTCCGTGTAGGTGCGGGCGGAGAGCGCCTTGCTGGAGATCTTCGCGATGCCGGGGACGGTCGCGGGGACGGCCCTGCCGATCGTGTTGACCACCTGGAAAAGGCCGTTGGAGAGAATTTCGTCCTCCACGAAGGCGCTGACCCGGCCGGGAGGCGCCGCGGGACCGACGCTGCGGTTGTTGCGCTTGGTGTTGCAGTTGCCGGTGTGCGGGAACCAGTAGAACTCGAAGTGCTCGTTCTCCGCGTAGAGCGCGTCGAACTCACTGGTGACCTTGTCGAAGGTCATCGGCTCCTCACAAGCGGTGAGGAAGAAGACGGGCTCCACGGCGAAGGTGATCGCGCTGATCACGCCGAGTGCGCCGAGGCCGATCCGGGCCGCCGCGAAGACCTCGGGGTTCTCCTTCTCGGAGCAGGTGAGGACCGTGCCGTCCGCGGTGACCAGTTCGAGTGCCGTGATCTGTGCGGAGATCGACGCCGAGTCGCGGCCGGTGCCGTGCGTCCCCGTGCTGGTGGCGCCGGAGACCGTCTGCTCCATGATGTCGCCCATGTTCGTGAGCGAGAGGCCCTCGCGGGCGAGCGCCGCGTTCAGGCGCTTCAGCGGAGTGCCCGCCTCGACGGTGACGGTGCCGGCCTCGCGGTCGATCCTGCGGATACCGGTGAGGAGGTCGGGGCGTATCAGGAGGCCGCTGGTGGCCGCGGTCGCCGTGAAGGAGTGGCCGGTGCCGACCGGCTTCACCTTGAGGCCGTCTTCCCTGGCCTTTCGCAGCGCCGTCCGCAACTCGTCGACCGACGCCGGGGTGACCTCACCGGCCGGGCGCACGGTGACATTGCCCGCCCAGTTACGCCACGCTGCTGTGCTCTTCCCGCTGCCCGTTGCCGTGCTCATGGTGGGTCCCTCCCCGTTGCGGAACCGGCTTCTTCAACCGGCGATACCCCAGGAATCCGACCGCCACCGCGACGGCTCCCGACAGTCCGGGGACCGCGTACCCGGCGTCCGATCCGGCCGCGTCGATGACCCAGCCGGCCGCGGAGGAGCCGAGCGCGACGCCGACCATGAGTCCGGTGCTCACCCAGGTCATGCCCTCGGTCAGCTTCGCGCGTGGTACGTGCTGTTCGACGAGGGCCATCGTCGTGATCATGGTCGGCGCGATGGAGAGGCCCGCGATGAACAACGCCACGGCCAGAAACGGAAGGTTCCCGACCAACTGAAGCGGGATCATACTCACGGCCATCGCGCAGACACCCAGCAGCCACCTGGGTGCGGGAGCGCCTTTGAAGTGCATGAGTCCGAAGGCCGCCCCGGCCACGCAGGAGCCGAGGGCGTACACCGCGAGCACCAGGCTCGCCGCCGCCTTGTGGCCCTGGTCCTCGGCGTACGCGACGGTCACCACGTCGATGGACCCGAAGATGGCGCCCGTCGCCGCGAAGGTCGCGACCAGGACCTGGAGCCCGCCGGAGCGCAACGCCGAGCCCTTCGTGTGGTGTTCACGGCCCTGCGGAACGGGCTCGGTGGCCCGCTGTGACGTCAGCCAGAAGACGCCCACTGCGAGGAAGACCCCGGCCATGAGCGGCCCGGCCTCGGGGAACCACACCGTGGAGAGCCCGATCGAGATGATCGGCCCGAAGATGAAGCAGATCTCGTCCACCACGGACTCGAAGGAGTACGCGGTGTGCAGCTGCGGGGTGTCCCGGTAGAGGACCGCCCAGCGCGCCCTGATCATCGAGCCCACGCTCGGCACGCAGCCGACCAGGGCGGCGAAGGCGAAGAGCGTGAAGTCCGGGAGTTCGTACTTCGCGCAGAGCAGGAGCCCGGCGACCGCGGCCAGGGAGACCAGGGTCGCGGGCCGAAGGACCCGGCGCTGCCCGTACCGGTCGACAAGGCGCGAGATCTGCGGGCCGATCGCGGCGCCGGAGAGGGCGACGGTCGCGGAGAGCGCGCCCGCGAGGCCGTAGCGCCCCGTGAGCTGGGACACCATGGTCACGACGCCGATGCCCATCATCGAGAGCGGCATCCGTCCGAGGAAGCCTGCCGTCGAGAACCCCTTGGTGCCGGGGGCGGCGAAGATGGCGCGGTAAGGGCTGGGCACGTGGACTCCGCTGAGGCGCCGGGGCGGCTCCGTGAAAACGATGCGCGGAGCCGTTCCGGTAAGGCGTAAAGATGGCTTATACAGATTACGGCTCCGACAGGCCCGGCCGCACCGTGATTTTCGGCTGTCAGTGGCGGGTGGCAGGATCGGATACATGTCCGATGCGCTCGATGCCTCTCCCTATGACGCCCTGCTGCTGCTTTCGTTCGGCGGCCCAGAAGGCCCCGACGACGTGGTCCCGTTCCTGGAGAACGTGACGCGGGGCCGCGGCATCCCCAAGGAGCGGCTCAAGGAAGTGGGGCAGCACTACTTCCTGTTCGGCGGGGTCAGCCCGATCAACGACCAGAACCGCGCCCTGCTCGACGCCCTGCGCAAGGACTTCGCGGAGCACGGTCTGGACCTGCCGGTCTACTGGGGCAACCGCAACTGGGCGCCCTACCTCACCGACACCCTGCGCGAGCTCGTCCGTGACGGCCACCGCCGCGTGCTCGTCCTCGCCACCAGCGCGTACGCGTCGTACTCGGGCTGCCGGCAGTACCGGGAGAACCTCGCGGAATCCCTCGCCGTGCTCGCTTCGGAGGGCCTTGAGGTGCCGCGCGTCGACAAGCTGCGGCATTACTTCAACCACCCCGGCTTCGTCGGCCCCATGATCGACGGGGTCCTGAAGTCCCTGGCCGACCTGCCCGGTGACGTACGCGAAGGGGCGCACCTCGCGTTCACGACGCACTCCATCCCGACGGCGGCCGCCGACCTCTCGGGGCGCGTCGAGGACCACGGGGACGGCGGCGCGTACGTCGAGGAGCACCTGGACGTGGCCCGCCTCATCGCCGACGCGGTGCGCGAGGAGACCGGCGTCGAGCACCCCTGGCAGCTCGTCTACCAGTCGCGCAGCGGCGCCCCGAGCACTCCGTGGCTCGAGCCGGACATCTGCGACCACCTGGAGGAGCGGCACGCCGCCGGGGCGCCCGCGGTGGTGATGATCCCCATCGGCTTCGTCTCCGACCACATGGAAGTCCTGTACGACCTCGACACCGAGGCCGAGGCGAAGGCCGCGGAGCTCGGCCTGCCGGTCCGCCGCTCGGCGACGGTGGGCGCCGACCCGCGGTTCGCCGCCGCGGTGCGCGACCTCGTCCTGGAGCGGGCCGGCAAGGAGAGCGGGCGCGAGGTCGCGCCCTGCGCCCTGGGCGCGCTCGGCGCGAGCCACGACCTGTGCCCGGTGGGCTGCTGCCCGTCGCGCGTCACCAAGCCCGCGGCCGCGGGCGCCGACAGCCCGTACGCGTAAGGACGTTGAAGTGACCGACCGCACCGACCTCGCCGACCTCAAGGCCGAACTTCTCGGCGTCGCCCTGGAGGCCGCGCACCGCGCCGGAGCGTTCCTGCGCGACGGGCGCCCGGACGACCTGGGGGTGGCCGCCACGAAGACCAGCGCGGTCGACGTCGTCACCGAGATGGACATCGCCTCCGAGAAGCTGATCACCGACTTCTTCGCCGAGCGCAGGCCGCAGGACGGGGTGCTCGGCGAGGAGGGCGCGAGCTCCGAGGGCACCAGCGGCGTCACGTGGGTGATCGACCCGATCGACGGCACCGTCAACTACCTCTACGGCCGCCCCGACTGGTCCGTGTCCATCGCGGCCCGCAAGGACGGCGAGACGCTGGTCGGCGTGGTGCATGCCCCGATGCGCGGCGAGACCTACCGCGCGGTCCTCGGAGAGGGCGCGTTCGTCAACGACAAGCCCGCGCACGTGACCCCCGCACCCCCGTTCGGACAGGCCCTCGTCGGCACCGGCTTCGGGTACGTCGCCGAGCGCCGCGTCCGCCAGGCCGAGGTGGCCCGGCAGCTGATCCCGCTGGTCAGGGACATCCGCCGGGGCGGCTCCGCGGCGATCGACCTGTGCGACGTGGCGCTCGGCCGCCTGGACGCGTACTACGAGCGCGGCCTGAACCCCTGGGACTTCGCGGCCGGTGACCTCGTCGCCCGTGAGGCGGGCGCACTGACCGGCGGACGCCCCGGTCAGGACCTCTCCGGCGAGCTGACCGTCGCGGCCGCGCCCGGCCTCTTCGAGGACCTGCAGCGCCGTCTGGAAGACCTCGGCGCCTGGCACGACTGACCGGACCGCACGCACCGGCACGCAGAAGGGCCCCGGCATCCTGTCCACGGATGCCGGGGCCCTTCTGCCTGTCTGCCTGCTCTGACGGCGTACGGATCAGGCGTGCAGCACGCCGACCTCCACCCCGTGCTCGGCGGCCAGCCGGTGGAGATCTTCGAGCTCGGCCTGCTCGACCTCGGCAAGGAAGTCGTCGCCCGTCTCACGGGCCTTCGTGAGGTCGGACTCCGTGGCCTTTATGCGCTGCAGCAGTCCTGCGGTGAAAGCGTCCATGGTTGCGCCCCCTCGGCTGGGTCGTGGGTCGATGGCACGGGGGTGTGCCCTCAAGGAAGGGGCGATCACGTCCCGCGCCGTCCGCCCTGGAGAAAGCGGGTTGTGGCGCGCCACATACAAAGCGTGATCGCGGGGTGTGAGGTCGTCCTCCCCTGGCTCCCTTCGACGGAAACCTCAACCATCGGAGAAAATCCCGCATTCCCCGGCCGGGACAGCGCCTTACAGCCGGTTTATGACCGAAAGGGGCAGGATGGAGGCCACACCCCACGAACGGACCTGCCCGCAGGGGCACAGAGGAAGGACAGCGCCGTGCGCGTACTCGTCGTCGAGGACGAGCAGCTGCTCGCCGATGCGGTGGCCACCGGACTACGCCGGGAGGCCATGGCCGTCGACGTCGTGTATGACGGAGCGGCCGCCCTGGAACGCATCGGCGTCAATGACTACGACGTCGTGGTGCTCGACCGGGACCTCCCGCTCGTGCACGGCGACGACGTCTGCCGCAAGATCGTCGAGCTCGGCATGCCGACCCGCGTCCTCATGCTCACCGCGTCGGGCGACGTCAGCGACCGCGTCGAGGGCCTGGAGATCGGCGCCGACGACTACCTCCCCAAGCCCTTCGCGTTCAGCGAGCTCACGGCACGCGTACGGGCACTGGGACGGCGTACGAGCGTGCCGCTGCCCCCCGTCCTGGAGCGCGCCGGCATCAAGCTCGACCCGAACCGCCGCGAGATCTTCCGCGACGGCAAGGAGATCCAGCTCGCGCCCAAGGAGTTCGCGGTCCTCGAAGTGCTGCTGCGCAGCGAGGGCGCCGTCGTCTCCGCCGAGCAGCTCCTCGAAAAGGCCTGGGACGAGAACACCGACCCGTTCACGAACGTGGTGCGGGTGACCGTCATGACCCTGCGGAGGAAACTCGGCGAGCCCGCCGTCATCGTGACGGTGCCCGGCTCCGGCTACCGGATCTGATCCCCGGTGGCCGCGACCCCGGCGCCACCAGCAGCGCCTCCGAAACCCACGTGGGACCCCAGGAAGGCCGAACCGCCCTTCCCGTGGCTGCGTCCCACCATCCGTATACGGCTCACCTTGCTGTACGGCGGCATGTTCCTGATCGCGGGCATTCTGCTGCTCTCGATCATCTATCTGCTCGCCGCGCAGGCCCTGCACGTGGGCACCGACCTGCCGTTCAAGATCGTCTCCGGCCAGGTGGCGAGCGACAGCTGCAACTTCCCGCACGAACCGTCGGCAGGCGAGCTCAACAACGCCATGAACGCCTGCGTCAACGAACAGCGCCAGGACGCCCTCGACAACCTCCTCAGTCGCTCGCTGCTCGCCCTCCTGGGGCTCGCGGTGATCGCCTTCGCCTTCGGTTACGCGATGGCGGGCCGCGTCCTCTCGCCGCTCGGCCGCATCACGCGCACCGCGCGCAGGGTGGCCGGCACGGACCTGTCGCGGCGCATCGAACTGGACGGACCCGACGACGAGTTGAAGGAGCTCTCGGACACCTTCGACGAGATGCTCGACCGCCTGGAGCGGGCCTTCACCGCCCAGCAGCGCTTCGTCGGCAACGCATCCCACGAGTTGCGCACCCCGCTGGCGATCAACCGCACGCTGCTCGAGGTGCACCTCTCCGATCCCGGGGCGCCGCCCGAGCTCCATCAGCTCGGCAAGACGCTCCTGGCCACGAACGAACGCAGTGAGCAGCTCGTGGAGGGTCTGCTGCTGCTCGCCCGCAGCGACAACCAGATCGTGGAGCGCAAGCCGGTCGACCTCGCCGAGGTCGCCGACCGCGCCGTCGACCAGGTGCGCTCGGAGGCCGACGCGAAGGGCGTGGAGATCCGCGGTGAGCGGGGTGCGGCCGTCGTCCAGGGCAACGGCGTGCTCCTGGAGCGGATCGCCCTGAACCTCGTCCAGAACGCCGTCAGGTACAACGTGCCGGAGGAAGGCTGGGTCGAGGTCACCACGGAGGCCCAGCACGGCCAGGCGGTCCTCGTGGTGTCGAACACGGGCCCCGTGGTGCCCGCGTACGAGATCGACAATCTTTTCGAGCCGTTCAGGCGGCTGCGGACCGAGCGCACGGGCAGCGACAAGGGCGTCGGACTCGGCCTGTCGATCGCCCGGTCGGTGGCACGGGCCCACGGGGGCCGTATCATCGCGGAGCCGCGCGAGGGGGGAGGGCTCGTGATGCGAGTCACCCTTCCTCTCTGAGATGCTGCCGCGGACGCGCCGAGGTGTTCGCTTTGCGCGGAATTTTCTGGAACTGATCCAAGAGATTCCATGTGCGATCGATCACAGGGGCGAATTTTCGGCCATCTACTCTCCGTGATCGTGAAAGTCGTCGGAAAGCCGGGAAAATCCGGGTTTTCGGGGGTCTTGATCACGGGAAGTACACGGGGTGGCGCCTGTGAAGTGCGACATCCGGACCGTGTACGGTCCCGATCGCCATCCAAACCGATCACCTCTTCAGGGGTGCGGTTGGGTGTCGATTGAGTAACAGACCTTGATGTGAGGCAAAATCTCCGCCTCAGGTCGGGCACAAGTCCGGCCTCTCACGCGTTACGTGCGCTGAGACACCGCAGACACCCAGAGGGGGAGAGCGACATGGCAACGGACTACGACACCCCACGCAAGACCGACGATGACGTCAACGAGGACAGCATCGAGGAACTGAAGGCGCGGCGGAACGACAAGTCGACCTCGGCCGTAGACGTCGACGAGTTCGAGGCCGCAGAGGGCCTCGAACTGCCCGGCGCGGACCTTTCGAACGAGGAGCTCGCCGTTCGGGTGCTCCCGAAGCAGCAGGACGAGTTCACCTGCATGAGCTGCTTCCTGGTGCACCACCGCAGCCAGCTGGCCAAGGAGAAGAACGGCCAGCCGATCTGCCGCGACTGCGACTAGGGCAGGGTCGGCCGTGACAGGCTCGACCCCGCCTAGGAAGCGCCGCTTCCGCAAGCGTGGAGCGGACCAAGAGAACGTCGCCCCCGAGGGCGTGCGTGACGACGAGCGGGGCTCTTCCCCCAACGGAAAAGCTCCGCTCGGACCAGCGAACGCCCTGGAGGCGGCAGACGACGCGACGGCGGTCGACAAGGCGTCAGGGACCCCCGGGTCCAGAGGCCGCGTTGCCGCCGTCACGGACGGAGTCAGGGCGGGCGTGCGCGCGAGCGGACGCGCCGCCAGAGCCGGCATCGGCTATCTCGCCGACCGGATCATCGAAATGGCCCCGCGGATCCCGGTCCGCGACCTGGACACCCTCCGCAAGCAGTTCCCGGGCCTGGACCCCGAGCAGCTCGCGGACAAACTCATCTCCGGCGCGGCCAACGCGACCTCGACGGTCGGAGCCGGAATCGGCGCCGCGGTGATGCTGCCCGTGCCGCCCGCGATGCCCGCGGAGCTGGCCGCCGAGATCACCGGCGTCGCGGCGATCGAGCTGAAGCTGATCGCCGAACTCCACGAGGTCTACGGCCGCCGTCCGCCGGGCAATCTCAAGGAGCGCAGCACCGCCTACCTCACGGCGTGGACCGAGGAGCGCGGCATCGACGTGGTCAAGCCCGCATCGATCAACGCGGCGCTCGGCGGCCAGATGAAGCGCGAGCTGCGCCAGCAGATCATGAAACGCATGGTGCGGAACCTCCCGAACCTGATGCCCTTCATGGTCGGCGCCGCGGTCGGGGCGGTGATGAACCGCCGGGACACCAAGAAGCTGGCTGAGCGGGTCCGTGCGGACCTGCGGAGGTCCCGGGTGCCCTGGGGCGCCCTCATCGAGCTGCCGCCCCTTGAGCAGCCCGTGCAGCCCCTGGACCCTTCGCGCCCCGGAAACCCGCCCGAGGAGCTGGGCGCCTGACGCCGCAGCCCCCCTGCAGAGGGTCTTCTACGAGGCAGAGGGTCTGCTACGAGGCCCGTACCGCCGTGAGAGCCGCCGCGAGCGCCTCGGGGTGCCGCGTCGACACGTACACGTACGGAGTCGGGTCCTGCGGGTCCGTGATCTCCACGCGCAGCGCCGTGGGGATGTAGGCGCGCAGCAGCATGAAGGCGCGCGGATCGGCCTTCGGGCCGCGCCAGGCGCGCGCCCCTTCCGCGTCCAGGACCTCGGCCTCGCCCAGCGCGGCGACCGGGATCTTCGCGTCACCCACGACGAGCGAGTCCGCCACCACGCGGATCCGCGGGGAGCCGTACGAACTGGTGACGACCGCGGCGACCGCCGTCCCGGCGACCAGGCCGCCGAGCAGCGGCAGGGTGCCGAAGGGGAGCATGATCAGCGCCATCGCGATGCCGACCAGGAGCGAGACAAGCCACCAGGAGCGGGGCGCCGTCAGGCGTTCTTCGTAAGGCTGCATGCCAGCAAGCTTGGCACGATGAGCTGAGAGGTCGGACTCGCGGGTAAGGTCTGCGGCTGTGAGTGGTACTTCAGCAGCTCTGACGCCCCCGGCCGACGCAATAGCGCCCGTCCGCCACCCCGACGCGCCCGCCCCCGGCGAGCTCATCGGAGCCCACTACGAGCACTGTTTCGGCTGCGGCGAGGGGCAGGCCCACGGGCTGCACCTCGCGACGCGGGCCGGCGAAGACGTGGGCGTCACCGCCGAGTTCACCGTCCGGGAGGCCCACCAGGGCGCGCCGGGCCTCGCCCACGGCGGAGTGCTCGCCACGGCGCTCGACGAGACGCTCGGCTCGCTGAACTGGCTGCTGCGGGTGATCGCCGTGACCGGTCGGCTCGAGACCGACTTCGTCCGGCCCGTGCCGCTGGGCACCGTGCTCTTCCTGGACGCCGAGGTGACCGCAGTCGCCGGGCGGAAGATCTATTCGCGGGCCACCGGGCGGATCGGGGGCCCCGACGGGCCCGTCGCCGTCCGTGCCGAGGCCCTCTTCATCGAGGTCAAGGTCGACCACTTCATCGAGAACGGCCGCCCGGAGGAGATCCGGGCCGCCATGGACGACCCGGACCAGACCCGCCGCGCACGTGCCTTCGAGGTGAACCCGTGACCCCTGTGTCCACCCTGGCCGCAGTACCCCGCCCCGAGCTCGACGTGCAGATCCGCCGCGTCGACCCCGAGGTGCCGCTGCCGTCGTACGCGCAGCCCGGCGACGCCGGCGCGGACCTGCGGACCACCGAAGCGTGCGAACTCGCTCCCGGTGAGCGGGCGGTGCTGCCCACCGGAGTGTCTATCGCGCTCCCGGAGGGGTACGCGGCCTTCGTGCACCCGCGATCCGGGCTCGCCGCACGCTGCGGTGTCGCCCTGGTGAATGCCCCGGGGACGGTGGATGCCGGGTACCGTGGAGAGATCAAGGTGATCGTGGTGAATCTCGATCCGCGCGAGGGCGTGCGGTTCGAGCGCTTCGACCGGATTGCTCAACTGGTCGTCCAGCAGGTCGAGAAGGTGCGCTTCCGCGAGGTGGCGGAGCTTCCCGGCTCGGCGCGGGCCGAGGGGGGCTTCGGGTCCACCGGTGGCCATGCCGCCGTGGGCGCAGGCTCGGATGAACAAACGGGTGGGAATCGATACGCATCGGTCGTATCTGACCGGGAAGGACAGTGACGTGTTCGGACGTCGCAAGAAGGACAGTGCCGCCGAGGACGCGGCGGGCGAGGCCGAGCAGGTCGTCGGGGCCCCTGACGGTGCTGACAGTGACGACACGGCCGCGGCGCCGTCACGCGTGAGGCTCGAGCCCGAGCCCCGCCCCGACGGACCCTGGGATGACTCGGAGGTCCGGGAACCCGGCGAGGGCCGGGTGGACCTGGGCGGCCTCTTCGTACCGGGTGTCGAAGGCATGGAGCTGCGGGTGGAGGTCGCGGGAGACGCGATCGTCGCCGCGACCGTCGTGCTCCAGGACAGCGCCATCCAGCTGCAGGGCTTCGCCGCCCCCAAGAAGCAGGGCATCTGGGGCGAGGTCCGCGAGGAGATCGCCTCGGGCATCACCCAGCAGGGCGGTGTCATCGACGAGGTCGAGGGCCCCCTCGGCTGGGAGCTGCGCGCGCAGGTTCCGGTGCAGCTGCCGGACGGCACGGGTGGCGTGCAGGTCGTGCGCTTCATCGGCGTCGACGGTCCGCGGTGGTTCCTGCGCGGTGTCATCTCCGGCCAGGGCGCGGTGCAGCCGCAGGCCGCGGGACTCCTCGAACAGATCTTCCGGGACACCGTCATCGTGCGCGGCGAGGGCCCGATGGCCCCCCGCGACCCGATCGTCCTGAAGCTTCCGGACGACGCCCAGATGGTCGCCGAGGGCGCCGTCCAGCAGGAGCAGCAGGAGGGCTCGCGCTTCGCGGGCGGCATGGGCCAGCTCCAGCGGGGTCCGGAGATCACCGAGGTCCGCTAGACGAACCGGACGTGTCCGGGCGCCCGCGTGCGCCCCGGTCACGGGCAGCAGCAAGGCCGATGGGCCGCATTCCCTGACGGGAGTGCGGCCCATCGGCGTTTTCGCAGGTGAGAGCGGTAGGGCGGCGGCAGACGTAAGAAAGTCGTCAATGGGGCGCCAAGGGACGTAAGGGAGCCGTCAACGGCGGTCGAATCCGGCCACGGAGGGGGTTTCCTCAAGACGTCAGATCAATCGCCTCTCATCTAGGAGCACACGATGGCCGACGTGGCCTTCGTCGTCACCACGCTCGCGGTATTCGCGCTGGTGGCGTTCATCGCCAAGGGGGTGGCGAAGCTGTGACTGCCGAGAACATCGTCGGTCTCGTAGTGGCCGTCGCCCTGCTGGGCTATCTCGTCCTCGCTCTCGTGTTCCCGGAGAGGTTCTGAGTACGACATGAGTCCTGTTCTTGCTGGTGTGCTCCAGTTCCTTGCGCTGATGGCGGCGCTGGCCCTGGCATACCGCCCGCTGGGCGACTACATGGCCGGGGTCTACTCCTCCGACAAGCATCTGCGGGTCGAGAAGTGGATCTACAAGGGCATCGGCGCCGACCCGAACACCGAGATGCGCTGGCCCGCCTACCTGCGCGGGGTCCTCGCCTTCTCCGCCGTGAGCATGCTGTTCCTGTACCTGCTGCAGCGGCTCCAGGGTTCGCTGCCCGGCTCCCTCGGCTTCAAGGCCATCGATCCGGACCAGGCGTTCAACACCGCCGCGTCCTTCGTGGCGAACACCAACTGGCAGTCGTACTACGGCGAGCAGGCCATGGGCCACGTCGTGCAGACCGGCGGCCTCGCGGTGCAGAACTTCGTCTCCGCGGCCGTGGGCATCGCCGTCGCGGTCGCACTGGTACGCGGCTTCGCCCGCTCCCGCACGGGTGAGCTCGGGAACTTCTGGTCGGACCTGGTGCGCGGCACCGTCCGCGTCCTGATCCCCATCTCCGTGATCGGCGCGATCGTCCTGGTGGCCTGCGGGGCGATCCAGAACTTCTCCGGCATCCACGGGGTCGGCCAGTTCATGGGCGGCAGCCAGGAGTGGAACGGCGGGGCGGTGGCCTCGCAGGAGGTCATCAAGGAGCTGGGCACCAACGGAGGCGGCTACTTCAACGCCAACTCCGCCCACCCCTTGGAGAACCCCAACGGCTTCTCCAACCTCTTCGAGGTCTTCCTCATCCTGCTGATTCCCTTCGCGATCACGCGGACCTTCGGGCGGATGGTCGGCTCCCTGAAGCAGGGGTACGCGATTCTCGCCACGATGGTCACCATCTGGGTCGGGTTCACCGCGCTGATGATGTGGACGGAGTTCCACCACGGGGCGCCCGCCTTCGACATCGCGGGCGGGGCGATGGAGGGCAAGGAGACGCGGTTCGGGATCGGCGGCTCGGCGATCTTCTCGGTCGCCACGACGCTGACCTCCACGGGCGCGGTCAACTCCTTCCACTCCTCCAACACCGGGTTCGGCGGCGGCCTCGACCTCCTCGGCATGCAGCTGGGGGAGATCGCGCCCGGTGGCACGGGATCGGGCCTCTACGGCATGCTGATCATGGCGATCATCGCGGTGTTCATCGCGGGACTCATGGTGGGCCGTACGCCGGAGTACCTCGGCAAGAAGATCGGCACCCGCGAGATCAAGCTGGCGGCCTGCTACATCCTCATCACGCCCGCCCTGGTGCTCGGCTTCACCACGGTGTCGATGGCGCTGCCCACGCCCAAGGACTCGATGCTCAACTCCGGTGCGCACGGCTTCTCCGAGATCCTCTACGCCTACACCTCGGGCGCCAACAACAACGGTTCGGCCTTCGCGGGGCTGAGCGCGGACACGAACTGGTTCAACACCACGATCGGTCTCGCGATGCTCCTCGGCCGCTTCCTGCCGATGGTGTTCGTCCTGGCCCTCGCGGGTTCGCTCGCCGAGCAGAAGCCGGTTCCTGCGACAGCGGGCACGCTGCGCACCGAGAAGCCGCTGTTCACCGGGTTGCTGGTCGGCGCCATCATGATCATCACCGGTCTGACCTACTTCCCCGCGCTCGCACTGGGGCCGCTGGCCGAAGGGCTCGCGTCATGACCACCGACATAAAGAAGCCAGAGGAGCCCGGCTCCATGTCCACCGCCACTCCCACCCGTACTCCCGGCCAGGCTCCGCACCAGGACGTGCCCGGCGGGCACAAGGACGCCGACCGCGTCGGCGGGGGCCTGTTCGACCCCCAGCAGCTCCTGAAGTCCTTCCCGGACGCCGTGCGGAAGCTCGATCCGCGGGTGATGGTCAAGTCTCCCGTCATGTTCGTGGTGCTCGTCGGCTCGGTGATCACCACCGTCCTCGCGGTCAAGGACCCTGGCGACTGGTTCGGCTGGGCGATCGCGGTCTGGCTCTGGCTGACCACGATCTTCGCCAACCTGGCGGAGGCGGTGGCCGAGGGGCGCGGCAAGGCGCAGGCGGACACCCTGCGCAAGGCCAAGACAGACACGGTCGCGCGCCGCCTGAACGGCACGGCCGAGGAGCAGGTGCCGGGCACCGAGCTGCGCATCGGCGACCTGGTCGTCTGCGAGGCGGGCGACGTGATCCCCGGCGACGGCGACGTCGTCGAGGGCGTGGCCTCCGTCGACGAGTCGGCGATCACCGGTGAATCGGCCCCGGTCATCCGGGAGTCGGGCGGTGACCGCTCCGCCGTCACCGGCGGCACGAAGGTCCTCTCCGACCGCGTCGTCATCAAGATCACGACGAAGCCCGGCGAGACGTTCATCGACCGCATGATCAACCTGGTCGAGGGCGCGGCCCGGCAGAAGACGCCCAATGAGATCGCGCTCAACATCCTGCTCGCGTCCCTCACCATCGTCTTCCTGCTCGCGGTCGTCACGCTCCAGCCGTTCGCCGTGTACGCCGGTGCCGAGCAGTCCATGATCGTGCTCGCCGCGCTCCTGGTCTGCCTGATCCCGACCACGATCGGCGCCCTGCTCTCCGCGATCGGCATCGCGGGCATGGACCGCCTGGTCCAGCGCAACGTCCTTGCCATGTCCGGACGGGCCGTCGAGGCGGCCGGTGACGTCTCCACGCTGCTGCTCGACAAGACGGGCACCATCACGCTCGGCAACCGGCAGGCCGCCGAGTTCGCGCCGGTGCGCGGGACGACCGAGGCCGAACTCGCGGACGCCGCCCAGCTCTCGTCGCTGGCCGACGAGACGCCAGAGGGCCGCTCCATCGTCGTACTGGCGAAGGAGAAGTACGGGCTCCGCGAGCGCCACCAGGGTGAGCTCGAGGGCGCCGAGTGGGTCGCCTTCACCGCCCAGACGCGGATGTCGGGCGTCGACCTCGTCGCGGGCGCGGGCGCGGGCGGGGGCGGGCGCAAGGTCCGCAAGGGCGCGACCGGTTCGGTCGTCGCCTGGGTCACCGGGAACGGCGGCACCGTCTCCGACGACGCGCAGGCCCTGGCCGACGCCATCTCGCAGGCCGGCGGTACACCGCTCCTGGTCGCGGCGCAGGACGAGAAGGGGGCGCGTGTCCTGGGCGTCATCCACCTGAAGGACGTCGTCAAGGAGGGCATGCGGGAGCGGTTCGACGAGCTGCGCCGGATGGGCATCAAGACCGTCATGATCACGGGTGACAATCCGCTGACCGCCAAGGCGATCGCGGACGAGGCGGGCGTGGACGACTTCCTCGCCGAGGCCACGCCCGAGGACAAGATGGCCCTGATCAAGCGCGAGCAGGCCGGCGGCAAGCTGGTCGCGATGACCGGCGACGGCACGAACGACGCGCCCGCCCTTGCCCAGGCGGACGTGGGCGTGGCCATGAACACCGGTACCTCGGCCGCCAAGGAGGCCGGGAACATGGTGGACCTGGACTCCAACCCCACCAAGCTCATCGAGATCGTCGAGATCGGCAAGCAACTCCTGATCACCCGGGGCGCGTTGACGACCTTCTCGATCGCCAACGATGTGGCGAAGTACTTCGCGATCATCCCCGCCATGTTCGCCGTGGTCTATCCGGGACTCGACAAGCTCAACATCATGAACCTGTCGTCCCCGGAGTCGGCGATCCTGTCGGCCGTCATCTTCAACGCGCTGATCATCGTCGCCCTGGTGCCGCTGGCCCTGAAGGGCGTGCGATACCGGCCGATGAGCGCGGACCGGATGCTGCGGCGCAACCTCGGGATCTACGGGCTCGGCGGGCTCGTCGCGCCGTTCATCGGCATCAAGATCATCGACCTGATCATCTCCCTCATCCCCGGTCTTTAGCTCCCCGAAAGCGTGCTGATCATCATGAACAACTCACTGGGAAGCACCGCCCGGTTGCTGGGGGCCGGGCTGCGTGCCCTGCTCATCCTCACCGTCATCTGCGGTGTCATCTATCCGCTGGCCGTCACCGGTATCGCCCAGGGTCTGCTCAACGGCAAGGCCAACGGCTCCGAGGTCAGGTCGGACGGCAAGGTCGTCGGCTCCGAGCTGATCGGGCAGCGCTACGACCTGCCGCTGAAGAAGGGCCAGGACACCGCGGAACCGGATCTGAAGTGGTTCCAGCCGCGCCCGTCCAACGGCCTGGGCTCCAACCAGGACGCGGGGGTGAACACGCAGTACGACCTGATCCTCTCCGGCGCGACGAACCTCTCCGGCGACAACAAGGACCTGATCGCGAACGTCAAGGCGGCCAAGGCCGCCGCGGTCAAGGACAACTCCACGGCCGACTTCGAGGTCAAGCCGTCGGACGTGCCGGCCGAGGCCGTCACCTCGTCCGGCTCGGGCCTGGACCCGCACATCTCTCCGCGGTACGCGGAGCTCCAGGCCCACCGGGTGGCCGAGAAGAACGGCCTCGCCGTGAACAAGGTCGAGAAGCTGGTCGACGAGCACGTCGACGGGCGGATCCTCGGCTTCATGGGTGAGCCCCGGGTCAACGTCCTGCAGCTCAACATCGCGTTGAAGGGGCTTGTGGCCGACGCCGACAAGAGCTGACGCTTCCTCAAATCCCTTGTGACTCGCGGTGCTTCGGTCTTGTGACCGGAGCATTGCGGGCCACGATCGCGTACGTCCATACTGTGCCGGTCACTCGGGGGGAGACCGGTGCGGTGAGTGGACGGCGCATGCCCGCCGTGGTGCGGAGCGGCCGGCATCACGGGATGGTGCTCGGGGCCGCCGGTCTTGCCGTCCTGCTGGCGGCGACCGTGCTCGCCGCTCTTGTCGCGCTGACCGAGAACGCCGTCGAGGGCGGGGTAAGGCAGCGGCTCACCGCGGACAGGGAAGCCGCCGTCGAGGTCGCGGGGCGCTACGGCGCCGACAACGTGCGGCGCTTGGACGGTGACGTGCGGGCCGCGGTCGACCGCACCTACGGCGACGTACCCCACCGCACACGCCTCGCCCTGCGGGCACCCGCGGCGCGCAACGACGAGCTCACCGTGACCGAGGCCGGGGGCCGCCGCCGCGAGGACGCCACCGTGTCCGTGGTCGCGATGGAAGGAGCGCGATCGCACGCGGGGCTCGTGGCGGGGCGGTGGCCGGGGGGAGGTGCGGGTACCGGTGCGGCCGGTGCGGTGGATGATCCCGTGGAGGCCGTGCTGACCAGGGCGTTTGCCGCCGAGCTCGCGGTGCGGACCGGTGACGATGTGGTCGTGCGCGGCGCCGGTGGGCGTGCGGTGCGGATGGAGGTCGTCGGGCTCTATACGACCGAGGGGCACGCTCCCGCAGTGTGGGCAGGGCTGAGCAGTACGTTCGGCACCGCCGACTCCATCGCGCTCACGGCGCGCGACGCGTTCACGGCACGGCCCGGGCTCGCGAAGGACGCGGGCGCCCTGTGGATCGGAGTGCCCGACGCGCGGGGGCTGCGGCTCGGCGACATCGGGCCGTTGTCGGAGAGGGCCGGGAAATTCGGCGGCAGCGATTCCGCGCTCTCGGTGCTGCGGGGCAGGGGGCCGGACGCCGACCTGACCGTATCGGCGGGGCTTCGCAGGGCGCTCGACCGGCTCACCACACCCATCGCCGTGGCCCGTGCCGGGCTCTACGTCCCCGCCACGCTGCTCGCCGCCCTCGCGGTCGCCGCCCTGGTGCTCACCGGGCGTCAGCTCGCCGAACACCGGCGCCCGGAGTTGGCGTTGCTTGCCGCGCGGGGCGCGGGGACGCGACGGCTTGTGGTGTCCACCGGGGTGCAGTGGGCGGTGATCGCCCTTCCGGTGGGGGTCGCCGCGCCGTTCCTCGCCGGGCCGCTGCTGAGGCTGCTCGAAGGGGCGGGGCTGCTGCACGGCGGGGTGCCGGACGCGGCCGGGATCGGTGCCGTGTGGGTGGCCTCCGCCTTCGCCGTCGCGGTGCACGGGTGCGCGGTGCTGTTGCCCACCGTGCGGGTGGTGCGGGACCGGCGGGCGGTGAGCCGCCTTCGCCTGCGGGCGGGGAGGTTCGCGGGGACGCAGCGGGTGGGGGCCGACGTGGCGCTGGCGGCGGTGGCTGTCCTCGGGTGGCTCCAGCTGAGGCAGTACCGGTCGCCGGTGACCGGTGACGGCGTCGACCCGGTGCTCGTGTTCGCGCCCGTGGTGATGACCACCGCGGCCGCGCTGCTCGTGCTGCGGCTGCTGCCCTTCCTGACGCGGGCCATCGAGCCGCTTGCCCGGCGGGGCAAAGGGCTCGTGCTGCCGCTCGGCGGGTGGCAGATCGGGCGGCGCGCGGCCCGGCACGCCGGGCCCGCCCTGGTCGTGACGCTTGCCCTGGCCGTGGCGGCGTTGAGCAGCACCGCCCTTGCCATTCTCGACCGGGGGGACCGGGATCAGGCCGCGTTCGCGGTGGGTGCGGACTTGCGGATCGAACCGGGGGAGAGCGTGCCGTCCGGGGAGCGGCGGGCGACGTACGGCGCGCTGCCGGGCGTCGACGCCGTTACTCCTGTGGTGACCACGGAGGGCTATATCGGGCAGGACGCGGTGTCCGTCACCGGGATCAACACCGGGCGGGGTCCGGTGCCTTCGCTGCGGGGGGATCTGGCGGAGCGGCCGGTGCGGGAGCTTGTCGCGCCGCTGGGGGAGGGGGTGGCCAGGCACGGGCTTCCTGTTGAGGGGCAGGGGCAGGGGCAGGGGCAGGAGCAGGAGCGTGGGTCGGGTGAGCTTCCGCTTCGGGTGCGGCTCTCGGTGGATGGTCCGGGTCGCGGGGTCGTGCCGGTCCGGATGACCGTCTTCTTCGAGGACGAGGACGGGCTCGTCCACTCAAGTGCCGTGCTTCTTGAGGAAGGCGGCGATCGGGTGGTGCCGCTGAAGGTGCCGGTGCGTGGTGGGGGCGGGGGTGGTGAGGGCGCGGGTGGTGAGGGCGTGCGTGGTGAGGGCGTGCGTGGTGGTCTGCGGATCCTGCAGATCGACCTGAGCATGGTGGGCGAGACGGTGCGGCGTACCTACCGGCTCCGTGTCGACCGGGTGCCGGGGCTCACCGAGGAGGCCGAGTGGCGCGACCTGCGCGAGGACGCGCCGGACCGCTACGGGGCGGGGTGCCCCGGTGCCGAGCCGCCGCGCGGGGCGGTGGGGGAGTCGCCGGGGCCTGTGCTCTGCGAGGACCGCCCCGGAGCCGGGGTGCTGCTCGACGCGGTGCTGCGGGGGCCCGACACGCGGCTCAAGTACCCGACATGGAGCGTCCGGCTCGGCACGGACAGTGCCAAGGGGCGGCCCGCGGCGCCCGCTCTCGCCGATCGCGCGCTCCTCGAGTCCGGGGCAGTACGGGTCGGGGACGTCGTGACCGTGCGGCGCAGCACGGGCGGCAGTGCGCGGCTGAAGATCGTCGGGCGGATCGAGGCGGTACCGGGCGTCGCGCGCGACCGGCCCCGGCTGCTCGCCGACTCGCGGGCGATGGCTGCCCAGTTGGTGCTGAGCGGGGCGTTGCCGGGGGCGGAGAGTGTGTGGTGGGCGGGGGTGGGAGTGGAGGAGGGCCGGGGCGATGCCTCCGCCGCGTGGCAGGCGGTGCGGGACCGGCCCCGGCTCGGGACGGCCGTGGATGTGCCCCACGCGCGCGTGCAGCTCGGCGAGGATCCCCTGCGGCGCGGAGCACGGGCGGGCCTCTGGCTCTGCCTCGCACTCGCCCCTGCCTTCGCCGTCATCGCCTTCACCCTGCATACGGTGCTTTCGGCGCGGGCGAGGGAGCGGGAGTTCGCGCTGCTGCGGGCGCTGGGGGTACGGCGGGGCCAACTCGCCGCGTACTTGTGGACGGAACAGCTGGCCCTGGCGGGCGCGGCGGCACTCCTGGGCACGGCACTCGGGGCGGGCCTCGCGGCGGTGATCATGCCGGTCGTGACGGTGGACGCGGCCGGTGCCCCGGTCTTCCCCGGTCTGCTCACGGAGGTCCCCTGGGTGCGGGTCTGCCTGGCGGCGGGCGGGGTGACGTTGGTGATCTGCGGGGTGGTGAGCGGGGTGGCGCGGGTTTTGGGGCGGGTGGATCTGGGGCGGGTTTTGCGGGCGGGGGAGGACGTATGAGGGGGCTGGCCCCTGGGCCTGGTGCGGGGGTGGGGTTGGGGCGTTTGCGGGTGCGGGTGGGTGTTGGCATGTCCGTCCTCGCTACCGCTGGTGGGTGCTGGGCGGGTGCGGGTGCGGGTGCGGGTGCGGGTGCGAGGGCGGGTGCGGGTGCGGTGCGGGGGCGGTCCGTCTGTGGGTGCGGGGCCGCGCCGGTATGTCCGTCCTCGCCATCCGCCTGTGGGCGCTTGCTTGCTTCGGCGGGGGAGTGTCGCGAACCGTGCTCCGGGCGGAAATACCGGCACACCCCCTCGCGAGCGCTGCCGGGTGCGAGTGGATGGGGGGCTCCCATCCACCTCACCGCCCTGTTGCTGCGGGGCAATCGGGTGGGTGGGCGGGAAATGCTTGTTCGTTCAGGGGTGGATGCGGGGTGAACGGGCGGAGTGGAGGGGCTTGTTCGTGCAGCGGTGGATGCGGGGGGAGTGGCATGGACGGGGGTGACTCGTGAGGTGGGGGGAGTGGGGGCTCCGGGGGTGCCTCGCTGTGTTTGTGCTCGTACTCGGAGCCGTGACCATGGGCGGATCGGCGGCGCTCGAGAGAGCCGCCGGGGACGCCTTGGGGACCCGGCTGGAGCAAGCGCAGCGCCCCGCACCCGGAATCACGCACCGCGTGCGGTTCGGACCGGAGGTGGAGAGGGACGGAGTGGAGAGCGACCTCGGGGCCGATCTCCGGCGACTCTCCACCGTCATCGAGAATGCCGCGCCGAAGACCCTGCGCGGAGACCTGGTGCGCGATTCGACCCGGATCGCGCTGCCCGGCGTACGGACCGGTGACGACACCACGCTGTCCCTGGTGTACGCCTCCGACGCCCCACCCCGTTCCGCGTACGCGGCAGGGCGGCCCCCCGCCGCGCGGGGACGCGTAGTGGAGATCGCCGTCTCCACCCGTACGCGTGACGCGATGAAGCTGCGGCTCGGGCAGGAACTCCGGCTCGGCCCCGGCGCGTTGGAGAACGTGGACGCACCGGCCCGGGTGGTCGGGTTCTACGCGGCCGACAGCGACCGGCGGCTCTGGAGCGAGCAGCCCCTGCTCGCGCGCAGCGAACGGGAGCAGCGCGCCGGCACGGACGCGCCGGTCCGGTACGCGGGCGCACTCCTCGCACCACGCGGCGTCGAAGTACTGCAGAGCCAGGCGAACACCGAGCTCACGGTGATCTGGAACATGCGCCTCGCCCCCGGCGACGATGCCGCACGCTTCGTCGGCGATCAGGGGCAGCGCGACTTCGAGCGCCTCATGCTCCAGTATCCGGAGTCCGTGCGGAGCGTCACGTGTGACCTGGGCATGGTGGCCCAGAGCATGCCGTGCACCCTGGGCACGCATCCGGCCACGGAGGCGGAGAGCGCCACCGAACTGCCGGACGCCCTGGAGGAGTTCCAGCGGCAGTGGCGGCAGGGCAGCGTCGTGATCTCCTTCGCGCTCGCCTCGGTGGCGGCGGTCGGGTTCGCCGCCGTGGTGGTCGGTGCGCTGCTGTCCGTACGCCGCAGGCTCGACGTCCATCGGCTGCAACGCGCGCGTGGAGCGTCGGCCACGGGGATTGCCCTGGGGCGCGCCGCGGAGACCGCTCCGGCCGTAATCCTTGGGTTCGGCGGCGGCTGTGTGGCCGCCTCGCTGCTGCCGGGGTCTTCATCCGCGTACGGGCGTGGGCTGCTCGTCGCCGTGGGCGTGTGGCTGGTACTGCCGCTGCTGACCTGGTGGGCCGTACGGGACCGGGCACTTCTGCGGGACAGGAGCAGAGCGGGCGGGCGCCGGGTCGTCGCCGAGGCGGGGGTGGTCGTGGTCGCCCTCGCGAGCGTCTTCGCGCTGCGGGCCCGTGGGACCGGGGGAGGTTCGGGCGGTGATCCCCTGCTCGCCGCCGTGCCCGTACTGCTCGGGCTCGCCACGGTCGTGATTCTGGTCCGCGTCTACCCCTTGCCGGTACGTCTCGCCGCCCGTTGGGCCGGCCGGGGACGCGGAGCCGTGGCCCTGATCGCGCTCTCCCGCGCGGCCAAGGAGGCTCCCGCCAGGGCGCTCGCGCTGCTCGTCCTGGTGGTGACACTGGCCGGCGCCGTGTTCGGCGGCCTGGTCGCCGGCACGCTCACGGAGGGGCGCCGGGATGCCGTCGCGTGGCGGGTGGGCGCCGACGCCTCCTTCCTGGGAGCGGAACGCGACCCCGACACCGCTGGGCGCCTGGCACGCGCGCGTGGAGTGCGGGAAACGGTGGCGGTGCGGCAGATGCGGGTCGACCCGGTGAGCGGCACGGACGGAGGGCGGTACGGGGTCGCGAGCCTGGTGGGCATCGACGGCACGAAACTGCGGACCGCGGCGGGCAGTTCGGCAGCGGCCCGCGCGCTGCGGGACGCCGGACTCAGCGGGGGCCGAGGCGAGGCCACGAGCACGGGCGAGGGCGAGGGCGGGAGCGGGGCTGCCGACAAGGAGGGCCAGGAGGGCCAGGAGGGGCAGGAGGGGCAGGCCAAGGTTGAGGTGGGGCGCGAGGCTGCGGGTCTGGACGCGAGCAGGGCTCCGGGCAAGGATGCGGGAGGGCGCGAGGCCATCGGCCAGGGCGGAAGCAACGCCACCGGCCAGGGGCGGGACAAGGCCACCGGTCAGGGCGAGGGCCGGAGCAAAGCCCTCCGCCAGGGCGCCGGCAGCACCCGTCAGGACATTCGCGTACTCGCCGACGCAGCCCACGCAGGGGATCTGCTCACCATCACCGTCCACGGCAAGGAGCGTCGCCTGCGTGTCGTCGGCGCTCTTCCCGAAGCGGTGCGGCGCGACCCCGCGCTGGGTCCCGTACGCGCCGCCACGCAGGGCAGAGAGCACCTCCTGCTGGCCGACAACCGCGACCTCGGGGGTTTCGACGCGGGGGAGTTCGAGGAGTCCGCCCTGCTGCTCTACGGGCCGCACCTGGACACCGCCGAACTGCGCTCCGTGGTCCCGCGCACCGCGCCGGGCAACGCCACCGGAGAGCTGCGGATCCGCGCCGAGGAGCAGGCCGAGGCCGACGAGGACGGGCTGACCGCGGCCCTGACCGCCGCGCACACCGCCTGTACGGCCCTGGCCGTACTCCTCGCGCTGCTCGCCCTCGTGCTCGAACTCCTGCTGTCCGCCCCCGCGCGCGGAACCACCACCGCCCGCCTTCGCACGCTGGGACTCGGCGACCGCGCCACCGCCGGGCTGCATCTGCTCCAGCTGCTTCCGCTGGTGCTCGCGGCCGTGGCCGGCGGCGTCGCGCTCGGCCTGACTCTGCCGGGGCTGCTCGGACCCGCGCTCGACCTGCGGGAGTTCACCGGCGGGCCCTCCGCGCCCGCCCTGCGGACCGACGCGCTGTTCACCGCTGCCCTGGCCGCCGGAACCGTGGCCCTGGTGGCCGTCGCGGTGGGAGTGGAGACCTGGCTTGGGCGGCGCCGGGGCCTTGGAGCAGTGCTGCGACTGGGGAGGAACGATGACTGAGCTGGCCGATCTGGAGGCCCGCGCGAACGCCGCGCGCCGCCCCGCCGGTGACGAGGGACTTGTCGTGTGCGACAACCTCGTACGCGTCTATCGCACCGACAAGGTGGAGGTGCAGGCCCTCCAGGGGCTCGATCTGGTGGTCGGGGAGGGGGAGTGCGTGGCCCTCGTGGGCGCGTCCGGGTCCGGCAAGTCCACCCTCCTGTCGATCCTCTCGGGGCTCGACCTGCCGACGGCGGGCCGGGCCGAGGTCGCCGGACACGATCTGCTCTCCATGGGGCGCCGCGAACGCCTCGGCTACCGCAGGGGCACGGTCGGCTTCGTGTGGCAGCAGACCGGGCGCAACCTGCTGCCGTACCTCACCGCCCTGGAGAACGTCGCGCTGCCGATGAAGTACGCGCGCGTGCCCCGCCGTGAGCGCGCGGCGCGGGCCGCCGAACTGCTCGACGTGCTCGGCGTCGCGTACTGCCGCGACCGGCGTCCCGCGGAGCTGTCCGGCGGCGAGCAGCAGCGCGTCGCCGTGGCGGTCGCCTCCGCCAATGCCCCGCGCGTGCTGCTCGCCGACGAGCCCACCGGGGAGCTGGACACGGCGAGCGGCGAGGAGGTGTTCGCCGCCCTGCGCCGGGCCAACGAGGAGCTCGGCGCGACCGTCCTGGTAGTCACGCACGACCCGCTCGTCTCCGGACAGGTCCGTCGCACGGTGCGCATCAGGGACGGCCGTACGTCCACGGAGACGTTGCGCGAACAGGGCTGCGCGGGCGAGGAGTTCACGGTTCTGGACCGGGCTGGACGGATGCAGCTGCCGCGCGACTACGTGGAGCGCTACGGGCTGCGCGGACGCGTGCGCCTCACGGAGGAGCCGGACCACATCGGCGTCTGGGGCGAAGGGCCGGATTCCGCCACGCCCGGGCCCCGCCCCGGCCCCTGAGCAGGAGCTCTGACTTCGCGTGCGGAGGAACGTGTAGAAGACCTCTAACTTCACGCCTTGACGGAAGCCTGGTCCGTACTTATGGTCTCGGGCCAACACGCTTGTTCAGAAAGGCACTTGAAGTTCACATACGAGAACTTACGAGAATGGATGGCCCTTCGCATGGCTGACACCCCCACACCCGTGCGCCACCACCGCAGACCCCGCACCACAGTCCTCGCGACCCTCGCCACCGTGGTGACCGCCCTGGTCGCCGCCCTCCTCGCCTGGCCGGGCGCCGAGCGCGCCGACGCGGCGCCGGCGGCCGCGCCGAGCACCTTCGCGCACCCCGGAGTCACCGTCTCGCGCGGCCAGCTGGACTTCACCAGGGAGAAGGTCAACGCGGGCGCCCAGCCCTGGAAGGGCGCCTACGACCAGATGATGGGGAGCAAGTACGCCTCCCTGTCGCGCACGCCCAAGCCCCGCGCGGTCGTCGAATGCGGCTCTTACTCGGACCCCAACTACGGCTGCACCGACGAGCGCGAGGACGCGATAGCCGCGTACACCACGGCCCTCGCCTGGTACATCACCCGTGACGAGCGCTACGCCAAGAAGTCCATCGAGCTGATGGACGCCTGGTCCGCCACCATCAAGGACCACACCAACAGCAACGCCCCGCTGCAGACCGGCTGGGCGGGCTCTTCCTGGCCCAGGGCCGCCGAGATCATCAAGCACACCTACACCGGCAGCTGGGGCAACTCGGGCCGCTTCGCGACGATGCTGCGCAACGTCTACCTGCCCGAGATCATCAACGGCTCCAACTCCAACGGCAACTGGGAGCTGTCGATGATGGAGGCCGCCATCGGCATCTCCGTCTTCATCGAGGACAAGGGCTCGTACGACAAGGCGATGGCGAAGTTCCGTACGCGCACCGCCGCGTACGTCTATCTCGCCTCCGACGGCGACCTGCCCAAGACCGTGCCGAGCCAGAACCTCGACACCCGCGCGAAGATCGTCAAGTACTGGCAGGGACAGGGCACCTTCACCACCGGGCTCACCCAGGAGACGTGCCGCGACTTCACCCACACCGGATACGGACTCTCCGCGATCTCCCACGTGGCCGAGACCAGCCGCATCCAGGGCGACGACCTCTACAAGACGGACGTCGGCGAGCGGCTGCGCCAGGGCCTGGGCTTCCAGGCCAAGTACGAGCTGGGCGAGGCCCCGCCGAGCTCGCTATGCGGCGGTTCGATACACCGGGGCCTCGGGCCCGTCACCGAGGTCGGCTACAACGCACTGCACGGCCGCCTCGGCAACGCCATGAGCAACACCCAGAAGCTCACCGAACGGGGCCGTCCGGCAGGCTCCAACAACCTGTTCGTCGCCTGGGAGACCCTGACCCACGCGGACAACCCGAGCTGATCCGAGCCTTGTTGGGCCGGGCGTACGGTGACCATACTGGCGCCCGGCCCCACAAGGCCGTACGGGGGAGCGAGCACGGGGGAGTGCACATGGCCGAGAGCGCGGTCGTCGTCGAGGACCTGCACCGGACGTACGGCAGCGGCGCGTCCGCCGTGCACGCCCTGCGCGGTGTCTCCTTCACCGTCCCGCGCGGAGAGCTCGTCGCCCTGAAGGGGCGGTCGGGGTCCGGCAAGACCACCCTGCTCAACCTCGTCGGCGGACTCGACACCCCCGACGCGGGCAAGGTCACCGTCGAAGGGCGAGAACTCGCGGGCCTCGGCGAGAACGGCCTCCTTGAGCTGCGCCGCGACCACGTCGGCTTCATCTTCCAGTCCTTCGGACTCATCCCGATCCTCACCGCCGCCGAGAACGTCGGCGTGCCCCTGCGGCTCCGCAAGACCGACCCCCGCGCGCGTGAGGAGCGCGTCGCGCTGCTTCTCGCCCTCGTCGGACTCGCCGACCACGCCGAGCAGCGGCCGGGCGAGCTCTCCGGAGGACAGCAGCAGCGTGTGGCGATCGCCCGCGCGCTCGCCAACAAGCCCTCCCTGCTCATCGCGGACGAGCCCACCGGACAGCTGGACGCCGAAACCGGGCTCGCGGTGATGGAGCTGCTGCGGGCCGTCGTGCGCGGCGAAGGCGTCACCGCCCTGGTCGCCACGCACGACGCGGCGCTGCTCGACCTCGCCGACCGGGTCCTGGAACTGAGCGACGGCGAGATCGTCGAGCACTGACCTCCGGGTACCGGGCCTCTGGGCACCGGGTGGCCGGGGGGCGGGAGACCGACATCAGGGTTGTGTCAAAGAGCGGCCCCGGCCGCACCTTCGTCCGGTTTGCGGGAATTGTTGGCCGTAAAGTCGACGCTGCGTACAGAGCGGATTCGGGAAGACAATGGGGCCATGGCACGCGGCAAGCTTCGGATATACCTCGGCTCGGCGCCGGGCGTCGGCAAGACGTACGCGATGCTGTCCGAGGCGCACCGCCGCATCGAGCGCGGTACCGACTGCGTCGTAGCCTTCGTGGAGCACCACGACAGGCCCCGCACCGAAGTGATGCTGCACGGCCTGGAGCAGGTGTCCCGCAAGGACCTCGACTACCGCGGCACCCTGTTCACCGAGATGGACGTGGACGCCGTCCTGGAGCGGGCCCCCGTCGTCGCCCTCGTGGACGAACTGGCGCATACCAATGTCCCCGGCTCCCGCAACGCCAAGCGCTGGCAGGACGTCGAGGAACTCCTCGCCGCGGGCATCGACGTCGTCTCGACCGTGAACATCCAGCACCTGGAGTCGCTCGGCGACGTCGTCGAGTCGATCACCGGCGTCCGGCAGCGCGAGACCGTGCCGGACGAGGTGGTGCGGCGCGCGGACCAGATAGAGCTGGTCGACATGTCGCCCCAGGCGCTGCGCCGCCGCATGGCGCACGGCAACATCTACAAGCCCGACCGGGTCGACGCGGCCCTGTCCAACTACTTCCGGCCCGGCAACCTCACCGCCCTGCGCGAGCTCGCGCTGCTCTGGGTGGCCGACCGGGTCGACGAATACCTCCAGCAGTACCGCGGCGAGCACGGCATCCGCTCCACCTGGCAGGCCCGCGAACGCATCGCCGTCGGCCTCACCGGCGGCCCCGAGGGACGCACGCTGATCCGCCGCGCGTCCCGGATGGCCGCCAAGGGCTCCGGCAGCGAGATCCTGGCCGTCTACATCGCCCGCAGCGACGGCCTGACCGCGGCATCCCCCAAGGAGCTCGCCGTCCAGCGCACCTTGGTGGAGGACCTGGGCGGCTCCTTCCACCACGTCATCGGCGACGACATACCCGCGGCGCTGCTCGACTTCTCCCGCGGCGTCAACGCCACCCAGATCGTCCTCGGCTCCTCGCGCCGCAAGACCTGGCAGTACATCTTCGGACCCGGTGTGGGCGCGACGGTCGCCCGCGAATCGGGCCCCGACCTGGACGTCCACATCGTCACGCACGACGAGGTGGCCAAGGGGCGCGGCCTGCCCGTGGCGCGCGGGGCACGGCTCGGGCGCTCCCGGTCCATCTGGGGCTGGCTGGTCGGCGTCGGCGGCCCGGCGCTCCTCACCCTGCTCCTGACCCATGTCGACGCGAACCTCGGCCTCGCCAACGACATGCTCCTGTTCCTGACGCTCACGGTCGCCGCCGCGCTGCTCGGCGGCCTCCTGCCTGCCCTGGCATCGGCCGCGTGCGGCTCGCTGCTCCTGAACTACTACTTCGCGCCACCGCAGCACCTGTGGACGATCTCGGACTCCAAGAACATCGTCGCGATCGTCGTCTTCGTGGGCGTCGCGATCTCCGTGGCCTCCGTCGTGGACCTCGCAGCCCGCCGCACCCACCAGGCCGCCCGGCTGCGTGCGGAGTCGGAAATACTCTCCTTTCTCGCGGGCAGCGTGCTGCGCGGCGAGACCAGCCTGGACGCCCTGCTCGAACGTGTGCGCGAGACCTTCAGCATGGACTCCGTGGCCCTCCTGGAGCGGGCGAGCGACGTCGCCCCCTGGACCTGCGCGGGCCGGGTCGGCGAAGGCCGCACCCTGGAGCGCCCCGAGGACGCGGACGTGGACATGCCGGTCGGCGACCACATGGCGCTCGCCCTGTCAGGCCGGGTCCTGCCCGCCGAGGACCGCCGGGTGCTCGCCGCGTTCGCCGCGCAGGCCGTCGTCGTCCTGGACCGCCGGCGCCTCCAGGACGAGGCGCAGCAGGCCCGCACCCTCGCCGAGGGCAACCGTATCCGCACCGCGCTGCTCGCCGCGGTCAGCCATGACCTGCGTACGCCGCTCGCGGGCATCAAGGCCGCCGTCTCGTCCCTGCGCTCCGACGACGTTGCCTGGTCCGAGGAGGACCAGGCCGAGCTCCTCGAAGGCATCGAGGACGGCGCCGACCGCCTGGACCACCTGGTCGGCAACCTCCTGGACATGTCACGCCTGCAGACCGGCACCGTCACCCCGCTGATCCGTGAGATCGACCTGGACGAGGTCGTCCCGATGGCGCTCGGCGGCGTCCCCGACGGCAGCGCCGACCTCGACATCCCCGAGACGCTGCCCATGGTCACCGTCGACAAGGGCCTCCTGGAGAGGGCGGTCGCCAACATCGTCGAGAACGCGGTCAAGTACAGCCTCGACGCCGAACCGGTCCTGGTCTCGGCGAGCGCCCTCGGCGACCGCGTCGAACTGCGCGTCGTGGACCGCGGACCCGGCGTCCCCGATGCCGCCAAGGACCGCATCTTCGAGCCCTTCCAGCGCTACGGCGACGCCCCGCGCGGTGCGGGCGTGGGCCTGGGCCTCGCGGTCGCCCGCGGCTTCGTCGAGTCCATGGGCGGCACGCTCGAAGCGGAGGACACCCCCGGCGGCGGCCTCACCATGGTCCTCACCCTGCGGGCCGCGGCGGGCGGACCGCCGGTCCTGCCGGACCTCTCCGCACAGGCCACCTCATGACCGCCACCACCGGCACCACCGCCACCACCGGCAAGACCCCAAGGCCCGAAAGGCAGGCACCCATGCCGCACTCTCCCGGGGGAGACCCCAGGACCCCCACGAGGGTGCTCGTGGTCGACGACGAGCCACAGATCGTCCGCGCCCTCGTGATCAACCTGAAGGCACGCAAGTACGACGTGGACGCCGCCCCCGACGGAGCCACCGCGCTCCAGCTCGCCGCCGCCCGCCACCCGGACGTGATCGTCCTCGACCTCGGACTGCCGGACATGGACGGCGTCGAGGTCATCAGGGGCCTGCGCGGCTGGACGCGCGTCCCGATCCTGGTGCTCTCCGCGCGGCACAGCTCGGACGAGAAGGTCGAGGCGCTCGACGCGGGCGCCGACGACTACGTCACCAAGCCCTTCGGCATGGACGAACTGCTCGCCCGCCTTCGCGCCTCCATCCGCAGGGCCGAGCCCGCCGGAGCGGGCGAGGACGACGTGATGGTGGACACGGAGGACTTCACGGTCGACCTGGCCGCCAAGAAGGTCAACCGAGGCGGACGCGACGTACGCCTGACACCCACCGAATGGCATCTGCTCGAAGTCCTCGTGCGCAACACCGGGCGCCTGGTCAGCCAGAAGCAGCTGCTCCAGGAGGTCTGGGGCCCTTCGTACGGTACGGAGACGAACTACCTGCGCGTCTACATGGCGCAGCTGCGGCGCAAGCTGGAGGCGGACCCCGCGCATCCGCGGCACTTCATCACCGAGCCCGGAATGGGTTACAGGTTCGAGCGCTGAGTCAAGGGTCGGGCCGGGCTGAGCGGGCATAAGCACAGATGAGCTCACCCGTTGCGGCGCTGTCCGTGACCCCCGGTACGCTTCCTGTATGAGTGCTGTTCCTGGTTCAGAGAAGCCGGCAGGCCGCTTCCGGCGCATGCTCGACCGGCTGTCCTCCTCCCAGGAGGACCTGGAGTCGGAGGAGCTGCGCGAGGACGCCGAAACGGCGGGGTGCACACGCATCGGGGACTGCCACGACCGCCAGATAGTCACCGTTACTGGTACCTTGCGCACGGTCACCCTGCGGCCACGCGCCGGTGTCCCCGCCCTGGAGGCGGAGCTGTTCGACGGTTCCGCGGCACTGGACGTGGTGTGGCTCGGAAGGCGCTCCATCGTGGGGATCGAGCCGGGGCGCAGACTGATCGCGTCCGGCAGGGTCTCGATGAGCCGGGGCCGCCGGGTGCTCTTCAACCCGAAATACGAACTCAGACCCCTCGGACGGGAGTAGCCGGTGACGTCCCTCGACAAGCCGACGGACCACGGAACCACGGACCGGGGATCCACGGATCAGGAAGCCGCCGATTCCAGGGCCGTGACCGAAGCCGCGCTCTTCGAGGCCTTCGGCGGCGTGCGGGGCATGGTGGAGACCGTCGCCCCCGGCCTTCTCTTCGTGACCATCTTCACGATCAACAAGGACCTGCACATGTCGGCCATCGCGGCCCTCGCGGTGTCCCTGGTGCTCGTGGTGGTCCGCCTGGTCATGAAGGACACCGTCAAGCACGCCTTCAGCGGCGTCTTCGGTGTCGCCTTCGGTGTGGTCTTCGCGATGATGACCGGCAACGCCAAGGACTTCTACCTGCCGGGCATGCTCTACACCCTGGGCCTCGCCCTCGCCTACATCATCACGGCCCTCGCGGGCGTCCCGCTGATCGGCCTGATCCTCGGCCCGGTCTTCAAGGAGAACCTCTCCTGGCGGACCCGCAACCCCGGCCGCAAGAAGGCGTACACGAAGGCCAGTTGGGCCTGGGGCCTGATCCTCCTCGCCAAGTGCGCGATCCTCTTCCCGCTCTACTGGTGGGCGGACACCACCCAGTTCGGCTGGGTCCTGATCGCCCTGAAGATCCCGCCGTTCCTGCTCGCGGTCTGGCTGACCTGGGTCTTCCTGGCCAAGGCACCCGCGCCGATCGACGTGTTCGCCGAGATGGAAGCGGCGGAGCAGGCGGAGAAGGAGCGCGAGCAAAGGGCCCCGTAAGGGGCGCGGGGAACTGCGCGCCCAGCCACGACGGTCCCGCAGACGACGTCAGATCCTGCACGCGTACGAGATGGGGGCCGCCCGGAAAATTCCGCGCGGCCCCCATCCACGTAACTGCCGGGGCGGCTAGCCCACCGCGTCCTCCCGGCGCACGGACAACAAGTCCTCCAGCTGCTCCTCACGCGCCTGCGCCGCCACGAAGAGGAGTTCGTCGCCCGCCTCCAGGGAATCGTCCGGGGTCGGCGCGAGGACGCGAGTGCCGCGGATGATCGTCACCAGCGAGGTGTCCTCGGGCCACTGGACGTCGCCGACCGTCGTGCCCGCGAGGGCGGACTCGGGCGGCAGGGTCAGCTCGACGAGGTTGGCGTCGCCGTGGCTGAAGCGCAGCAGGCGTACGAGATCACCGACGCTCACCGCCTCCTCGACGAGCGCGGACATCAGGCGCGGGGTCGAGACCGCGACATCGACGCCCCAGGACTCGTTGAAGAGCCATTCGTTCTTGGGGTTGTTGACGCGGGCGACGACACGGGGAACGCCGTACTCGGTCTTCGCGAGGAGGGAGACGACGAGGTTGACCTTGTCGTCGCCGGTCGCGGCGATCACCACGTTGCAGCGCTGGAGCGCCGCCTCGTCGAGCGAGGTGATCTCGCAGGCGTCGGCGAGCAGCCACTCCGCCTGCGGGACGCGCTCGACCGAGATGGCGGTCGGCGCCTTGTCGATGAGCAGAATCTCGTGCCCGTTCTCCAGGAGCTCACCGGCGATGGAACGTCCCACCGCGCCCGCTCCGGCAATGGCGACCCTCATCAGTGACCGCCTTCCTCGGGGCCTTCGGCGAACGCCGCTTCGACCTTCTCGACCTCGTCGGTGCGCATCATCACGTGCACCAGGTCGCCCTCCTGGAGCACGGTCTGGGAGGTCGGCAGGACCGCCTCGCCCAGCCGGGTGAGGAAGGCCACGCGTACACCGGTCTCCTCCTGGAGCTCACTGATCTTGTGGCCGATCCAGGACTCGGAGGCGTGCACCTCGGCGAGCTGCACGCCGCCGGTGGGGTCGCGCCACAGCGGTTCGGCCCCGGAGGGCAGCAGCCTGCGCAGCATCTGGTCGGCGGTCCAGCGGACCGTGGCGACGGTGGGGATGCCCAGGCGCTGGTAGACCTCGGCGCGGCGGGGGTCGTAGATGCGGGCGGCGACGTTCTCGATGCCGAACATCTCGCGGGCCACCCGGGCGGCGATGATGTTCGAGTTGTCGCCGCTGCTGACCGCGGCGAAGGCGCCCGCCTCCTCGATGCCGGACTCGCGCAGGGTGTCCTGGTCGAAGCCGATGCCGGTGACGCGGCGCCCGCCGAAGCCGGAGCCGAGCCGGCGGAAGGCGGTGGGGTCCTGGTCGATCACGGCGACCGTGTGCCCCTGTTGTTCCAGGGTTTGCGCGAGAGCCGATCCGACTCTCCCGCAGCCCATGATGACGATGTGCACGCCCGTCCTTCCGGCTGTGTCAATACTTTTCGCTCAGGTTGAACGGTCAAAGCGTCTCAGACCGACGCCCAAGCTACACACGCACGGTCCGCGGAGGGCACCCCCGTGCACCTGCCGGTCGTCGGTACTCGCGGATTGTTCAGTCCACGCTGCGCAGCAGGCCCTCGACGGACTTGAGCCGGTAGCCGACCTCGACCAGCTGAAGCCGCGCCGCCTCCTGCTCCGACCTGGCGCGCTCGACGGCCTGGCGGTACTGCTCCATCGCCTCGGCCCACTGGCGGTCGCGCTCGCGGTTGCGCTGTGACTGGAAGTAGGCGACGGCCACGATCGCGCCGGCGAGTATCAGGAAGAAGGCGACCGGAATGATCACGTCGTCCATTAAGACCCCTCAGGTGAGTGCTGTCCGGCCTCGTCGGACGCGTCCTGCCGGACGGCCGCGAGGATCGTGTCCACGTTCAGGCGCACGTCGAACGGCGCCAGTTCGAAGTACTTGAGCGCCTTGCCGTCGTCGGAGAGTTCCAGGCGGCCGACGACGAGACCGGCCTTCTCCAGACGTTCGAGGTGCATGTAGAGCAGGGGGCGGGAGACACCGAGCCGCCGCGCCAGTTCGCTGACGTACAGCTGCCCCGGGGCGAGCTCGGTGATGATCCGGATCCGCTGGGCATGGCCGACGGCGGAGAGGAAGGCGAGCAGCTCTTCGCTGTCCATGGCCCGCCTTTTCGCTGATCCCGAAACCTGTCAGCCAAGACTTACGCATGACGGGATCCACTGTCAATCCACGCCGATCCGGTGCCTTTCCAGTCCCGAATGACAGTTGACGGCTCGCTCCTTCACCTGTCAGTCTCAACTTACACATGAAGGACTGAACGCCAGAGCATGGCGAAGGGGCGGGGATGGTCATGGGGAAGCGATCGGTCACGGTGCGCGCGGCGAGATGGAGCGCGCTGCATCCGGGGCGCGCGGTCATCGGGTGGCTGGTGTTCGTGGTGCTCTGCCTGGGGGGCGGCATCGCCGCGGGCATGAACAGCGCGAGCAGCGAGGACTACCGCGTGGGTGAGGCGGGCCGCGCCGAGGCGCTGGCCACCGAGGGCAGCGTCCAGCTGCGGCCCACGGAGCAGGTGCTCGTCCGCGCCGAGGAGGGCCCGCTGGACAAGGCCGCGGCCGACGCCGCCGTCAAGGACATCACCGCCCGGATGAAGTCGCTGCCGGAGGTCGCCTCGGTGGCGGCGCCGGTGCAGTCGGCCGACGGACGGGTCCTGCGGGTCCAGGTGGAGCTCAACGGCCCCGACCAGGACGGCAAGAAGAACGTCGTCCCGCTGCGCGCCGAGACCGAGCAGGCCGCCCAGGCCCACCCGGACCTGGTGATCGAGGAGACCGGCGCCGCGTCGGTGAGCCAGGGCGTCAACGAACAGCGCGGCAAGGACCTCGCCTTCTCCGAGGCGATCACGCTCCCCGTCACGCTGATCACGCTCGCCGTGGTCTTCGGCTCCGTCGTCATGGTCGGCGTACCGCTGCTGCTCGCCATCACCTCGATCATGGCGACCGTGGGCCTGGCGATGCTGGCCTCGCACCTGCTGCCGGACACCGGCGTCGGGATGAACATGATCCTGCTCATCGGCATGGCGGTCGGCGTCGACTACACGCTCTTCTACCTCAAGCGCGAGCGCGAGGAACGGGCCCGCGCAGGCGGCCGCCTCACCTCAGCGGCCCTGGTCGAGGCCGCCGCGGCCACGGCGGGCCGCGCGATCGTCGTCTCCGGGCTCGCGGTGATCGTCTCCACCGCCGCCCTCTACCTCGCCGGTGACGTCATCTTCGACTCGCTCGCGACCGGCACCATCCTGGTCGTGGCCGTCGCCGTGGTCAGCTCGGTCACCGTGCTCCCGGCGCTCCTCGTCAAGCTCGGCGAGCGCGCCGAACGCCGGGCGGCGAAGCGGCGCACGCAGGGCAAGCCGGTGAAGACGTACGGCGAGAAGAAGCCCGGACGGGCGTGGAACGCGCTGCTCGCGCCGGCCCGCAAGCACCCCGCGCTCACCCTCTGCCTCTCCGTCCTCGTCATGCTCGGCCTGGCGCTGCCCGCCCTGGACATGAACCTCAAGGACCCGGCGCGCGACAGCTTCTCGCGCGACATCCCGGCGATGCAGGGGTACGACCGGCTGCTCGACGCCTTCCCCGAGCAGCGCGTCCGGCACCTGGTCGTGGTGCGCGCCGAGGCCTCGCAGGCGACCGAAGTACGCCGGGCGCTGCACGACCTCGACCGCAAGGCAGCGGCCGACCCGCTCTTCTCGCACCCCTCCGCCGTCCCGCTCGTCCGCTCCTCGCAGGACCGCAGGACCACCACACTGGAGCTGAACGCCCCGCACGCCACGTACTCCGACAAGGCCACCGCCTCCCTCGACCACCTCCGCGACGACTACCTCCCCGCGACCGTCGGCAAGCTGTCCGGCGTCGAGACCGCCGTCACCGGCGAGGTGCCGCGCGGCACCGACTACGTGGAACACCAGAACCAGAAACTGCCGCTCGTCCTCGGCTTCCTGCTCCTGATGACCTTCGCCATGACGGTCTTCGCGTTCCGCTCGATCGTCCTCGGGCTGCTCGGCATCGTGCTCAACCTGCTCTCCGCCGCGTCCGCGCTCGGGCTGCTCGTCCTGGTCTTCCAGGGAAAGTGGGCCGAGGAACTGCTCTCGTTCGTCTCGCTCGGCGGGATCTCCTCGCGGGTGCCGCTCTTCCTCTTCGTGATCCTCTTCGGGCTCTCCATGGACTACCAGGTGTTCGTGGTCAGCCGGATCCGGGAGGCCGCACTGAACGGCGTACCCACCCGGCAGGCCGTCATCGAGGGCATCGGCTCGTCGGCCAAGGTCGTCACCAGCGCAGCGATCGTCATGGTCACCGTCTTCGCGAGCTTCGTGATGCTGCACATCCTGGAGATGAAGCAGATGGGCTTCGTCCTGGCGGCGGCCGTCCTGCTCGACGCGTTCGTGATTCGCATCATGATTCTGCCCGCGGCGCTGCTGCTGCTCGGGCGCGCCACCTGGTGGCCGTCCCGCGCGATCCGCCGCGCCGAGGAGCGGGTGGCCGAGCGCTACGGGGCCCATGGGGCCCACGGGGCGCAGGAGGTACCGGGAGCACCGGAAGCCGCCGATCAGCGTCCGCTTTCCGGGCATTGGGCGGAGCCCCCGGCGGCGCGTCGTGGCTAACCGGAGCAGTTAGGGGGTGGTGGGTGGGCGGGCACCCATTCGAACGCTTACGATCCTCTGCGTGTCCAAACTGACCGACGTGCCCAAACGGATCCTCATCGGGCGCGCACTGCGCAGCGACCGGCTCGGAGAAACCCTCCTGCCGAAGCGCATCGCTCTACCCGTGTTCGCGTCCGACCCGCTCTCCTCCGTGGCCTATGCGCCGGGGGAAGTGCTCCTCGTCCTCTCGATCGCGGGTGTGTCGGCGTACCACTTCAGCCCCTGGATCGCCGTCGCGGTCGTCGTGCTGATGTTCACCGTCGTCGCTTCGTACCGGCAGAACGTGCACGCCTACCCGAGCGGCGGGGGTGACTACGAAGTCGCCAACACCAACCTCGGCCCCAAGGCCGGACTCACCGTCGCGAGCGCGCTGCTCGTCGACTACGTCCTGACCGTGGCGGTGTCGATCTCCTCGGGCATCGAGAACCTCGGCTCGGCGATTCCGTTCGTCGTCGAGCACAAGGTGCTCTGCGCCGTCGCCGTCATCGTGCTCCTGACGGTGATGAACCTGCGCGGCGTGAAGGAGTCGGGGAAGCTCTTCGCCATCCCGACGTACGTCTTCGTGGCCGGCGTCTTCATCATGATCGCCTGGGGTGCCTTCCGGGGCATCGTCCTGGACGAGACGATGAAGGCGCCCACCGCGGACTACGAGATCAAGCCCGAGCACGGGGGCCTCGCGGGCTTCGCCCTCGTCTTCCTGCTGCTGCGGGCCTTCTCCTCCGGCTGCGCCGCGCTCACCGGCGTCGAGGCGATCAGCAACGGCGTCCCGGCGTTCCGCAAGCCCAAGAGCAAGAACGCGGCGAGCACCCTGGCCCTGATGGGCGCCCTGGCCGTCACGATGTTCTGCGGCATCATCGCCCTCGCCATGACGACCAAGGTCCGCATGGCCGAATATCCGGGCAAGGACCTCTTCCACAACGGCGTTCCGGTCGGCTCGGACTACGTGCAGAACCCGGTGATCTCGCAGGTCGCCGAGGCCGTCTTCGGCAACGGCAGCTTCCTCTTCATCGTCCTGGCGGCCGCCACCGCGCTCGTCCTCTTCCTCGCGGCCAACACGGCGTACAACGGCTTCCCGCTGCTCGGCTCGATCCTCGCCCAGGACCGCTACCTGCCGCGCCAGCTGCACACCCGCGGCGACCGGCTCGCGTTCTCCAACGGCATCGTGCTGCTCGCGGGCGCCGCGGCGCTGCTCGTCGTCATCTACGGCGCGGACTCGACCCGCCTGATCCAGCTCTACATCGTCGGCGTCTTCGTCTCCTTCACGCTCAGCCAGATCGGCATGGTCCGGCACTGGAACCGCCATCTGCGCACCGAGAAGGACCCGGCCAAGCGCCGCCACATGATCCGCTCGCGGGCGATCAACACCTTCGGCGCCTTCTTCACGGGCATGGTCCTGATCGTCGTACTCGTCACAAAGTTCACGCACGGTGCGTGGGTCGCGCTGCTCGGCATGTGCATCTTCTACGCGACGATGTCGGCGATCCGCCGTCACTACGACCGCGTGGCCGAGGAGATCGCCGCCCCGGACACCCCCTCCGACGACAGCGTGCGCCCCTCGCGCGTGCACTCCATCGTCCTGGTCTCCAAGATCCACCGCCCGACCCTTCGCGCCCTGGCCTACGCCAAGCTGATGCGCTCGGACACGCTCGAAGCACTGAGCATCAACGTCGACCCGGCGGAGACCAAGGCCCTGCGGGCCGAGTGGGAGCGGCGCGGCATCCACGTCCCGCTGAAGATCCTCGACTCGCCCTACCGCGAGATCACCCGGCCGATCATCGAGTACGTCAAGGGCCTCCGGAAGGAGAGCCCGCGCGACGTGGTCAGCGTGATCATCCCGGAGTACGTGGTGGGCCACTGGTACGAGCACCTGCTGCACAACCAGAGCGCGCTCAGGCTCAAGGGCCGCCTGCTCTTCACCCCCGGCGTCATGGTCACCTCCGTCCCCTACCAGCTCGACTCCTCCGAGGCCGCGAAGAAGCGGGCCAGGAAGCGGTCGGAGTGGAACGCGCCGGGTGCGGTGCGGCGGGGTCCGGTGGAGAAGCGCCAGAAGGAGCCGAGCAACGGGAACGGCCACAAGGGCTAGCACCGGACGGTTGGTGAGCGGCCGGACGACACCCACGTAGACTGGTGGGCTGTTGTCCGGCCGTTTCCTTCGGCCGATGCCCCCTTACGTTGTGGAGTCACCCCGCCATGCAGGCAGAACCGAAGAAATCGCAGGCGGGGAACTCGGCGGAGGGCTCGCAGGCGGCCTCCCTCATCGGGCAGGAGTACGAGGTCGAGGTGGGCCCCGTCGCGCACGGCGGCCACTGCGTCGCCCGCACGGCCGAGGGACGCGTGCTGTTCGTCCGGCACACACTGCCCGGCGAGAAGGTCATCGCGCGCGTGACGGACGGCGACGAGGAGTCCCGCTTCCTGCGCGCGGACGCGGTGACGGTCCTCGACCCCTCCAAGGACCGCGTCGAGGCCCCCTGCCCGTACGCGGGCCCCGGCCGCTGCGGCGGCTGCGACTGGCAGCACGCGAAGCCGGGCGCCCAGCGCCGCCTCAAGGGCGAGGTCATCGCCGAGCAGCTCCAGCGCCTGGCCGGTCTGACCCCCGAGGAGGCGGGCTGGGACGGCACGGTGGTCCCGGCCGAGGGCGACAAGCTGCCCGCGGGCGAGGTCCCGGCCTGGCGCACCCGCGTCCAGTACGCGATCGACCCCGACGGCAACGCGGGCCTGCGCCGCCACCGCTCGCACGAGGTGGAGCCGATCGAGCACTGCATGATCGCGGCTGAGGGCGTGAGCGAGCTCGGCATCGAGAAGCACGACTGGGCCGGCATGGCGTCGGTCGAGGCGATCGCGGCCACGGGCTCCCAGGACCGCCAGGTCATCCTGGAACCGAAGCCGGGCGCGCGCCTCCCGCTCGTGGAGCTGGACAAGCCGGTCTCGGTCCTGCGCATCGCGGAGCAGGACGGCGGCGTCCACCGCGTCCACGGCCGCCCCTTCGTCCGCGAGCGCGCCGACAACCGTACGTACCGCGTCGGCAACGGCGGCTTCTGGCAGGTCCACCCGAAGGCGGCCGAGACCCTGATGCTCGCCGTCATGCAGGGCCTGACGCCCCGCAAGGGCGACACGGCCCTGGACCTCTACTGCGGCGTGGGCCTGTTCGCGGGCGCGATCGCCGACCGGGTCGGTGACAAGGGCGCGGTCCTCGGCATCGAGTCCGGCAAGCGAGCGGTCGAGGACGCCCGCCACAACCTCGCCGCGTTCGACCGCGTCCGCATCGAACAGGGCAAGGTCGAGGCCGCCCTGCCGCGCACCGGCATCACGGAGGTCGACCTGATCGTCCTGGACCCGCCGCGCGCGGGAGCGGGCAAGCAGACGGTCAAGCACCTGACGAAGCTGGGCGCGCGGCGGATCGCGTACGTGGCCTGCGACCCGGCCGCGCTGGCACGGGACTTGGGCTACTTCCGCGAGGGCGGCTACCGGGTGCGGACGCTGCGGGCGTTCGATCTGTTCCCGATGACGCATCACGTGGAGTGCGTGGCGATTCTGGAGCCTGCGGAGAAGAGCCGCTCGGAGAAGAGCCGCTCCGGTCAGGGACCCCAGTAGGAGCGGTGGCGTTCGGCCAGTTCCGCGGCCTCCCCGGTCGTCAGCAGGCGGGCGGGGCGGTCGCCGAGGGCCAGCAACAGGGCTGACACCTCCTCTATTTCGACGGCCGCGTCCAGCGCCGCCCGCAGGGACGTGCCCGAGACGACCGGGCCGTGGTTCTGGAGCAGGGCGGCGCGCAGCGGGAACGGCAGCAGTTCCAGCTTCTTCGCCTGCTCCGCGTCGCCGGGCGCCGCGTACGGCAGCAGGGGTGTCTGGCCGACCCGCATCACGAAGTACGGGGTGAGCGGCGGGATGGCGCTGTACTCGGACCACGGGGGCAGGCAGGAGACCGCCGCCGCGTTCCGGGAGTGCAGGTGGACGACGGCCCGCGTGGCGGCGTCGCGCCGGTAGAGGGCCGTGTGCAGCGGGTGTTCCTTGGACGGCTTGGGGCCGTCCAAGTGCGTGCCGCCGAGGTCCAGGACGCTCAGTTCGTCCGGGTCCAGGCAGGCGAGGTCCGCCCCGGTGGGGGAGATGAACAGCTGGTCGCCGGCGCGGACACTGAGGTTCCCGGAGGAGCCGGGGCTCAGTCCCAGTGCGGCGAGGCGGGCTCCGGCGGCCGTGAGTTCGGCTCGCGCGTCGCTCATACGAGGGTGCTCCATGCTTCCGTGAAGATGTCGGTGTCGCCGAAGTTCCCCGACTTCAGGGCGAGATCCACGCTGGGTCCTTCGCCGTCGGCGCGGGCCCAGGTGACGCCCGGGCAGATGGGGGCGCCGATGGCGAGGCCGCGGACCCCCAGTGCCGTGACGACCGCGCCGGAGGTCTCGCCCCCGGCGACCAGCAGGCGTCGCGCGCCGTGCTCCACCAGTTCGACGGCGAGGGCCGCAAGGGCCCGTTCGATCAGATCGGATGCGGGGGCCTCGCCCTCCGGCGCGCTCTGCTCCAGGTCCGCGAGGTCATCGACCGCGTAGATCAGCGGGGGCAGGCCGGGGTCGCGCCGCCACTGCTCACGCGCGAACGCGGCAAGTCCGGCCACCGCGCCGGGCAGGTCGGAGCGCAGGGCGGCGATGTCCAGCTTGCGGTGCGGCAGCCGGGCCCGGCCGTGGGCGACCTGCGCCCTGGTGGCGGCCGACGCGCTGCCCGAGAGGACGACCGCGGGATCGCCGGGCCGGGAGGCGGGGGTGGCCCGGGCGGCGCCGGGGCGCGGCCCGGTCAGGCCGAGGGCGAGCCCGGCGGCGCCGGTGACCAGGGCGAGGTGCTCGGTGGCGGCGGAGACGGTCCGCAGATCCTCGTCGGTGACGGCGTCCACCACGACGAGCGCCCCGGCCGCGTCCGCGGAGTCCACGGCCGCCCGCAGCTCCGCGGCGCCCGCCCGGACGACGTCCAGGGGGACATGGCGTACCGGATGTCCGGTCTGCGGGCGCAGCAGACGCTCCAGGGACGCGTCCGTCATCGGGGTCAGCGGATGGTGGCGCATCGGGCTCTGGTCGAGCGGCTCCCCGTGGACGTACAGGAGCCCGTCGCGCACGGTACGGCCGGTGGCCGGGAAGGAGGGCGCCACCACGGTGCGGTCCGCGGGGACGGCGTCGAGGAGCGCGTCGATGACCGGGCCGATGTTGCCGCGCGGGGTGGAGTCGAAGGTCGAGCAGTACTTGAAGTAGTACCGGCGGCATCCGGCGGCCCGCAGCGCGCGCAGAGCGGCCAGTGAGTCCGCGACGGCCTCGCCGGCCGGTGCGGTGCGGGACTTCAGGGCGACGACGACCGCGTCGGCGTCGGCGACCGCCGCCGGCTCGACGGCGTCGGCGCCGATGGCGACCAGGGTCCGGAAGCCGCGTGACACCAGCATGGTCGCCAGGTCCGTCGCTCCGGTGAAGTCGTCCGCGATGGCCCCGAGGGTCGGCATGAAACCTCCATGGTGTCGGCGATGTGCCTGTGGCTGTGTGCCTGTGGCTGTGTGCCCGTGTGGCTATGACTATGTGCCTGTGTGTGAAAAAATGTTAACAGACTTTACGTGGGTGAGATATCTTGATACAGATTGTTAACCAGCTCTTGTGTGGCCCTCCTCCCGGCCGATCGGAGCCACCCCATCGCATCGCGCACCCACTGAGGAGTGCCCATGAACTTCCATCACCTGTTCGCCCCGGGCGGCGACCGGATCGTGCGTTACGCGCTCTCCGGCGCCGGTGGCGGATTCGCCCGGACGCTCCTCGCACAGACCCGGCGCATCCCGACGCTCAGCCCCGCGGTCCTCTGCGACCAGGACGTGGAGCGGCTGCGCGCCATGCTCGTCGAGCTCGGCCACGACGCGGACGAACTGCGGATCTGCGACGACGCCGCCTCCGTACGGCAGGCCCGCGAGGACGGCCGGATCGCCCTGGTCCGCGACGGCGCCCTGCTCATCGAGGGCGAGTGGGACATCCTCGTGGAGGCCACCGGCAGCCCCGCCGCCGGATACGCGATGGCCCGCCAGGCGCTGACCGGCGGCCGGCACGTCGCCATGGTCAGCAAGGAGGTCGACTCGGTCGCCGGGCTGCACCTCGCCGAACTCGCCCACACCCACGGCTGCGTCTACACCACGGCCGACGGCGACCAGCCCGCCAACCTGATCGGCCTGGTCACCTGGGCCGAGTCCCTCGGACTCGACATCGTGGCCATCGGCAAGTCCTCCGAGTACGACCTCGTCCTCGACCCCTCCGCCGGTACGGTCACCCAGCTCGACACGACCGTCCCCGCCCCGGAACTCGCCGGACTCCTCGAACTCGGCGACGACCCCCGCGCCACCCTCGACGCCCGCGCCGCGGCCGTCGCCGCCCTGCCCACCGGCGCCACCGCCGACTACTGCGAGATGGCCGTGGTCGCCACCAGCACCGGCTTCCGCCCGGACACCGAGCGGCTGCACTACCCCGTCGCCCGGATCGCCGAACTGGCGGACATCTACGCCCTGCGCGAGGACGGCGGCGTCCTGCACCGCCCCGGCGCCGTGGACGTCTTCAGCGCCCTGCGGCTGCCCGGCGAGGCATCCTTCGCGGGTGGTGTCTTCGTCGTCGTGCGCACCGGAGACCCCGTCACCTGGGAGACCCTGCGCGGCAAGGGACACGTCGTCAGCCGCGACGGCAAGTACGCCGCCGTCTACCTGCCGTACCACCTGATGGGCGTCGAGACCCCCGTCTCGCTGCTCTCCGCCGTCCTGCACCACCGCCCCTCCGGCGGCACCGACCCCCGCTGCCACGCCGTTCTCGCCGGCCGGGCCGAGGTCGACCTGCCCGCCGGGACCGTCCTCGCGATGGGCGGCCACCACCACGACGTCACCGGCGTCAAGGCGGTCCTGCTCCGCGACGAGGACACCCCCGCCGACGCCGCGCCCCTCTACCTCGCCGCCCACGCCACCCTCGCCGTGGACGTACCGGCGGGCGCGCTGCTCACCCTCGGGCACCTCGTGGACCCGGACACCGCCCTGCTCGACGCCTGGACCTCGGGCCGCGCGGCCCGCCCCTCCGGCCCCGCGGGCCAGTCCTCCGCGTCCGCGTCCCGTCCCGTCACCGCGCCGGAGAACGGATCATGAGCACCGACGTCCAGCACCTGCTCCTCGGCCTCGCGGCCGTCGTAGCCCTCATCCTGCTGATCACCAAGGCCAAGCTCCACCCCTTCCTGGCCCTCGCGCTCTCCGCCATCGGCCTCGGCCTGGCGTCCGGCATCGGCCCCGGTGACACGGTCGAGCACTTCCAGGACGGCTTCGGCGACTCCCTCAAGAGCGTCGGACCCACCATCGGCCTCGGCACCCTGCTCGGCGGCATCCTGCTCGGCTCGGGCGGAGCCGACCGGATCGCCACCGTCTTCATCGGCGCCCGGCCAGTGAAGTGGATCCCCACCGCGATCACGGCGGCGGCCCTGCTCATCGGGATGCCGCACCTGTTCGACGTGAGCTTCGTGATGCTCGTCCCGCTGGTCTACGCGGTGGCCAAGCGCACCGGCTCCCACCTGCTCTACGTCGGCCTGCCCATGGCAGCGGGCCTGTACATCTCGCACGGCCTGCTGCCGCCGCACCCCTCGCCGACGCTCGCCGTCTCCGCGTACGACGCGAGCACCGGTCTCACCATCCTCTACGGGCTGATCATCGGCATCCCGATCGCCGTCCTCACCGGCCCGGTACTCACCCGGTACGGAGCCCGCTGGTTCGGGCCCGCGCCCGACCTCGACAAGGGGCCGGTCCCCGACGCGGGGATGACCCCGGAGAACCAGCGGCGCCCGGCATCCTTCGCCCTCGCCCTGATCACGGTCCTGCTGCCGCCTGTCCTCATGCTGATCGGCACCATCGGCACCTCGGCGACCCGGGAGGGCACGGCGCCCTACACCGTCTTCGAGGCGTGCGACTCCCCGGTCCTCTCGCTGCTCGCAGCCGTCCTGTTCGCGTTCTTCGCCCTCGGTCTCCGCTCCGGCTTCGGCCTCGGCCAGATACAGAAGATGGCCGCCAAGGGGCTCGGCCCGGTCGGCGGCATCGTCCTCATCCTGGGCGCGGGCGGCGGTCTCAAGGCGATGCTGACCGCCACCGGGATCGACAAGATCATCTCTGACTACGCGGTCGACTGGTCGATTCCCCCGCTGATCCTCGCCTGGCTGGTCGCCGCACTGCTGCGGATCTGCCTCGGCTCGGCGACGGTCGCCACCGCCGCCGCCACCGGCATCGTCGCCCCGCTGGTCGGCGCCTACCCCGGGCTCTCACCCGAACTGCTCGTCCTGGCCACAGCGTCCGGCGCGGTCATGCTGTCGCACGTGAACGACTCCGGCTTCTGGCTCTTCAAGGAGTACTTCCAGCTCTCGGTGCCGCAGACCTTCCGCACCTGGACGTTGATGCTCTCGCTCCAGTCGATGCTCAGCCTCGGCGGCATCCTGCTCCTGAGCCTGTTCGTCGGAGGCTGAGCCGCGCTCCCGGCGGGGGCCACCATCCGCTCACGGGCCCGCCCGGCACAATCATCGGACCGGGCGGGCCCGCTCGCCGACCAGAGCCGACCAGAGGGGAAGATACGACCATGGCCGAAGACGCGTCCCCGCCGCTCATCCCCGACCAGCGGCGGGAGAAGCTGCTCAAGCACCTGCGCCACGACGGCGTCCTGAGCGTGCAGCAGATCACGCAGCTCCTCGGCGTCTCCCACATGACCGTCCGCCGGGACATCGCCGAACTGGAGCGCCAGGGCCTGGTGTTCACCGTGCCCGGCGGCGTCCGGATCGCGAGCCAGGTGCGCACCGAGCCGAGCCACCAGGCGAAGTCCCGCCTGGAGCAGCCGCAGAAGGACGCCATGGCGCGGCGGGCCGCGGCGCTCGTCGAGGACGGCATGACGCTCTACCTCGACGCGGGCACCACCCTCCTTGCCATGGTCCCGCACCTGATCCACCACCAGCGGCTCACCGTCGTCAGCAACGACTTCAGCACCGTCGACCGCCTGATGACCGAAGGCCCCCACCTGGAGATCATCCATGTCGGCGGCCGGGCCGAGCCCGCCAACCGCTCCACCGTCGGCCGCCTCGCCGCGGCGACCCTGCGCCAACTCGCCCTGGACATGGCCTTCATCAGCACGAGCTCCTGGGACCTGCTGCGCGGGGTCACCACTCCATCGGACGCCAAGGTGGAGGTGAAGCGGGCCGCCCTGGAGAGCGCCCGCAGCGCCGCCCTGGTCGCGGCCTCGTCCAAGTTCGGCACCTTCGGCAAGTACCGCGTCGCCGCCCTGGCCGACTTCGAGACCATCATCACCGACCGCGCCCTGACCGAGGCCGCCGCCGACGGGGTACGGGACTGCGGCGCGGAACTCCATCTGGCGGGCGACTGAGTGCGCCGCCCTCCGAGGAACGGGAGAGTGGTGGACAACATCGTCGTCCACCGGGGGGCCGGAACCGAGGAGCGTGCGGATCGTGGCCAAGGGAAAGAAGCTCAGCAAGGGTGACCAGGTCTCCTGGAGCAGCCACGGGCAGACCGTTCCGGGGAAAGTGAAGAAGAAGGTCACGGAGCGCGCCGAGGTGGCGGGACGTACCGTCGACGCCTCGAAGGACGAACCGCAGTACGAGGTCGAGAGCGATAAATCCGGCCGCAATGCCGTCCACAAGCCCGAGTCGCTGCGCAAGAAGAGCAGCGGCTCGTGAGCGGGAAAAGCGACTCGAGCCGGCAGCAGACCATTGACGAGTTCGGTGACGTCGTCAATATGCCTCCCCGTACCCTCAAGAAGTGGCTGGACACCGACGACTCGAAGAGCGTGGGGCAGTCGAAAGGAAACGGGGAAAGCGTGGGGCACGCGTCCGGACGTCGCATTGTCGGATTGTTGGAGAAGAAGAAGGCCGATCTCACGGATGCTGACGTCGCACATATGCGTAAGGTCGTCGGCTATGTTCATCGGCATCTCGAACAGCGGCCCGATGGTGACGTGACGGATACTCCGTGGCGGTACTCCCTCATGAACTGGGGGCACGACCCGGTGGCATAGGAGGGTATGAGCGTGGCTGCGGAAAATAAGGAGAAAGCGGCAGAGGCCGGTATTCCCCACTGGCTTTTCGGTGACCAGCTCGGCCCCCATTTCGTCGATCCCGCGCGCGGCGGCCCGCACCGGGACGCGCCGCTCCTGATGATCGAGGCCCGCAGTGTCTTCCGGCGACGGCGCTTCCATCGCGCCAAGGCCCACCTCATCCTCTCGGCGATGCGCCACCGGGCCGCCGAGCTCGGTGACCGCGTGCGGTACGTCAAGGCGGACACCTACCGGGAGGGCCTGCGCCGGGCGGTGGGGGAGGACACCCCGGTGACCGTCCACCATCCGACGTCCCACGCGGCCCGCGCCTTCGTGGACGCGCTGCCCTCCGTACGCGTCCTGCCCGCGCGCGGTTTCCTCGTGACGCACGACGAGTTCAAGACCTGGGCGGACGGCCGTGGCACGAAGCAGCTCCGGCAGGAGGACTTCTACCGCTGGGTTCGTCAGACGCACGACCTGCTGATGGAGGGTGACCGTCCCGTCGGCGGGAAGTGGAACCTGGACCACGACAACCGGGAGCCCCCGCCGAAAGGCGCCGCGGACCTGGGCGTTCCGGCGCCGTATCACCCTCGCGAGAGTGACATCGACGCCGAAGTGCGGGCCGACCTCGACCGCTGGGCGCGCGACGGGGACGTCGAGTTCGTCGGCGAGGACGGGCCGCGCCAGTTCCCCGCAACGCGCCGCGAGGCACTCGCCGCACTCCGCCGCTTCGTCGAACACCGGCTCGCCACCTTCGGGGCGTACGAGGACGCGGTACTGGCCGAAGACAAGACGATGAGCCACAGCCTGCTCTCCTCGTCGCTCAACCTGGGCCTGCTCGACCCCGCCGAATGCGTCGAACGGGCCGAGGCGCGCTGGCGGTCGGGTGACGTGCCGCTCAACAGCGCCGAAGGCTTCGTACGGCAGATCGCGGGCTGGCGCGAGTTCGTCTGGCACGTCTACTGGTACTTCGGCACCAAGTACCGGACGAGCAACACCCTGCGCCATCGCGCGCCGCTGCCCGACTGGTTCACGGAACTGTCCCCGGACGGCACCGACGCGAACTGCCTGACCCACGTACTGGAGCAGGTGCGCGAGACGGGCTGGACGCACCACATTCCGCGCCTGATGATCCTGGGCAGCTTCGCCCTGCAGCGGGGGTGGGAGCCCGAGGCCGTCACCGACTGGTTCCACCGAAGCTTCGTCGACGGCTACGACTGGGTCATGGTGCCGAACGTGGTGGGCATGTCGCAGTACGCGGACGGGGGGCGCATGACCACCAAGCCCTACACCTCCGGAGGCGCGTACATCGACCGTATGAGCGACCTGTGCGGGCCCTGCCGGTACAAGCCCTCCGTACGGGTCGGCGAGGACGCCTGCCCCTTCACCGCCGGGTACTGGAATCTGCTGCACCGACACCGCGACCGGTTCGAGCACAACGCGCGGATGTCCCGGGCGGTACGGGGCCTTGACCGCCTCCGCGATCTCGATGAGCTGCTCGAGCAGGAGCGCGACCGCCGGGACTGAGGACTGCGCACTCAGCATTGAGGGCTGAGACCCTTGGGCCGGGCAGGACAAGAACACTGGGGAGAGGAACAGCACGTGGGGCAGCCGGGAGGCGAGCCTGAGCAGCAAGCGCTCTTCGGGTGGGCGGACACCCCGCCGGCGACTGAGACGCCGCAGCCGTTCCGCGACAGTCCGCAGGCCCGCCGCATGCTCGACGTACGCGAGGTCTACGCCGAGCCCGCCGCGCTCGACTCCCCGCGCGGCCGGCAGATCATGGCCCGGCTGCCGGACGCGCGCGTGACCGAGGTCGCCAGTCACTGGAACATCCCCGCCCTGCACGGCAACGACGGCAACATCGGCCGGTGGGTCCGCATCAAGACGGAGACGCTCGTCCTCGGGGTCAAGCACACTCTCGCGACCCGCCCCAACGGAAGGTCCGCCGACTGGATCGCGCCCGGCCCCTCCAACGGCTGCGCGATGGCCTGCGCGTACTGCTACGTCCCCCGCCGCAAGGGCTTCGCCAACCCCATCACGCTGTTCACCAACATCGAGGCGATCGTGGCCCACGTACGGCGCCACGTACGGGCTCAGGGCCCCAAGACCGAACCCAACCAGTGCGACCCCAAGGCGTGGGTCTACGACATCGGCGAGAACGGTGACTGCTCCGTCGACGCGCTGGTCTGCGACAACACGGCCGATCTCATCGCCGCGTTCCGTGGCCTGCCGACCGCGAAGGCTTCCTTCGCGACCAAGTTCGTCAACCCCGATCTGCTCGCGCTCGACCCGCAGGGGCGTACCCGGGTGCGCTTCTCCGTCATGCCGCCCGACGACGCCCGCCTCCTCGACATCCGCACCAGTCCGGTCGACGAACGCATCGCCGCAGCAGCCGACTTCCTCGACGCCGGATACGAGGTCCACTTCAACCTCTCGCCCGTCGTGCTCCGCCCGGGATGGCAGCGGGACTGGGCCGACCTGCTCACCCACCTCGACGACGTCCTGCCCGCCCGCGTGAAGGAGCAGGCGGCGGCCGAGGTCATCATGCTGACCCACAACCAGGCGCTCCACGAGGTCAACCTGGGCTGGCACCCCCGCGCCGAGGACGTGCTGTGGCAGCCGGAGGCCCAGGAGACCAAGCGCTCGCAGAACGGCGCCCTCAATGTGCGCTACTCGCGGGAGATCAAGCAGCAGTCCCTGACGCGCATCCAGCACATCCTCGCGGCCCACGCGCCGTGGCTGCGTGTCCGGTACGCCTTCTGAGTACGCAGGTGTGGATGGCCGGGGTCACGGCCGCCACGGAGCCTTGTGGGCGCCACGTCACAGGAGGAGGGTGCGACAGGAATGACCCCGGCGAGCGGGATACCTGTTCCCGCGGGAGGGACCGCCCCGATGACAGCCGACTCCCGCGATCCCGCGCCGCGGAGCACCAGCATCGTCGACCTGCTCCTGAACACCGACACCCTCGACGGCTTCCTGCACGCCCTGGCGGTGACGGCGATGACGCACGCGCCCAAGGCCGACGGCTGCGGGATCACCCTGCTGAGCGAGGGACGGTTCCTGACCGTGTCCAGCGTGGGAGCCAACGCCCCCGCCCTGGACGAGCGGCAGTACGGCCTCGACCGGGGCCCCTGCCTGGAGGCCCTGCGCACCGGCGAGGAGATCGGCATCGTCGACATGACGGACGAGCGGCGCTGGGCCCCCTACGCCGCGCACGCCATGGCCTGCGGAGCCCGCTCCTCCCTGTCGCTCCCCATCGCCGCACGCACCGACACCGCAGGCGCCCTCAACCTCTACTCACCCCGGCCGCACGGCTTCGACCACATCGACCTGGCCGCCCTGCGCGGCCTCGCTGCGCAGGCGCTGCACCACCGCGGGATCATCGACCAGGCCATCGGCGTCGTCATCGCCCAGCAGGGCTGTTCCGCCAGGCAGGCGTTCGCGGTCCTGCGCCATGCCTCCCAGCACCGCAACGTCAAACTCCGCGACCTGTGCGTAGACCTGATCGCCCGCCTCACCGGCGAGGCGCCGCCCGACCCGCCGGGGCTGCGACCGCGCCCGCACTGACGACCGCGGGGGCCCTTGTCCCGCGCAACGATGCCGTTCGATGCCTGTTCCGATCATGCGAGACGAAGTCCTATCCTCGGCAGAGGAGTCAGGACGACACTCCCTGCGGGCCAGCAGGAGCCGCATCACCGACGAGGCGGCTCCCGCCAGAGCCCTTCGTGGTGGGAAATCCCGCATCTCACCATGGAGGGCACTGCGCGAGGAAGCGACGAGGGGGAGCCTCGTTCCTCGCGCCCGGGCGGCCGTCGCCACCCAGTGCGCGGCGGCCGCCGTCAACCAGCCGCTCCGGTCGCGCAGTCACGACGTTACTCCGGCTTTCCTTCACCGTCCGCACACATGCGTAGTTGGTACGAACCGTTGCACCCTGTTGGTTTCCGCCTCACCGGGCGGGCAGCGCCTTCAGCTGGTCGGCACGTGTGTCTGCGATACGGGCGGCCAGACGTCGGACCTCGCTGCTGCCGGCGGCGCGGGCGGCGGAGCGCGAGACGCGTTGCGAGTGGCCGAGGTGGTCGCGGAGCTCCTTGAGCACGAACCGGTCGAAGGCGGCGCCGGTCAGCCGACGGCCCCGGGCGAGGTCGCTCTCGGTGACCATGCCGGGCATGTCGTGGCCCTCGTGCACATTGGTGTCGGGCAGGCCCACGCGGTGCAACAGCGGTCGTAACGTGCTGAGTTCGGAGCGGTGCTCCTTGGCGAGACCGGACGCCCAGGTCGCCGTGCCCGGCGCGGAACCGCCGCGCTCTGCGGCGAGGTCCAGCAGTTCCTCGGCCTGATCGTCCATCGGGATCAGCAGCTGTATCCAGCCGGTGTCGGTGGCGGTGGCACCGGGGAGCGAGGGCTCTGCCGTCACGGACGGCGCGGACGTCACGGACGGCCCGGACGGCGTCGAGCATCCGGTCAGCAGCAAGCAGAGGGAGAGGGACAGGGACAGCACGAGCGCGGGTGCCGGCTTCATGAGGGCTTCCGGGGAGGGGCCCATGCCCGGCCGGAGGGGAGTCCGGCCGGGCACGGGGCGTGAAGGGGTCGCAGTGCTGCGGAACCGGAGGCACGGGTCAGGAAGGACGCCCGTCGGCACCGCACTTGATGATGGGGTTGATGCAGTCACGTACCCGGCGCTTCATCTCGTCCTCGGGCCATACGTTGATGAAGTCGCCGTGCATCGTGTACCCCGCCCCCGAGGCGAGCCGCAGGTCCGCGGGGTTGCCGTTGACGGGGTAGCGCAGGACCTGGCGGAGCTTGGGGACCGGAACCGGGTGGGTGCCGGGGCAGGCTCCGTTGACCGGGTAGGACATGTGGCTCTTGTGGTCCGCGGAGTCGAGGTCCTTGCCGTTCCAGCACTGCGGGAAGTCGAGGTAGGACTCCAGCATCGATCCCGCCGGGCAGTTGACGAAGTCGTGCGAGGAGCCGACCTCGCCGTGGTGCAGGCAGGACCAGCGGGAGATGGTGTTGTCGTTCGGCCCCGTCGCCTTGGCGTTGCCGGCCACGATGCGCAGGCCGCGGGGGATGGGCTGCGTCTTGGCGATGATGTCGTCCCTGACGCCCTCGCCGAGGTAGTAGAAGGTGGTGCCGGTCGGCTCGACCGGGGTGTTGCCCTTGTACAGGGTCGGCACCCAGTAGGCGGAGAGATCGGTGTCCGGCGAGCAGGTGCTCGCGGAGCCGTTCAGGCTGCCCAGGGTGGAGTGGGCGTTGGTCGACTTGTTGCCGAAGAAGCTGTGCATGTGAGAGGCGCCGGGCAGCCCGGGGAAGATGATCGGGTCGTCGGGCGCGCGGTGATTGGCGGGGCACTCGGCCAGGAACTCCGCCACGCGCACCACGTCTGCCTTCGGGGGAGTCGCCGCCTGCGCGCCGCTCTCGGGGAGCGTCACGCCGAGGAGGGGTAATGCCAGGGCCAACAGGGCGACGGGCAGGGGCAGTCGGCGTCGGCGGTGGGAGCGGGGTGGTTCCGGCTTCGGGGGAGCGGGGTGTCCGGACATGGGGACTCCGATCGGTTCGGTGTGGGTGTGCGGAACGTGCGTGTGAGGGGGGGTGACGGTAAGAGGGGGACTCAAGTGGCCCGGGGCTCCGGGGCTCGGCAGCCCCGGAGTCCCAAGGCCGCTAGCCCTTCTGCTCGACCCGCACCCAGTCGACCTCCGCCTTGACCCCGCCGGCGGCGACCTTGTCGACGCTGGACTGCGGCAGGCCCCAGTACGGCTGGGTGACCTTGTTCCAGCCGGCCGGGTAGGCGCCGCCCAGGGCGAGGTTGAGGATGACGTACTGGTTGTGGTCGAAGACCCACTCGCCGCGGGTCGACTCCAGCTTGTTGCGCGACGTCTCCTGGACGATGCGGTCGTCGACGTAGAAGCGCATGCCCGTCGGTGTCCACTCCACCGCGTACGTGTGCCACTGGTCGGCGGTGCCGCCGCCCGGATAGGTCTGGCGGGCGCCGATGTTGCCGTCCGCCGAGTAGCCGGGGCCGTGCAGGGCCGAGCTCGTCCAGTCCCCGTAGCCGATGTTCTCCATGATGTCGGTCTCGCCGGACGCGGGCCACGAGACGTTCGGGTCGTCGACGTCGCTGCCCAGCATCCAGAACGCGGGCCAGAACCCGTCGCCGACCGGCAGCTTCATACGGGCGCTGACCTTGCCGTACGTGAAGTCGAACTTGGTGTTGGTGTCGATGCGGCCGGAGGTGAAGTCATAGGTGCCGCCGCCCGCGACCGTGCAGTTGTCGCAGTACTTGGCCTCCAGGGACAGACTTCCGTTCTGCGTACGGATGTTGTTCGTCGAGTCGACGTACGCCTGCGACTCGCCGTTGACCGACCCCATTTCCTGACCGGTCCTGACGACCCGCCACTTGGAGCGGTCCAGGCTCGCGCCGGTGAAGTCGTCGAAGAACGTCGTACGGTACGACCCCGACTGGTCGCCCGGCAGGACCGGATACGCGGCGGACGCGCTGCCGCCCGTGCCCCACACCTGGAACTCGTAGAGCGAGTAGCCGAATTGGGCGGTGGACGGAGCCGGGTTGTAGAAGGACCGGCGTTCCTTGCCGAGCATCCGTACGTAGCGGCCGGTCGCGGGCTGCGAGAGCTTCACGCTGTCGTGCAGACCCACCGCGTCGCCGGGCGACTTGACGTTGGCCCGCCGTGCGGCGACCTCCGAGGCGGAGGGCTTGTGCACCGTGCGCCAGTTCTGGTTGTCGTCGGAGACCTGGAGCTCGTAGTCGACCGCGTAGGCCGCCTCCCAGTACAGGTCCACGGTGTCGATGGTCGAGCGTGCGCCCAGGTCGACCGAGACCCATCGGTTGGCGTTCCAGTCGCTGGACCAGCGGGTCTGATCGGCCTTGAGGTCGGCGGGCCAGCCGCCGTCGGTCACGAAGGACGGCGAATTGCCCGCGTGCTGATAGCGGTTGGAGTAGGCGGGATGGTTCAGGGCGAGGTTCGAGCGGGTCGTCGAGGCCGGGGCGGGGGCGCCGCCGTAGACCTTGAAGGCGTGCAGCGAGTAGCCCCAGGGGGTGGCGCGCTCGACGCCCCGCATCCGCACGTAGCGGCCCGTCACCTCCTGGGGGTAGGTGTGGGCGGTGACGGAGCCGCCCGTGCCTGCCGTCTCGGTGTAGAAGGGGGTCCAGTCGGTGCCGTTCTTCGACACTTCCAGGACGTACTTCTTGCCGTAGGCGGCTTCCCAGTCCAGTACAACGCGATCGACGCGCAGGGTGGTGCCGAGATCGAGGCGTATCCACGCGTCGTCGGCGAACTGGCTGGACCAGCGGGTCGATGCGTTGCCGTCGAAGGCGGCACCGGGACCCGCGCTGCCCGCCTCGTTGCCGGACGCGGTCGCCGATGCCGGGTTCGCGGCGTACGCCTCGGCCGCGCGGTCGGTGTCCCAGGCCGCGGCGGCCACGGCGCCGGGATTGTCGCTGGGCGCGGCGGAGGCGAGGCCGGTGAGCAGGGTCAGGACGCAGGCCGTCGCCAGCGCGACGACGGGGGTGAGCCTGAGGGTGCGTCTCTCTCTTCGGGAAGTCTCTCTTCGGGAGGTGCCGGAGTGCATGCTGCTCTCCTTGCGGGTGGGTGAACTGGCCGGTGAGGGAGGTTGCTTCAGGGGTACTGGACCACCTGGGACGGCACCGTGTCGGAGCCCGACGTGGGGTTGCCCGTCGAGTTGATGACGTGCGCGTATTGGCCCTTGCCGCCGAGCGAGACGACGAGCAGGTGGTGGAACTTCACACCTGACTTGTTCGGCGCCTGGAAGCCGTGCTCCTGCACGATGGACGGGGCGACGTTGTAGTAGCAGTAGCTGCCGAGGCCCCAGCCCTCGTGCGTGTTGACGGAGTCGGCGACCTTGTACGCGGCGTAGCCCCGGATGCTGCCGTTCTGGATGGCGGCCTGGTTGGGCGCGTCGTACGCCTTCTCGTTCTGGTAGAAGATCGTGCGCCCGCGCTCGCCGTTCCACTGCACGTCGTACTTGTTGAAGTGCTCCACGAACAGGCCGGTGGCCAGGACGTCGGCGCCGTTCACGACCACGCCGTAGTCGGCCCGGTTGGTCTCCCAGCCGACGCCTTCGCCGTGGTCGGCCCGCCAGACCCAGGTGTGGTCGACGATGGTGTGGCGGGTGTTGACGACCATGCTGGTGGTGGCCTTGCCCGCGCCCGCACCGCCGATGCGGATGAACACGTCCTGGACGGTGGTCGGGTTGCCGACGTGCGAGCCGCTCGCGCCCGACGGGCCGACCTCGACGAGCGTCTTGGAGTTCTGCGGCCCGGCGTCGACGAGGAACCCGGCGAGGCGGATTCCGTCCACGTCGGCGGTCTTCACCGCGGTCACGCCGTTGTCCGGTATGAGGGTGGCGTAGCCGATGCCGAGGACGACGCTGTTGGCCTTCTTGACCTCGATCGCCCGGTCGAGGTGGTAGATGCCGGGGGTGAGCAGGAGGTGGAGTCCGCGGTCGAGCGCGGCGTTCAGGGTGGCCGCGCTGTCGCCCTCCTTGGCGACGTAGAAGGCGGAGAGGGAGAGGGACTGGCCCTGCGGGGTGCCGCGGCCCCAGCTGGTGCCGCGGGCGTTGGTGCGCAGGGCGGGCAGGAAGACCTTGTACTCGCCGCCGTCGAGGTAGAGGAAGGGCTTCTCGCGGGAGTACGGGGTGTTGTTCAGGGTGGTGTAAGGCGGGTTCGGGAAGGTGTCGCCGGGCGCGCCCTCGACGCCGGAGAAGACCATGTTCCACACCGCGTTCAGCCAGCCGCCGATCGAGCTGTCGCGGGTGTACCACTGCTGCTGGGAGTACGGCTGGACGGTGCCGTCGATCCGGCTGTCGGCGATGTAGCCGCCGCTGGCCCAGCCGTAGCCGTTGGGCGCGAGGTTCAGGTCGCCGCGCACGTGCATACGGCGGAACGGGGCGGCCTGGGACACCGCCCAGCGGTTGCCGCCGCTGACCGGGGAGAGGGAGAGGTTCTCCGCCGAACGCCAGAAGTTCTGCGTGGCGTTGCCGTTGAACCAGCCCGCGTCGACGGTGACATCCCCGTTGAAGTGCGTGTCGTCGGGGGACAGGCCAAGGCCCATGATCGAGGTGTAGAAGCCGATCTGGGCGTTGAGGCCGCCGTACGTGCCGGGCTTGAACAGCAGGGCGTAGCGGGCCTTGCCGAACTGCGCCGACTCCTGCTTCTTGAAGACCTCGTCCAGCTTCGCCTGGATGCCCCCGGTGGAGGGGTCGAAGATGATGACGTTCGGTCCGAAGTCAGGAGCGGCGGCGTTGGCGGGCTGCGGGCCGCGGGCGGCGGGGGCCTGCACCGGGGGCGCGTCGGGGGCGGCGACCGCGTGGGAGGCGAGCATCCCGGTGGCCGGAACCGCCAGGGCCGCGGCGAGGGCGGTGCGGCGGGAGAGGGTGGACCTGGCGTCGGGCGTGGGCGTGTGCTCAGACATGGCGAGTCTTCCTGTCGGCAGGGGGTTCTGTGCGCCGGGGGGTCGGCGGCGGGGGTTGCTGGTGGGGGTTGGTGGTGGGGACCGGTGGTGGGGGGTGGCGCCGCTCCGGGGTGGGTGGGCAGAGCGGTGCCAGGGGTGTTCGGTTTGAGTTCAGAACATGAACGTTGATCGCTGAGAGAGCGCTCTCTCGCGTTGGATAGTTGTGTCTGCGACAAGAAGCGTCAAGGGGGTGCGCACGATGTCGCGCTGACTCGGTGGAGAGAAGTCAACTAGGTGCCCGTGTGCGCAAGTTGGCGCCAATAGCTCGTACGTGAGGGAAATGTCCGCCGGTGCCGCGGTGCGGGCCGACGAGGCTTGTCAGCACCGGAGTTGAGGCCCCATCAGGGGTTGAATCCTGAACCTCCGCCCGCGTGATTGCTATAAAGACACCGTGACTCCCGATGCCCTGCGCCCCGCCCGCCCGGTGACCTTGGAGGACGTGGCCCGGACGGCGGGGGTGTCACGCGCCACCGTCTCCCGGGTCGTGAACGGCGCGCCCACCGTCGACCCGGAGCTGCGCCGCAAGGTGCAGGAGGCCGTCGAGGCCACCGGATACGTGCCCAACCAGGCGGCCCGCTCCCTGGTGACCCAGCGGACCGACTCCATCGCCCTGGTGGTGTCCGAGCGGGAGCGGCGGCCGGTCGCGGCTCCCTTCGTGGGCCGGATGTTCACCGATCCGCACTTCGGCCGTGTGGTCGGCGGGCTCCTGGACGTGCTGCGCCCGGCCGGGGTGCAGATGGTCCTGATGCTGGTGGACGACGACACCTCGCGCCGGCAGCTGCTCTCGTATCTGCGCCAGGGGCATGTGGACGGCACGGTGCTTGTCTCCTCGCACGCCTCCGATCCGCTGCCCCGGCTGCTCGCGGAGACGGGGCTGCCCGCCGTGCTCGCCGGGCGCCCGGCGGGGACGGTGCCGTTGCCGTACGTGGAGGTGGACCAGCGGGCGGGGGCGCGGATGGCTGTCGACCGGCTCGTCTCCGGGGGGCGCCGCAGGATCGGCACCATCGCGGGCCCGCAGGACATGCCCGCCGCCCGGGAGCGCCTCGAAGGCTTCCGGGACGCGCTGGCCGCGCACGGCGTCACCGGGGCGCCTTGGGCGGAGGCGGACTTCACGCGGGTGGGCGGCGCCGAAGCGATGCGGCGGCTGCTCGCCGAAGACCCCGACCTGGACGGTGTGTTCGTCGCCTCGGACCTGATGGCGCAGGGTGCGCTGCAGACGCTGCTGCGGGCGGGCAGGCGGCTGCCGCGGGACGTGGCGGTGGTCGGCTTCGACGACAGCGAGGCCGCTCTGTCCTGCGAGCCCGCGCTGACCACGGTCCGGCAGCCGGTGGAGGAGATGGCCGCCGAGATGGCCCGCCTGCTCATCGGGCGGATCAAACAGCCGGGCGACGCACCGCTGTCGATGGTGTTCCGCCCGACGCTGGTGGAGCGGGCGTCGGCGTGATGCCGTCCGGCTGAGCGGCCCTCCGCGCCCCCTCAGGACAGGAACGCCACCAGCGTCACCGTCGTCCCGCTCTCGGAGACCGTGACCTCGCAGCGGTCCGTGAGGGCCTGGGCCAGCCACAGGCCCCGGCCGTTCTCGGCCTCGTCCGCCTCGGGGAGGGTGGCCGGCTCGCATGGCTTCGGGAGGATCAGGCCCGGCCCGCTGTCCGTGATGGAGCAGCGCAGCCCCTCGTCCGTGAGCGCGAGGTGGATGCGGCCCTTGCCGCCGCCGTGCACGACGGCGTTGCTCGCGACCTCGTGCACGGCGAGCACGAAGTCGCTGAGCCGTGGTTCGCAGAGCCCCGCGTCCTCGGCGCGGCGGGTGACCAGGAAGCGGAGCCGCGCCAAGTCGGCCATGGTGAAGGGGTGTTCGATGAGAGTGGCCCTCCCCGGCGTCAGGGCGAGAGTGTCGTTGATGTGCTCCCGGTGCAGTGCCGGGTCACCGCCGTTGTCGTCGTTGCCGATGCCGCGGTTGAGGATCACTGAACGGATCACTTCACCCTTCGCCCAGGACGAGTTGAGGTACTTCGGCGGCTCCGCAGAGCCGTAACGCTTTGTCCTGCGCGGGTGGGCAGCGGACTGCGAGGAGGTGGTCATGGGGAAGCCTCCTCGCGAGTCGCACCAGCGTCGACGCGCCGTGTATGTCCAGGAAGCACAGCTCGGACAGGTCGAGCACGTGCGGTCGGCCGGGGCCTGCCAGGGCGTGCGCGAGCGCCGAGTCGAACTCCTCGCGCGTCGCGAGGTCGACGTCCCCGGCTATCCGCAGCTCGGCGCCGCACCGTGTGATCTCCAGCGCGCCGAGGTGCCGCAGGACCCGTTTGGGATGCGCGTGGTGGATCCGGTCCAGGACGCCCTCGTCGAACTTCCGCAGGTCGTACTCGCAGACGGCGGTGAACCCGATCTTGGCGAAGAGCGGCGAGAGGCCCGCCTCGTACGCGACCAGGAGATCGTGGTCGACGCCCGGTTCGGCGGCCCAGCCCATGTCGCCGACGATCCGGAGGCCCGAGAAGCCCCCGTGCCGGGCCTTGTCGGTCAACTCCACCCACATCTGGGCTCTTTCGTCCGGGTCGAAGCCGGTGGCCGGGGCGTAGCCGGGGACCTCGTCGACCACGACGAGGCGTCCGTCCATGAGCGCGGGGCCCATGCGGAAGCCGCCGGCACTCAGCTGCTCGGCCGCGATCGCGGGAGTGGTCCCCCGGTCGGTGAAGAAGATGACTTGCTCGCCGCGCGAGAGGCCGATGTCGGCGTACGCGGCACGGAGTTCCCAGCGGGATTCGTCGTCGCTGAATCCGAGGCATGCGTGATCCCCGGAATTCATACGGGTGACGGAGACCGTCCTGGTCACAGAACTGGCGTCCATGGGGCAGACCCTAGGGGTGGCGCGAGGCGGCACGGCGCCCGTGATCACTGTTGACTGAAGTCGTTCCAAACGCTGGACAACTCGATAGTTCGTTACGGCGAGCGATCGGTGAAGGTGATGATCCCCGTATGGTTTCGACTCCCCGCGGCTGACGCGAACATCCGCCGGCCGCGATCGTCCGTCACGTCGGCACGACCGTCGCTTCCGTCGCCTTCACGCTGGTCCACACCGGTGTGCCGTCCGTGAGGCCGAGTTCGGCGGCGGCCTGCGGGGTGATCTCGGCCACCAGGTCGGGGGCCTCGGGCGAGGTGATCAGGAGGCGCAGGCGGCTGCCGCTGGTGGTGATCTCGCGGATGGTGCCGGGCCAGACGTTGCGGGGGCTGCCGGTGGGCTTCTCGCGGTGCACGGACACCGCCTCCGGAGCGATGATCGCCAGGGCTTCGGTGCCGGGCGGGAGCGGGTCGGCGGTCACGAGGGTTCCCCCGCCGGGCAGGGCGAGGCCCTCGGGTCCCGCGGTGCCGGGCCAGGCGTTGCGGCCGAGCATCCTGGCCACCCACGGGGAGCGGGGGTGCCGCGTCACCTCGGCGGGCGTCTCGTCCTGGAGGGCGAGCCCTTGGTCCAGTACGAGAACACGGTCGGCGAGGGACACCGCCTCGACGGGGTCGTGGGTGACGATCAGGCAGACCCCGCCGAAGGTGTCGAGATGCGTACGCAGGGTGTGGCGCACGTGGGCCCGGGTCGTCTGGTCGAGCGCGGCGAGCGGCTCGTCGAGCAGGAGCAGCCGGGGCCGGGCCGCCAACGCCCTTGCCAGCGCGACACGTTGGGCCTGACCGCCGGACACCTGGGCCGGCCTGCGATGCGCCAGGTGACCGACGCCGAGCCGGTCGAGCCACTCCTGCGCGCGCCGCCGGGCCTCGGCGCGCGGCACGCCGAGCGCGCGCGGCCCGTACGCCGTGTTGGCGAGGGCGCTCATGTGCGGGAACAGGGCGCCGTCCTGCGGGACCCAGGCGACGTGGCGGCGGTGCGGCGGAAGCCCGGTGACGTCGGTGTCGCCGAGGCGGAGCTCGGCACGGGCGCGCGGGGTGAGGCCGAGGAGCGCGCGCAGCAAGGTCGTCTTGCCCGCGCCGTTGGGTCCGACGACGGCGATGGTGGTGCCCGGTTCGGCGTCCAGGACGAGCCGGTTGAAGCCGGTGACCTCGGCGTGCAGGGACCAGCGCTCCGTGGCGGGCGGCGCGGGCTCGGCCGTGCCGGACTCGGGCGCGCCGGTCTCTGGCCCGGCGGCCGGGGGAACGGTCGGGGGCGAGTCGTCCGGCACCTGTCCGGTCCGTTCGGTCCGTCCGGACCGCCGGCCGCCGGGAGTGCTCATCCAGCGCCCGCGCAGCGCGACGAGCACCGCCATGGCGATCGCGAGCAGCAGCAGCGACACGGACGTCGCGGCCTCGGGGGAGTCCTGGAGGAGCAGATACACCTGCAGGGGCAGGGTCTGGGTGCTGCCGGGGAGGTTGCCCGCGAAGGTGATGGTCGCGCCGAACTCACCCAGGGCGCGTGCCCAGGTCAGGGCGGCTCCGGCGATGAGCCCGGGGGCGACCATGGGCAGCGTGACCGTACAGAACACCCGTACCGGCGAGGCCCCCAGGGATGCCGCGGTCTCCTCGTAGCGGGGGCGGAGTCCGCCGAGCGCGCCTTCGAGGCTGATGACGAGGAACGGCATCGCGACGAAGGTCGCCGCGATCACCGCGCCCGACATGTGGAACGGCAGGGTGATCCCGAATGTGTCCTCGAGCCACGGGCCGAGCAGTCCGCGCCGCCCGAAGGCGAGCAGCAGGGCGACGCCGCCCACGGTGGGCGGAAGGACCATCGGCAGCAGGACGAGGGAACGTACGACCGCCTTGCCGGGAAAGTCGACGCGGGCGAGCAGCCAGGCGAGCGGCACCCCGAGCAGCAGGGACAGACCCAGCGCCCAGAAGGAGACGACGAGCGACAGCTTCAGCGCCTGTGTCGTTCCTTCGCTGGTCAGGTGGGCTCCGAGCGCACCCCATTCGGTACGGACGAGGATCCCGACCAGCGGCAGCATCAGGAACGCGATGGCGAGCAGTGCGGGGATCGCCAGGGCGATCGGGGTGCGGGGGCCGGAGGTGCGGCCGCGCAGGCGTTTCATCGTGGTTCCCGGGGGTGCGCTCGGTGCGGTGTGTCGCGAGGTGAGGGGGCGTCAGGGGGATACCGGGGGACGGCCCGGTGGCCCCGACCGGGGAGGCGGTCGGCCCCCTCACCTCGGCTGGTGCGGCCACGGCTGCTCGGAGCGGTGGCTACGGATGTGACTACGGATACCGCTGCGGACCCGGACAGGTCTACAGGCAGGGCTACGGCTTTTCGAAGCCCGCCTCCTTCAGGATCTTCTGCGCGGCGGGCGTGGACAGCCACTTCACGAACGCCGCCGAGGCCTCCGCGTGCTTCGACGTCTTCAGCGTGGCCGCGGGGTACTCGGCGATCGCGTTCTCGCCGTCGGGGATCTTGATCGCGTCGACCTTCCCGGTGGCCGTGGCGGCGTCCGTCTTGTAGACGAGCCCGGCGTCCGCCTCGCCCAGTTCGACCTTGCTCAGGACCGCACGGACGTTGGGCTCCTGCGAGACCGGCTTCACGTCGATCTTCTGGTCGTCCAGGATCTGCTTGCTGTAGCGGCCGACGGGTACCTCGGAAGCGGCGAGGACGACCTTCAGCTTGCTGTCGGAGAGGTCCTTCAGCTCGGCGACCTTCTTCGGGTTGCCCTCGCCCACCGCGATGACCAGGCGGTTCTTGGCGATCACGGACGGCGTCCCGGTGTCGGACTCCAGGCCGTCCATGGTCTTGGTGTCGGCGGTGACCAGGGCGTCGGCCGGGGCGCCCTGCTTGACCTGGGTGGCCAGCTCCTGGGAACCGGCGAAGGAGAAGGTGACCTTCGTCCCCGGGTTCTCCTTCTCGTACGCGGCGCCGGCCGTCTCGAACACGTCGGTGAGCGAGGAGGCGGCGAGCACCGTCAGATCGGCCTTCGGGGCGGAATCGCCCGCGGCCTTCTTGCCGCTGTCGCCCTTGTCGTCGTCGTTGCCGCAGGCGGCGAGCGGGACGAGCAGGGCAGCCGTGAGCACGGCGGCGGCGGTGCGGCGCCTGGCGGGGGTGAGCGCGTAGGACATGAGCGTGGAACTCCTTGGGGACGAGGCCGGCGGCGCGGTCCGGCCCTTGGTTGCGGACCCCGGGGTGCGGACCAGGGGGCAGATGCGGTCGATGTACACGCCGGCGGAGTTCACGCGGGCGGTCGCCCGCATGCCGGCCTCCGGACTGAGGGGCCGGCGCCGGGCAGACGCGCCGCCTGTCCGATCGTGTTGGACTGCATGCGCGACACGATAAGGCGCTTCACCTGGCATCTACAACATGTATAGGTGATTGTCCATGGCAGATGCCAGCCTCATTGGAGGAAAGCTCAAGAGGGGGTAGGGGCGCCTCCGGGGTGCACGGTCTTCTTCACCTGCGGCACCTGCTTCAGCGCGATGCCGAAGTGGGTGGCGTACGCGTCGAGCACGTCGGCGTCCGTGGCCAGTTCGGCGACGTGACGCTCGCCGGCCGTCGTCGTGGTGAGGGTGCGGCCGCTGAGCGTGATCCGGCCGGTCTCGGTGAGCAGTGAGCAGACCAGTGACTGCGTGAAGTGGGATCGGGGCGAGGTGCGGTGCCACCAGGCGCCGGAGACGAAGTCGCCGAGGGCGCGCGGGCGCCGGTCGGCCACGTACTGCAGCTTGCCGTCCCTGCTGACGTCCAGATCGCCCTCGGGGGTCTCGGCGATGCGGAAGGTGCCGCCCGGGTCCGACTGGTCGCCGCGCTCGCCGAAGGCCAGCGGGAAGTGGCTGTGGGTGCCGAAGCCGACGTCCGCGAGCCAGTCGCCCCCGTCGGAGGTGCGCACGCGCAACGCCAGGTGGTCGTAGGGGATTCCGGGGCGCCCGGAGGCGTCGTACACGCGGGCCTGCATCAGGGTGACCTCGAAGCCGAGGGCGGTGAGCAGCGCGGCGAAGGCTCCGTTGAGTTCGTAGCAGAAGCCGCCGCGGTGGGCGCCCGCCACCTTCGCGACCAAGGACTCGTCGGTGAGTTCGATGTCCTCGTCGAGGTGGATGGAGAGGTTCTCGAAGGGGACGGCGAGCAAGTGCGCGAGATGCAGATCGTGCAGGGCCCGCGTGGTGGGAGCGGCGGGGCGCTCGGCGCCGATGCGGCGCAGGTAGGCATCCGTCTGGTGAGCATCCATGGGCAGATTCTTGCGCGTCGCGCGTCTTGTGCGCCTGCCCGTCGCGGGGCGCTCCGCAGTTCGTGCTGACTTAGGTTAGGCTTAGCTAAGTTGATATTGTGATGTCTGGACCAGGAAGGAGGGGAACGATGCGGGTCCTCTTCGTTTGCGGATGACTGTGACCACGGGGGTGACCGCGGCCGAAGCGGCGCCCCGCCGACTCGCGGACCCGGCGCCCTGCGTCCGGCGCGCCGCCGCCCGGATCGCCGAAGTCCCGGACGCCTCCGAAGCCCCGGACGCCTCCGAAGCCGCGCGGGCCGGTGTCCTGGAGGAGTTCTGGGCGGACGCCGCACGCCGCGGCACCCCCCTGATCGAGGCCGTCGACGGTGAGCCCGGCCACCGTGACGTGACGTTCCTGTGGCGCGGCCACCGCGCCACCCGGCGCGTCCTGCTGCTCGCCGAGGGCATCGCGGACCGCACCGACCTCGCGGCGTCCCTGCTGAGCCCGCTGCCCGGCACCGACATCTGGCACCTCACCTACCGGCTGCGCGCCGACCACCGCGGCTCCTACCGCATGGCCGCCGACATCTCGCCCGGCGAACCGCCCGCGTCCGCCGCGCTCCTCCAGCAGCGACTGCTCTCCCTCTCCGCGTACGCCGCGCCCGACCCGCTCAACCCCCGTGTCGTGCAGGGCCGTTGGCCGAACCGCGCCGCCTCCGTCTTCGAGCTTCCGCGGGCGCCCGCGCGGCCGGGCGCCGAGCCGCTTGCCGGGGCGCCCCGGGGGAGGGTCGAACGGCACCGGCTGCCCGCGGGGGTGCTCGGCGCCGAGCGGGACGTGTGGGCGTACCTCCCGGCAGGCGGTCCGGCGGCCGGACTGCCGGTGCTCGTCCTGTGCGACGGCGACATGTGGTTCGGACGGCTCGCCTTCCAGGACGCGCTGGACGCCCTCATCGCCGACGGCGCCCTGCCGCCGCTCGCCGTCCTCGCCCCGGACGCCGTCGACAGGGCCACGCGCCGCCGGGAACTGGGCGAGCGCGAAAGCCACGTGCGGTTCCTCGCCGACGAGCTGCTGCCGTGGGCGGCGGGCCGCTGGCCCCTCACCACCGACCCCGCGCGCACAGTCGTCGCGGGCCAGGGCCTGGGCGCACTGGCCTCCCTGTACGCGGGTCTCCTGCGCCCGGAGCGCTTCGGCAACGTCCTGGCCCAGTCCGCGCCGCTCACCGAACCCGTGTCCGCGACCGTCTCCGCCGGCCTCTCACGCCTCGGCGGCGGTACGTCACGGCCCGTCACCGTGCGCCTCGGTGTCGGACTTCGCGAGGGCGGAGTTCTTGATCACCACCGCGATCTGTACGAGATGCTGCGCTCGCGCGGCTGTCCGGTGACCCTGGACGAGCACAACGGCGGCCACGACTGGGCCTGTTGGGGAGCCGGCCTGACCGAAGGGCTTGTGGGACTCCTGGGACACTGACCTGCCGGGCCTGGCACACTGGTTCGCCCGCCCCGTGTCGCTGTTGGGCCGAACGGGTGAGGTCGCGTAAGAATGAGCCAGTGCAGATATCGAGTGCGAGCCAGGACGGGGTGGAGCGTTGAACAGCCACGACGTCACAGATGAACAGTGGGAAGGGCTCGCCCAGGTCGTACCGCTGCGCAGCCGCAACGAATGGCCGTCGTGGCCCGGACACCGCGCGCTGCCCGACGCGGAGACCGAGGCGCGGCGGCGTTTTGTGGTGATGCGGGTGAACATCTTCGCGGACGCCCGCGAGGTCGCCGAGACGGTGATGGCGCAGATTCCGGTCCTGCTCGACCTGACCGGAGCCGAGACGGAAGTCGCCAAGCGCGTCCTGGACTTCAGCAGCGGCGTGGTCCTCGGCCTCGGCTGCGGGATGCACCGGGTCGACAAGAACGTCTTCCTGCTCGCGCCTCCCGGCACCGAGGTGCAGGGGCTGGTCGCGGCGGCGCAGTCGTAGGAGCTCTCGGGAGCCGGGCGCCAGGGAATCCCTGAGCCGAATCCCTCATCCGTAGGAAGGTCATCGGGGCGGAACGGTTCGCCAGATCCGTGGCCGCCTACCGTCCGGGCATGACTGTGCACCTGCCGGAGACGGTCGCCGAGCCGCCGCCGGGCCCGGGCCGGAGCCGCGTCACCGAACTGCGGCTCTCGGCTTTCGCCTCGCACCGGGGCGCCGTGATTCCGCTCGGGCCGCTGACGGTCGTCACGGGTCCGAGCGGCAGCGGCAAGTCCACCGCCCTCGCCGCGTACGGAGCGCTGGCGCGCCTCGGTGCGGGCGAGGAACTCATCGACGTCTTCGCCGACCCCGTGGCCTGCGTGCCCGACCGCGCACGGGCGGACGGGCAGCGCCGGCGCGGTTTCCGGATCGGCTGCACGGTTCAGGGCCCCGTCGGAGCGGTGCGGCTCGACGTCGCCGTGCAGGCCGAGCCCGAACTGCGGGTCGTGGGCGAGCGGCTGACCATGGGCGGGCTCATCCTCTTGGAGACGGCACTGCGTGATCCGGGGCGGCGTGCGGTGCAGGCGGCCTGGCACACGGCCGGTATGACGCCGGTGACGCGCGCACCGCTGCCGGACGACCGGCTCGGCACGGCGCTGCTTCCGCTGCGGGTGGCGGGCAAGACCGCGGGGCAGCGCCTGGTGCTCGCGGCGGCCGAGCAGGTGGTGGTCGCGCTGCGCTCGGTCTTCCCGTGCGCTCCCCGGCCCGGCGCCATGCGACTGCCCGTGCCTCCCGGACTGCTCGGCGCGGGACGCCTGTTGAGCGGCTGCGACAACCTCGCCGAGGTCCTTCTCCGTACGAGGGAGGAGTGCACGACCCGTCATGCGCGCCTGGTCGCCGCGGTGCGGGCGGGGTGTGCGGGCCCGGTCGCCGACGTGTTCGCGGAGGTGGCCGACGACGGGTCGGTCCAGGCCCTCATCGACAGGGGCGACGGGATCAGGTCACCCGTGGGACGGCTCGGCGACGGCGAGCTGAGGTACCTGGCGCTCGCCCTGGTGCTGCTCACCGGGCCCGGAGTGCTCGAAGTGGATCCGGCGAGCGAGGTGCCGGCGGCGTACCAGAACCTCACCGTGCTCGCCGACGGCCTCGATCACTTCCTGGACCTGCGGCAGAAGCGCGCCCTGGCCGAACTCGCGGCACGCACCTGCGAGCGCGGGCACATCCGCCTTGTCGGGACGGCGAGCGACGCGTCGTGGGCCGCCCTGGCGGGTGGCGCCGCGGTGGTAGACCTGGAGTCGTGACTGAACTTGATGTAGAGGGACTGCAGCGCAGGCTGGCCGAGTTCGCGGCGAAGCGGGACTGGGAGCAGTACCACACGCCCAAGAACCTGGCCGCCGCGCTCAGTGTGGAGGCGTCCGAACTGGTCGAGATCTTCCAGTGGTTGACGCCCGACGAATCGGCGCGCGTGATGGACGATCCCGGCTCGGCGCACCGGGTGACGGACGAGGTCGCCGACGTCCTCGCCTATCTCCTCCAGTTCTGCGAGGTCCTCGGCATCGACGCGCTGGCGGCGCTCGCCGCGAAGATCGACCGGAACGAACTGCGCTTTCCGGCGAAGTGAGTTCGCGGGCCGGCTGACGCGCCATTCATCTATGCACAGTCCCTAGATTCGTCACTCTCCGGAGTGGACAAGTTGTCCACAGTCGACAACTTGTCCACAGATTTCCGGGTTACTCTGGCTTTTCGCCCCGCTGGCCCTCACTGTGGGTAGTGGACAGAGGAGTTGAGGCGAACGTGCGGCGGTTGCGCACGGGACAGGTGGGGGTGCTCATGGAGGCGATGCGGCTCATCGAGGTGAGCAGACGCGCTCTGGCACGGAGCCAGGAGTCGTCGGACATCGTGACCGAGGTGTGGCAGTCCCAGACCCTCGCGCAGGCGATCGGCAGCCGTCTCGCGATCGCGGGCCCACCGGAGTTACGGGGCGAGGCACTGGGCCTGAGCGAAGTCAGCGGCAGAGGCTGCGGCGTCCTCGACGGCCAGGGCCTGGGCACCGAGGGGATACGGGCGGCGCGGCTGACAGGCATCAGCCAGGCGTACGACGTGCTGCAAGGGCTCGACGAACTGCTCGGCGAGGTGGGCATCGCGCTCGTCGGCGTGGCCATGGGCGCGGACGGCGAGGGGGCGTACTGGCAGTGCATGGAAGCGATCGACGCCGCCGACGAGTCGAGGGACCGTGTGCTCGAAATGCTGCGCAGGCTAGCGGTGCGCGAACAGAGCCTGCCGGAACCCGACTCGGCGGCGGGGTCGCCGTGAACCGGCGCTGTCACGCCGGCCGCGGACGGCCGGGCGGTGCAGATGCCGGGGGAGTGCCGGTGCCCTCAGAAGCGGGTGGGCTCGTCGCCGACGGGAGGACGAGCGGCAGGCGGCGCGGTGTCGCCCGCCGGCGTGGACTGCTGCAGATCCGCGTCGAGCTGAGTCAGATCCGCGTTGAGCGCGGCCATCAGCTCATCCATCTGCTGGAGCAGGTTGGGTGGTTCCTGCTGTGGCGCGGACGGTTCACGCGCGGCCCCCTGCTCGGGTACGGCTTCCTGCGACATGACGGCCTCCTCGGCCCTCGCCCTCCGAGTGGCGGAGGGCAGCTGATGCAAGCGACGCACCAGCAGCGGCCGCCGGCGCGGGTGCCGGGCGGTCCGGCTCCGCCCGAGCCAACGACCGCCCGCGGCGACGGGTCACTGGGGCGGTGCCGGACCGGATGCGGGGTTGACGGAATTTCACCCGGCCGGGGGCCGGTTGTGCCGCGGTCAGCTCAGCTGCGGCATGACCTGCGAGGAGATCAGCTCCAGGTGGTCCAGGTCGTCCAGGTCGAGGATCTGGAGGTACATGCGCTGCGAACCCACGGCCTGGTAGGCGGCGATCCGCTCGACGACCTCCGCGGGGGACCCGGCGAGACCGTTCGCCTTCAGGTCCTCCACCTCGCGCCCGATCGAGTCGGCGCGGCGCTTCACCTCCGCGTCCGTCTTGCCGACGCAGGCCACCAGGGCGTTGGAGTAGGTGAGGTCATCGGCCTTGCGGCCGTGCTCCTCGGCGGCGGCGCGCACCCGCTTGAACTGCTGCTCGGTATCGGAAAGAGAGGCAAAGGGAATGTTGAACTCGCTCGCGTAGCGGGCCGCGAGGGCGGGCGTCCGCTTGGCGCCGTGACCGCCGATGAGGACAGGCACCTTGGGCTGCGCGGGCTTGGGAAGGGCGGGGGAATCGGAGAGCTGGTAGTAGGTGCCGTCGTAGGAGAAGTGCTCGCCCACCGGGGTCTCCCACAGGCCCGTGACAATGGCGAGTTGCTCCTCCAGGCGCCCGAACTTCTCCTTCGGGAAGGGGATTCCGTACGCGGAGTGCTCCGCCTCGTACCACCCCGAGCCGAGGCCGAGCTCGATGCGGCCGCCCGACATCTGGTCGACCTGCGCGACCTGGATCGCGAGCACCCCGGGCAGCCGGAACGTCCCCGCGGTCATCAGGGTGCCGAGCCGGATCCGCTTGGTCTCACGGGCAAGCCCCGCGAGGGTGATCCAGGCGTCCGTGGGGCCGGGAAGGCCGTCGGAGGAACCCATCACGAGGTAGTGGTCGGAGCGGAAGAAGGCGCTGTAGCCGAGGTCCTCGGTGGCCTTGGCGACGCGCAGGAGCGTCTCGTAGGTCGCGCCCTGCTGCGGTTCGGTGAAGATTCGAAGGTCCATACAGCTATCTTGCCCGGACGCCGGATCCAGTTTCAGTCCCGCGCCGTCCGTGTTGCCGCCGCCCGGCGAAGAGATGTGCTGGGCCGCTCACCCCCGCGACGCGGGGGTCAGGAGGTTAGGCTTCGGCACTGGCTGTCCGGGCAAGGGGCCCGGAGATGGTGTGGGGGTTGGGGTCGAGATGGTCGCTGGCAGAGTTGTCCGGTTCGACGGCGCGCGGGGCTATGGGTTCATCGCCCCGGATCATGGTGGCGAAGACGTGTTCCTGCACGCCAACGATCTGCTGATCCCGGAGCCTTTGGTGCACACGGGGGCGCAGGTCGAGTTCGAGATCGAGGAGGGCGAGCGCGGACCCAAGGCGTCGTCCGTGCGTCTCCCCAAGGGGGCGCAGGCGCCGACGGCAGCGCCGTTCACGAGCAGGGCCCAGATGCCTCCGTCAATCCAGGCGGCCGCCGCGGGGTTCGACGACGGTGAGGAGCCCACCTGCGATGTGCTCAGCGTCGCGGAGTACTCGTTCGAGCTGACCGAGTTGCTGCTCAGCACCGCTCCGTGGATGACCGGCGAGCAGATCAAGCAGCTTCGCGAGCAACTGGTGCAGCACGGCAAGAGCCACGGCTGGGCGGAGGGCTGAGGGCAGGTCCTGGCCGGGGTTCAGAGGGACTCGGGGGGAGTGAAAACCCCTGAGTGTGCCAGAGGTGTTCGCTGTACGGTCTAGAGGCGCGCTGGAGCCGCAACCGTAAGTTTCCGCAGTTCAGATTGCGTTTCGAGGCAAACCCGTGTTCCTGACGATCAGTACCTCCGGTACCCCCGAGAACCCCGCGACCGACCTCGGGTTCCTGCTGCACAAGCATCCCGAGAAGGCGCAGAAGTTCTCCACCTCCTACGGCCCGGCGCATGTCCTCTACCCCGAGGCGACCGCGCAGCGTTGCACCGCCGCGCTGCTGCTCGAGGTGGACCCCGTGGCGCTGGTGCGGCGGGGCAAGGGCAAGGGGCGGGGAGGGGCGCCCGACGCGGCGCTCGCCCAGTACGTGAACGACCGGCCCTACGCCGCTTCGTCACTGCTCGCCGTGGCGCTGAGCGCGGTGTTCTCCAGCGCGATGCGCGGCGTGTGCAAGGCCAGGCCCGAGCGGGCCGGGCAGCCGCTGCCGTTGCGGATCGAGGTGCCCGCGCTGCCCGCACGCGGCGGCGCCGCTCTTGTGCACAAGCTGTTCGAGCCGCTGGGCTGGACGGCCACGGTGACGCCGATTGCGCTGGACGAGCAGTTCCCGGAGTGGGGCGAATCGCGGTACGTACACCTCGTGCTCGAAGTGCCGGACGGGAAGCTGACCCTGGGCGAGGCGCTCAGGCACCTCTATGTCCTGCTCCCCGTGCTCGACGACGCCAAGCACTACTGGGTTTCCGAGGACGAGGTCGACAAGCTCCTTCGCGCCGGTGAGGGCTGGCTCGCGGACCACCCGGAGCAGAAGGTCATCACCAGCCGCTATCTGTCCCGGCGCTGGTCGCTGACCAGGGAGGCCATGCAGCGGCTCGAACTGGTGCGGCTCGCCGACGCCGACGACACGGACGTCGACGACCTCGACAACGCGGTCGACGAGGAGAGCGACACGGAGGAGAAGCCGGTTCCGCTGGCCGAGCTGCGGCGGGAGGCGATCCTCGCGGCGCTGACCGGCGCCGGTGCCGCGCGCGTGCTCGATCTCGGCTGCGGTCAGGGGCAGTTGGTGCAGGCGCTGCTCAAGGACACGCGGTTCACCGAGATAGCCGGTGTCGACGTGTCGATGCGCGCGCTGACCATCGCGTCGCGGCGGCTGAAGCTCGACCGCATGGGCGAGCGGCAGGCCGAGCGCGTCAAGCTCTTCCAGGGCTCGCTCGCCTACACCGACAAGCGGCTCAAGGGGTACGACGCCGCCGTGCTCAGCGAGGTCATCGAGCACCTCGACGAAGAGCGGCTGCCCGCCCTGGAGTATGCGGTGTTCGGCTCCGCGCGCCCCCGCACCGTGCTCGTGACGACGCCGAACGTCGAGTACAACGTCCGCTGGGAGACGCTCCCCGCCGGGCACGTCCGGCACGGCGACCACCGGTTCGAGTGGACGCGCGAGGAGTTCCGCGGCTGGGCCCGCCAGGTCGCCGACCGGCACGGCTATGAGGTGGACTTCGTGCCCGTCGGCGATGACGACCCCGAGGTGGGTCCGCCGACCCAGATGGCCGTGTTCACGCAGGCAGAGAAGACCGAGAAGACCGAGAAGACCGACAAGAACGCGAAGGAGGTGCAGGCAGCATGACGAATGAAACCGGCACCAGCGCCGGCCCCCTCTCCACCACAGAGGCTCCCGCGGGACGCGTGCTGCCCGTCACCGATCTCTCCCTCGTCGTCCTCGTCGGCGCCACCGGCTCCGGCAAGTCCACCTTCGGGCGCAAGCACTTCAAGCCCACCGAGGTGCTCTCCAGCGACTTCTGCCGCGGCCTCGTCGCCGACGACGAGAACGACCAGGGCGCGAGCGGCGACGCCTTCGACGTGCTGCACTACATCGCGGGCAAGCGTCTCGCCGCGGGCCGGCGCACCGTCGTCGACGCGACCAATGTGCAGAGCGAGAGCCGCAAGCAGCTGATCCAGTTGGCCAGGGAGCACGACGTGCTGCCCATCGCCATCGTCCTGGACGTGCCCGAGGAGGTCTGCGCCGCACGCAACGCCGAGCGCTCGGACCGCGCCGGCATGCCGCGCCGCGTCATCCAGCGCCACCAGCGCGAACTGCGACGCTCCCTGAAGCACCTGGAGCGCGAGGGGTTCAGGAAGGTCCACGTCCTCAGGGGCGTGGACGAGGTCGACGGCGCCACCATCGTCACCGAGAAGCGCTACAACGACCTCTCCCACCTCACGGGCCCCTTCGACATCATCGGCGACATCCACGGCTGCGCCGCCGAACTGGACACCCTGCTCGGCAAGCTCGGTTACGCCGACGGCGCGCACCCCGAAGGGCGCACCGCCGTCTTCGTGGGCGACCTCGTCGACCGCGGCCCGGACTCCCCGGGCGTGCTGCGCCGTGTCATGTCGATGGTCGGCGACGGCACCGCCATCTGCGTACCGGGCAACCACGAGAACAAGCTCGGCCGCTACCTCAAGGGCCGCAAGGTCCAGCACACCCACGGGCTCGCCGAGACCATCGAGCAGCTGGACGCGGAGAGCGAGGAATTCCGCGCGAGCGTGCGCAAGTTCGTGGACGGACTCGTCTCGCACTACGTCCTTGACGGCGGCAAGCTCGTCGTCTGCCACGCGGGCCTGCCCGAGAAGTACCACGGGCGTACGTCGGGCCGGGTGCGCTCGCACGCGCTCTACGGAGACACGACCGGCGAGACCGACGAGTTCGGCCTGCCCGTTCGCTACCCGTGGGCGGAGGACTACCGCGGCAGCGCCGCCGTGGTCTACGGCCACACCCCCGTGCCGACCGCGACCTGGCTCAACAACACCATCTGCCTGGACACCGGTGCCGTGTTCGGCGGCAAGCTCACCGCGCTGCGCTGGCCGGAGCGCGAACTCGTCGACGTACCGGCGGAGCAGGTCTGGTACGAGCCGGCCAAGCCGCTCAGCACCGAGGCTCCGGGCGGTCACGACGGACGGCCCCTCGACCTGAACGACGTGCACGGCCGCCGTGCCGTGGAGACCGGCCAGGCGGGACGCGTCGCCGTGCGCGAGGAGAACGCCGCGGCGGCCCTTGAGGTCATGAGCCGCTTCGCCGTCGACCCGCGGCTCCTCCCGTACCTCCCGCCGACGATGGCGCCGACCGCGACCTCGCAGCGTGAGGGCTACTTGGAACACCCGGCCGAGGCCTTCGCGTCGTACGCGCAGGACGGGGTCGCCCGGGTCGTGTGCGAGGAGAAGCACATGGGCTCGCGCGCCGTGGCCCTGGTGTGCCGCGACGCGGACGTGGCCCGCGAGCGCTTCGGCGTGGACGGACCGACCGGCTCGCTCTGCACGCGTACGGGGCGGCCCTTCTTCGGCGACCCCGAAGTCACCGAGGAGATACTCGGCCGCGTGCGCACCGCCGTCACCGAAGCGGGCCTGTGGCAGGAGCTCGACACCGACTGGCTGCTGCTCGACGCGGAGTTGATGCCCTGGTCGCTGAAGGCGTCCGGCCTGCTCCGCACGCAGTACGCAGCCGTGGGCGCCGCCTCCGGAGCCGTCTTCCCCGGCGCGATCGCCGCCCTGGAAGCGGCGGCGGCGCGCGGCGTCGACACCGGAGGGCTCCTGGCCAGGCAGCGCGAACGGGCCGTGGACGCGGCCGCGTTCACGGACGCCTACCGCCGTTACTGCTGGCCGACCGACGGTCTGGAGGGCGTGCGCCTCGCGCCGTTCCAGATTCTGGCCGTCCAGGGCCGCAGCCTCGCCGCACTACCGCACGACGAACAGCTGGGCCTGATCGACCGCATGGTGGAGCACGACGGCACCGGCCTCCTGCAGACCACCCGGCGGCTCTATGTCGAGACCGGTGACGAGGCGTCGGTCCAGGCAGGCGTCGACTGGTGGCTGGAGATGACCAGCCGCGGCGGCGAGGGCATGGTCGTCAAGCCGGTCGAGGCGCTGGTCCGCGACGGCAAGGGCCGGATCGTGCAGCCCGGCATCAAGTGCCGCGGACGCGAGTACCTCCGGATCATCTACGGCCCGGAGTACACCCGCCCCGACCACCTCGACAAGCTGCGCGGCCGCTTCCTCGGCCACAAGCGCTCGCTCGCGATCCGTGAGTACGCGCTCGGTCTGGAGGCCCTGGACCGCCTCGCGGCGGGCGAGCCGCTCTGGCGCGTGCACGAGGCGGTGTTCGCGGTCCTGGCCCTGGAGTCGGAGCCGGTGGACCCGCGGCTTTAGGCAACAGGGGGCAACGGCCGTCCGGCAGGGGAAAGATGGAGTCCATGGGATTCCATGTCGACTCCGAGGCCGGGCGGCTGCGCCGCGTGATCCTGCACCGCCCTGACCTGGAGCTCAAACGGCTCACGCCGACCAACAAGGACGCGTTGCTCTTCGACGACGTCCTGTGGGTCCGAAGAGCCCGCCAGGAACACGACGGGTTCGCCGACGTGCTGCGCGACCGCGGGGTGGCCGTCCACCTCTTCGGCGACCTGCTGACCGAGACCCTGGACGTGCCCGGCGCGCGCCTCCTCGTCCTTGACCGGGTCTTCGACGAGAAGGAGTACGGGCCGCTCGCGACGGACCATCTGCGGGCCGCGTTCGAGACGTTGCCCTCCGCGGAGCTCGCCGAGGCGCTGATAGGCGGGATGACCAAGCGGGAGTTCCTGGAGCGCCACCCGGAGCCGACGTCCGTGCGCTTCCACTGCATGGACCTGGACGACTTCCTGCTCGGCCCGCTGCCCAATCACCTCTTCACGCGCGACACCTCGGCCTGGATCTATGACGGCGTCTCCATCAACGCCATGCGCTGGCCCGCCCGGCAGCGCGAGACCGTGCACTTCGAGGCGATCTACCGGCACCACCCGCTCTTCCGCTCCGAGGACTTCCACGTCTGGTCCCGGGGGCAGTCGGACTATCCCTCGACCATCGAGGGCGGCGATGTCCTGGTGATCGGCCGGGGCGCGGTCCTGATCGGCATGAGCGAGCGCACCACGCCGCAGGCCGTCGAGATGCTCGCGCACAAGCTTTTCGCTGCGGGCTCCGCGCAGACCATCGTGGCCCTGGACATGCCGAAGGGCCGCGCGTTCATGCATCTCGACACGGTGATGACGATGGTCGACAGCGACACCTTCACGCAGTACGCGGGCCTGGGCATGCTCCGCTCGTACACCATCGAGCCGGGTGTCGACGGCCGGGAGCTGAAGGTGACCGACCACCCGCCCGAGCACATGCACCGGGCGATAGCGGCGGCACTCGGCCTCAGCGGCATCCGGGTCCTCACGGCCACCCAGGACGTGCACGCGGCCGCGCGCGAGCAGTGGGACGACGGCTGCAACGTCCTCGCGGTGGAGCCGGGCGTCGTCGTGGCGTACGAGCGGAACTCGACGACGAACACGCATCTGCGCAAGGAGGGCATCGAGGTGATCGAGATCCTGGGGAGCGAGCTGGGGCGGGGCCGGGGCGGCCCGCGGTGCATGAGCTGCCCGGTGCAGCGGGACCCCGTCGACTGAGCGGGTGCGCCGCCGAGCCGCCGCCCCGCCGAGCCAATGCGCCGCCGAGCCGGTGCGGAGCGGCCGAGTCCGCGCGAGAATGGGGTCTGTATAGAAATGTGGAGCGTCGTATAGACTTCCAGTAATCCCGTACGCGTACCCCTGGAGCGCCATCATGGCCATCGACCTCACCGGCCGCCACTTCCTCAAGGAGCTGGACTTCACCGCCGAGGAGTTCCGCGGCCTGATCGATCTTGCCGCCGAGCTGAAGGCGGCCAAGAAGGCGGGGACCGAGACGCAGCGCCTGCGCGGCAAGAACGTCGCGCTGATCTTCGAGAAGTCCTCCACGCGGACGCGCTGCTCCTTCGAGGTCGCGGCCGCCGACCAGGGTGCCTCCACGACGTACATAGACCCGGCCGGATCCCACATCGGGAGCAAGGAGTCCCCGAAGGACACCGCGCGGGTCCTCGGCCGGATGTTCGACGCCATCCAGTTCCGCGGCGACGCCCAGTCGACGGTCGAGGAGCTCGGCGCCTACGCGGGCGTGCCCGTCTACAACGGCCTGACCGACGACTGGCACCCCACCCAGATGCTCGCCGACGTGCTCACGATGACCGAGCACAGCACGAAGCCCCTCACCGACATCGCCTTCGCCTATCTCGGTGACGCCCGTTTCAACATGGGCAACTCGTACCTGATCACCGCCGCGCTGCTCGGCATGGACGTACGCATCGTCGCGCCGAAGGCCTACTGGCCCGCCGAGGAGATCGTCGCCAAGGCGCGCGAGCTCGCCGAGGCCAGCGGTGCCCGGATCACGCTCAGCGAGGACATCGCCGGGGGCGTCGCGGGCGCCGACTTCGTCGTGACCGACGTCTGGGTCTCCATGGGCGAGCCCAAGCAGATCTGGGCCGAGCGCATCGAGGCCCTCGCGCCGTACGCGGTGACCATGGACGTCCTGCGCGCCACGGGCAACGCCGACGTGAAGTTCCTGCACTGCCTCCCGGCCTTCCACGACCTGGGCACGCAGGTCGGCCGCGATATCCACGCCCAGTACGGACTAAGCTCTCTCGAGGTCACCGACGAGGTCTTCGAGTCGGCGCACTCCGTCGTCTTCGACGAGGCCGAGAACCGCCTGCACACCATCAAGGCGATTCTCGTCGCCACACTCGCCTGAACGCGTTACCGCACGCTCACAAGGGTGGGGCCGGGGAACACCTTCCCCCGGCCCCGCTTTTTCGCGGCACACCCCGGCCGCTCCCCGCACCACCGAAATGAGAACCACCGCATGCGCCCGACCGGTCCGGCAGGACTCCGCATCAAGTCCCCCGAACTCCTCGTCGCCGAATCGGGCGCCGACCTCGAAGGCCACGGCCTCAAGCGCACCATGGGCCTGTTCCAGCTGGTGTGCTTCGGTGTCGGCGCGATCGTCGGCACCGGCATCTTCGTCGGCCTCTCCGACAGCGTCGCCGAGGCGGGCCCCGCGGTCGCCGTCTCGTACTTCCTGGCCGCCGTGACCTGCATCTTCACCGCCTTCTCGTTCGCCGAGCTGGGCGGCGCGATCCCGGTCTCCGGCAGCTCGTACTCCTTCGCGTACGCCTCGCTCGGCGAGCGCACCGCGTTCCTCGTCGGCTGGTGCCTGCTCCTGGAGTACGGCGTCTCCGTGTCCGCCGTGGCGGTCGGCTGGAGCCAGTACCTCAACGAGCTGCTCGACAGCCTCACCGGCTGGCAGCTGCCCGACGCGCTCTCCGCGGGGCCCGGCGAGGGCGGCGTCGTGAACCTGCCCGCCGTGATCGTGATCCTGCTTGCCGCGGTGCTGCTCGTGCGCGGCATCCGGGAGAGCGCGGGGGCGACGGCCGCCATGGCCGTGCTCAAGATCGGGATCCTGCTGCTCTTCCTGGCGATCGCGTTCACCGCGTTCAAGGCCGGCAACCTCACGCCCTTCGCGGGCGCCGGAGTCTCCGGCATCACCGCGGGCGCCTCGCTGGCCTTCTTCTCCTTCATCGGCTTCGACGCGATCACCACGGCGGGCGAAGAGGTCAAGAACCCCCGGCGCAACATCCCGATCGCCATCCTGGTCTGCATCGGCGTCGTCACGCTGCTGTACGTCGCCGTCGCCCTCGGTGCGATCGGCGCCCTGGGCGCGGACGCGGTCGCCGACAAGCCCGCCGCGCTCTCGCTGGTCGTCGACAAGGTCACCGATTCGGCGGTCGGCGGCGGCATCATCGCCTTCGGCGCGGTCGTGGCCATCGCGTCTGTCGTACTCGCCGTGATGTACGGGCAGACCCGCATCCTGATGTCGATGTCCCGCGACGGGCTCATCCCGCGCGTCTTCGAGCGCGTATCGCCGAAGACCTCGACGCCGGTCGCCAACACCTGGATCGTCGCGGCGGTCTTCGCGGTCCCCGCCGCCTTCTCGTCGCTCGACGTGGTGGTCGGCCTGACGACGATCGGCACGCTGGGGATCATGGTCGTGGTGAATGTCGCGGTGCTCGCCCTCCGCCGCTCGGCGCCGGAGCTCAAGCGCACCTTCCGGGTGCCGCTGTACCCCGTGAGCCCGATCCTGGGCGTGGGCTTCTGCCTCTATCTGATCTGGGGCACGGGCTGGACGACGTGGGTGCAGTTCGCCGTGTTCCTCGTTGTGGGCGCGCTGGTGTACGCGCTGTACGGGCGCCGTCACTCCCGGCTCGGCAAGGCCGCCGAGGCTGCCGGGGCCGCCGAGGCCGGTGCGGCTAAGCCGCGGGGAGCGTGAACCAGACCGCCTTGCCGGAGCCGGTCGGGCGGTGACCGCAGGACGAGCTGAGGGTGCGGATCAGGAGCAGGCCGCGCCCGTGCTCCTGCCAGGGGTCCGGCTCGCTCATCGGCCCGGGATCGCTGAGATCGCCGGGCGGCAGCGGGTTCGAGTCGTGGACCTCCACCTGGCAGCCCGTCGGCAGGAGCTCTATGACGAGCTCTATCGGGTCCTCTCCCGAGGTGTGCTCCACCGCGTTCGCCACCAGCTCGGCCGTGAGCAGCTCGGCGGTGTCGCTGTCGGCACGCGACTCGATCTCCGTGAGCGCGGTGCGCACCAGTGCGCGGGCGATCGGTACTGCCGCAGCGGTGTGCGGCAGCGCGATGCGCCACGAGGCGGGAGCAGGAGGTTCGTGCAAGGCGGGTCCGTTCAGGGCAGCAGGAGGTCCTGCTTTCAACCGTACGAATCTTAAGCGCTATGTCGACAGGGCCGACGGTCGGGCATTTCCGGGACGTCCGACCCTTGGGCGGTCTGGGTGACAAGACGTGCATATCGGGATTTCGGTTCTGCTCAGGGAGCTCTACCCGGGGTGTTTATCGCGTACTCGTGACGATGGTCACGGACGAGTGATAACTTTGAAGGGCAGAGGTAACTCCACGAAGCAGACCGCCGCCGCCCCGACCGAGGAGGCCGCACGTCGTCATGAGTCCTTTCACCGGCTCCGCCCCCCGCACACCTGACTGGCAGCACATCCGCGTTCAGGTGGAGGAGGGGGTCGCCACGGTCACGCTCGACCGCCCCGACAAACTGAACGCCCTCACCTTCGGCGCCTACGCCGACCTGCGCGATCTCCTGGCCGAGCTGTCCCGCGACAAGTCCGTGCGCGCCCTGGTGCTCGGCGGGGAGGGGCGCGGCTTCTGCTCGGGCGGTGACGTCGACGAGATCATCGGCGCGACCCTCGGCATGGACACCGCGCAGCTGCTCGACTTCAACCGCATGACGGGACAGGTCGTACGGGCCATCAGGGAGTGCCCCTTCCCGGTGGTCGTTGCGGTGCACGGGGTGGCCGCGGGTGCCGGAGCGGTGCTCGCCCTCGCCGCCGACTTCCGGGTGGCGGACCCCTCGGCGCGGTTCTCCTTCCTCTTCACGCGGGTCGGCCTGTCGGGCGGCGACATGGGCGCCGCGTACCTCCTGCCCCGTGTCGTCGGCCTCGGCCACGCCACCCGCATCCTGATGCTCGGCGACCCGGTGCGCGCCCCCGAGGCCGAGCGGATCGGCTTGATCAGCGAGCTGACGGACGAGGGGAAGGCGGCCGGGGCCGCACAGACCCTCGCGCGCCGCCTCGCCGACGGCCCGTCCCTCGCGTACGCGCAGACCAAGGCGCTCCTGACCTCCGAACTGGACATGCCGCTCGCCGCAGCCGTGGAGCTGGACGCCGCGACGCAGGCGCTCCTCATGACCGGCGAGGACTACAAGGAATTCCACGCGGCGTTCACATACAAGCGCCCGCCCAAGTGGCAGGGGCGCTGACGATGCCGGCCACCGGGAGCGGCACCGCCCACCGCATCGCCGTCATCGGCGGCGGGCCCGGAGGGCTCTACGCCGCGGCCCTCCTCAAGCGGCTCGACCCGGAGCGCGAGATCACCGTCTGGGAGCGCAACGCCCCGGACGACACCTTCGGCTTCGGCGTCGTCCTCTCCGACGAGACGCTCGGCGGCATCGAGCACGCCGACCCCGTCGTCTACGCCGCGCTCCAGGCGGAGTTCGTGCGCTGGGACGACATCGACATCGTGCACCGGGGCAGCCGCCACACCTCGGGCGGGCACGGCTTCGCGGCGCTCGGGCGGCGCAGACTGCTCGGCGTCCTGCACGAGCGGTGCCGGCAGCTCGGCGTCGACCTGCGCTTCAGCGCGGAGGCGCCGCCGGCGGCCGAGCTCTCCACCTCGTACGACCTGGTCATCGCGGCGGACGGCGTGCACAGCCTCACGCGCGAGGCGCAGGCCGGGGCCTTCGGTCCGAGCGTCGAGACACACCGCTGCCGCTACATCTGGCTCGCGGCCGACTTCGCCTTCGATGCCTTCCGCTTCGAGATCGCCGAGACCGAGCACGGCGTGATGCAGCTGCACGGTTACCCGTTCTCGACCGCCGGATCGGGCGAGTCCACGGTCATCGTCGAGATGCGCGAAGAGGTGTGGGAGGCGGCCGGGTTCGCCGAGCTCGACGAGCGCGATTCGACCGAACGCTGCGCCAAGATCTTCGCCGACGCCCTCGGCGGCCGGACCCTGCGCGGCAACAAGTCCTCCTGGATCAACTTCCGCACGGTCGTCAACGAACGCTGGTCGCACGGCAATACGGTCCTGCTCGGCGACGCGGCCCACACCGCCCACTTCTCCATCGGCTCCGGCACCAAGCTCGCCGTCGAGGACGCTCTCGCGCTCGCCGCCTGCCTGGAGGAGCAGCCCGGCATCCCCGAGGCCCTCGCCGCGTACGAGACGGAGCGCCGCCCCGTCGTCGAGTCCACGCAGCGCGCCGCCCGCGCCAGCCTGGAGTGGTTCGAGCGCCTCCCCGACTATCTCGGCCAGCCGCCACGCCAGTTCGCCTTCAACCTGCTCACCCGCAGCCGCCGCGTCACCCACGACAACCTGCGCCTGCGCGACGCCCGCTTCACCGAGTCCGTCGAGCGCGACTTCGGCTGCCCGGAGGGTACGCCGCCGATGTTCACGCCCTTCCGGCTTCGCGACCTCACCCTGCGCAACCGCGTGGTCGTGTCGCCCATGGACATGTACTCCGCCGCGGACGGCGTCCCCGGCGACTTCCACCTCGTCCACCTGGGCGCGCGGGCGCTCGGCGGCGCGGGCCTGGTCATGACGGAGATGGTGTGCGTCAGCGAGCGGGGCCGCATCACACCGGGCTGCGCCGGGCTCTACACCGACGCGCAGGCCGACGCCTGGCGTCGCATCACGGACTTCGCGCACGCGCAGGCGCCCGGCACCGCGATCGGCGTCCAGCTCGGGCACTCGGGCCGCAAGGGCTCGACGAAGCTGATGTGGGAGGGCATCGACGAACCCCTCGACGAGGGCAACTGGCCGCTCGTGGCGCCCTCGCCCCTCCCGTACAAGGCGAACAGCCAGCGCCCGCACGAGCTGGACCGCGCCGGGCTAGACGAAATCCGCGAACAGTTCACCGAGGCGGCCCGGCGGGCCGAGCGCGCCGGATTCGACCTCCTGGAACTGCACTGCGCGCACGGCTATCTGCTCTCCGGGTTCCTCTCGCCGCTCACCAACCGCAGGACGGACGAGTACGGCGGCTCCCTGGAGAACCGCCTGCGCTTCCCCCTCGAAGTCTTCGACGCGATACGGGGCGTGTGGCCCCACGGCAAACCCATGACGGTCCGCATTTCAGCCACCGACTGGGCCGAAGGCGGCACCACCGCGCAGGACGCGGTCGCGATCGCCCGCGCCTTCGCCGCGCACGGAGCCGACGCGATCGACGTCTCCACGGGCCAGGTGGTCTCCGACGAGCGCCCCGCGTACGGCCGCTCCTACCAGACCCCGTTCGCCGACCGCATCCGCAACGAAACCGGCGTCCCCGTCCTCACGGTCGGCGCCATCTCCTCCTGGGACGACGTCAACTCCCTGATCCTGGCGGGCCGCACGGACCTGTGCGCCCTCGCGCGCCCGCATCTCTACGACCCGCACTGGACGCTGCACGCGGCGGCCGAGCAGGGTTACGCGGGTCCCGGGGTCGCCTGGCCCCAGCAGTACGGCGCGGGCAGCCGCCGCCCGCAGACCGGACGCACGGACGCGCCCAAGCCCCGCCTTAAGCTGGGGAGTTGACGAACTCCGCCCCCGCGTCCCGCAGCCGTCCGTCGAGCGCCGCGAACACCTCGGCGGACCGGTCGCCGGGCCACCCGTCCGGCAGCAGTTCCCCCGGAAGGCCCGGATCGGCGTACGGCAGCCGGCGCCAGGAGTCCAGGGCGAGGAGATAGTCGCGGTACGCCTCCTGCGGCGGGGTGTCCGTGCGGCCCTGCCAGGCCCGGAGCACCGGCTCGTGCCGGTCGAGGAACGCCTCGTGCTCCTTGGCGATCGAGGACAGGTCCCACCAGCGGGCCACCGCGTCCGCCGTCGCCGCGAAGCCCAGGTGCTCGCCACGGAACAGGTCGACGTACGAGGCGAGTTGGAGGCGCTCCAGGGTGTGCCGGGTCTCTTCGTAGAGATGCGCCGGGGCGATCCACACCCCCGGAGCGGCCGTCCCGAAGCCGAGCCCGGCGAGACGGGAGCGCAGCAGGTGCCGCTTCTGGCGCTCCGACTCCGGTACGGAGAAGACGGCGAGCACCCAGCCGCCGCCCTGTCGCGCGGCCGGGGGAGCCGCGTAGATGCGCCGGTCGCCGTGCTCCAGGAGCTGACGCGCGTCCGGTGACAGGGCGTACCCCGCCGCGCCCGCCGCCGTCCGCGCGGGGACGAGGAGACCGCGCCGCTTGAGCCGCGAGACGGAGGAGCGCACGGACGGGGCGTCCACGCCGAGGGGGGCGAGGAGCCTGACAAGTTCGGCGACCGGCACCGGGCCGGGAGCCGCGCGCCCGTAGGCGCCGTAGAAGGTGACGATCAGGGACCGTGGAGTGTGCTGCTCGGACACGTGATCACTCTACGGGCCCCGGCTCCCGCAGCCGGAACCGTTGCAGTTTGCCCGTCGCGGTACGCGGCAGCGCGTCCAGGTAGACGATCTCGCGCGGGCACTTGTACGGCACCAGCTCGCCCTTCACGAACTCGCGCAGCCGCTCCGGGGCCCGTTCCGTGCCCGGGCGCTGGACCACGTAGGCGACGACTTGCTGCCCGCGCAGCTCGTCGGGCAGGCCCACGACGGCCGTCTCCAGGACATCGGGGTGGCGCAGCAGAGCCTCCTCGACCTCCGGGCCCGCGATGTTGTACCCGGCCGAGATGATCATGTCGTCCGCGCGGGCCACGTAGGTGAAGTAGCCGTCGGCGTCCCGGACATAGGTGTCGCCGGTGACGTTCCAGCCGTGCCGCACGTACTGGAGCTGTCGCTCGTCGCCCAGATACCGGCAGCCGACGGGCCCGCGCACCGCGAGCAGCCCCGGCTCCCCGTCCGGCACCGGCGCCCCCGAATCGTCGACCACGCGCGCGTGCCACCCCGGAACGGGGCGTCCCGTGGTGCCGGGGCGTATCGCCTCGTCCGCGGCGGAGATGAAGATGTGCAGCAGCTCGGTGGCGCCGATGCCGTTGATGATGCGCAGGCCGGTGCGCTCGTGCCACGCCTGCCAGGTGGCGGCGGGCAGATTCTCGCCCGCGGAGACGCAGCGCCGCAGCGTGGAGACGTCGCAGGGGTCCGGCCCCCGCAGCTCGTCGAGCATCGTGCGGTAGGCGGTCGGCGCCGTGAAGAGCACGCTCACGCCGTGCTCGCCGATCGCGGGCAGCAGCTGCTTGGGCGCGGACTGTTCCAGGAGCAGCGACGAGGCGCCGAACCGCAGCGGAAAGATGACGAGGCCGCCGAGCCCGAAGGTGAAACCGAGCGGCGGGCTCCCCGCGAACACGTCGTCGGGCACCGGCTTCAGGACGTGGCGCGCGAAGGTGTCGGCGATGGCGAGCACGTCGCGGTGGAAGTGCATACAGCCCTTGGGGCGCCCGGTGGTACCGGACGTGAAGGCGATGAGGGCCACGTCGTCGGCGGCGGTGTCGGCGGGTACGTAGACGTCGTCGGTCCGCCGGGCGGCGCGCGCGAGCAGGTCGTCCTCCGTGTCCCCGCCGAAGGTGGTGACACGCAGCCCCGGGATACCGGCCTTGACCAGATCGTCCACGGCCCGTGCGTCGCACAGGGCGTGCCCGACCTCCGCAATCTCGCACATGGTCGTCAGCTCGTGCGGGCGCTGCTGGGCCAGGACGGTGACCGCGACCGCGCCCGCCTTCATCACCGCGAGCCAGCAGGCCGCGAGCCAGGGGGTGGTGGGGCCGCGCAGCAGGACGCGCTGGCCCGGCAGTACGTCGAGTTCGCCGGTCAGGACGTGCGCGATCCGGTCCACGTGCCGCTGCAGTTCGCCGTACGACCAGACGTCGCCGGAGCCCGTACGGAAGGCGGGGCGGTCGGCGCCGTGCCGCTCCACCGTCCGGTCCAGTAGCTCGGCGCCGCAGTTGAGGCGGTCGGCGTAGTGCAGCTCGGGCCGGTCGTGGACGAACGCGGGCCACTGCTCCGGCGGCGGGAGATGCTCCCGGGCGAAGGTGTCGACGTGAGCCGATGGATGGAGTCGCAGTGCACTCTTGGCGTCCACAGCGGTCGCCCCCTTGCCGTTAGGGCTTGTGGTGAGCTCGCACAACGAGCGTATCGTGATGGTGACGACAGTCAACGGTGCGCGATAGAGGAGGGGCCCGGCATGACGGCATTCTCGCTCAATCCAGAACAAACCGCATGGTGTGCGGAGCTACGCACCCTCGCCGACGAGCGGCTGCGCCCGCTGGCGGAGAAGGGCGAGCCGGGCCGCGTGAACCGCCCCCTCGTGGAGACGCTGGGGGAACTGGGGCTTCTGAAGCACCTGTTCGCGGGGGAGGTGCCGGGCGGCTCCGCGACCTCACGGGCCCCGCACGCCACGTCGGGTGCCCTGGGTCTCTGCCTCCTGCGCGAGTCCCTCGCCTACGCCTGTACGGAGGCCGAGACCGCGCTCGCCCTGCAAGGGCTCGGGGCGCATCCCGTCGCCGCGTACGGGTCCGCGAGGCAGCGCGAGCAGTGGCTCGCACCCGCCCGCGCGGGGCGCGCCGTCGCCGCCTTCGCGCTCTCCGAACCCGGCGCGGGCTCGGACGCCGCCGCCCTGGCCCTGCGTGCGGAGCCGGACGGCGCTTCCTCCTGGCGGCTCACCGGCGAGAAGTGCTGGATCTCGAACGCCCCCGAGGCCGACTTCTACACCGTCTTCGCGCGTACGACTCCCGGCGCCGGCGCCCGCGGCGTCACCGCCTTCCTCGTGCCCGCCGACCGCGCGGGCCTCACCGGCACCCCCCTGGACATGCTCTCCCCGCACCCGATCGGTGCCCTCGCCTTCGACGGCGTGACAGTGACGGGCGACGACGTGCTCGGCGAACCCGACCGCGGCTTCCGCGTCGCCATGACCACCCTCAACCGCTTCCGCCCGAGCGTCGGCGCCTTCGCGGTGGGCATGGCGGCCGCGGCCCTCGACGCGACGCTCGCGCACACCGCTCAACGGGACGCGTTCGGCGCCAAGTTGAAGGACCTCCAGGCGGTGGCGCACCAGGTCGCCGAGATGGCCACCCGGACCGAGGCGTCCCGCCTGATGGTGCACGCGGCAGCAGCCGCGTACGACCGCGGCGAACCGGACATCGCCCGACGCGCCGCCATGGCCAAGCTGATGGCCACGGAGACGGCACAGTACGTCGTGGACGCTGCGGTCCAGCTGCACGGGGCGCGCGCCCTGCAACGGGGGCACCTCCTCGAACACCTCTACCGCGAGGTGCGGGCACCCCGCATCTACGAGGGCGCGAGCGAGGTCCAACGCACCATCATCGCCAAGGAGTTGTACGCCGCCCACGCAGACGGAGCCCAGCCCGCCACCCCACAGTCCGCCACCCCCGAGGAGCCCTCCGCATGAGCCTCGAACGCGTCAACCCCTCCGAGCTCTCCCCGGCCACCGGCTTCTCGCACGCCGTCACCGCGACCGGCGGACGTCTGGTGTTCCTCGCGGGCCAGACGGCGTTGGACACCGACGGCAAGGTCACCGGCACGACCCTGCCCGAGCAGTTCGAGCTGGCCCTGACCAATCTCCTCACCGCCCTGCACCACGCGGGCGGCACCCCCGCCGACCTCGCCCGCGTCACGGTCTACGCCACGGACGTCGCCGACTACCGCGAGCAGGCCCCGCAACTGGGCCGCATCTGGCGGCGGTTGGCGGGGCGCGAATATCCCGCGATGGCGGTGATCGGGGCGGTCCGCCTGTGGGACGCGGAGTGCCTCGTGGAGCTGGACGGGGTGGCGGTGCTCGACTGAGCCCCGGGCCTCTGACGGGGTGCGTCTCAGTCGCGTCCCGCGAACGACGTCGTGGCGAAGGCGCTCTTGTCCCGCGACGTGGTGCCGTCGGTGAGCCACCAGTGCGTGGGCTTCTCGCCGTACATGAAGAGCGTGCTCGCGCCCCAGTTGAGGATCAGCTCCTCCTTGCCGTCGGCGTCGAAATCGGCGGCGGCGTACAGGCGCGCGTCCCGCGACCGGGCCGGGATCTTCTTGCCCTGCATCCGCGATGGCCCTTCCCGGGACACCTCGGTGCGCTGCTCGCCGTCGATCAGCAGCGCCCCGTCGTCCGTCGCGACGACGACGGCGTCCCTGCCGTCGCCGTCCGGGTCCGCGGAGGTGTAGTCGCCGGGCCCGTAGTAGGAGTTCTCGCGACTCTCGGGGAACTTGTGCGTGATCGGCTCGCCGCCCTTGCCGGGGTAGACCGCGAGCGAGAAGACCGTCTCCGGTTCTTCCTCCGTGTCCGGCTCGTTGTTGCGGCTTCCGTTGTCGCCGATGGCCAGATCGCGGGCGCCGTCGCCGTCGTAGTCGCCGAACGCGACCGCGTTGCCCTTGCGGAGTGCGGTGGGGGTGCGGGAGAGGCCGCTTCCGGGGCGCGCCGGGTAGAGGACCCCGGCCGTCTGCTCGCCGTCGTCGCCCTCGTGGACGAGCAGGCCGGTCGCGCGCGGCTTTCCCGACGGGGCGATGTCGTCCGCGGCCAGCCAACTGCCCCCGCCGGTACGGGTGTCGGTGCGGGCCGGGGCGCCGGACCGGGTGAAGGGGCCGTACAGGAGGGTCACGGACCCGTCCTGCCGGAGCGCCGCGATGTCGTGGTGACCGTCTCCGTCGAAGTCGCCCCGCACCGGGCCGGACACACCGGCCTCCGGTACCTGGAGCCGGGCCGGCTCCGCGCCGGGCTCCGGTCCGCCGGGGCCGCCCCAGTCCACGGTCGGCTGCCCCTGTTCCATGGACCCGTCGACGCTGGACACGAAGTCGGGATAACCGTCGCCGTCCAGGTCGGCGGTGGTGACGCTGCCCGGCAGGTAGTCGTACACGGCGTGCGTCGACGGGTCGAGGCCCTTGGCGGAGCCGAAGACGACGGCGGTCTGCCCATCGCCGTTCTCGCTGCGCGAGGGCAACGGGACGAGCAGGTCGCGGTGCCCGTCCCCGTTGATGTCGTCCGGGTCCTTGGAACCCTTGCCGTCGGACGGCACGGGACGGGAAGCGGACGGGGTCGACACGGGGGTGCCGCCGCCCTTGGAGCCCCGGGAGTCCTTGCCGTCGGATGCCTGCTCGCCGCACCCCGCCGCGAGCAGGGCCAGCGAGGCGCCGAGCACGACGAGGGCGCGTGCGCCGGGAACAAGGGTGCGATCTGTCATGCACCCCACCCCAGCACCGCGCCCTCACGGATCTCCAGTGACGACCGGCGATCGTTGCCCGGCCGTAGCGCGAGATTCGGGTCCTGAGCGGGAGAGCCGGGTGCTAGATGTCCCGGAACGTCTCGATCTGCGCGCCCACGGAGTTGAGCCGCTCCGCCAGCTCCTCGTACCCCCGGTTGATCACGTACACGTTGCGCAGGACGGAGGTGCCCTCGGCGGCCATCATCGCGAGAAGGACGACCACGGCGGGCCGCAGTGCGGGCGGGCACATCATCTCGGCGGCGCGCCAGCGGGTCGGGCCCTCCACCAACACCCGGTGCGGGTCGAGGAGTTGGAGGCGCCCGCCGAGGCGGTTGAGGTCGGTCAGATAGATCGCCCGGTTGTCGTAGACCCAGTCGTGGATCAGCGTCTTGCCCTGCGCCGCCGCCGCGATGGCCGCGAAGAAGGGGACGTTGTCGATGTTCAGGCCGGGGAACGGCATCGGGTGGATCTTGTCGATCGGCGCCTCCAGTTTGGAGGGCCGGACGGTGAGGTCGATCAGGCGCGTACGGCCGTTGTCGGCGAAGTACTCCGCCGTGCGGTCGTGGTCGAGCCCCATCTCCTCCAGGACCGCGAGCTCGATCTCCAGGAACTCGATCGGAACGCGGTTGACCGTCAGCTCGGACTCCGTGACGACCGCCGCGGCGAGCAGGCTCATCGCCTCGACCGGGTCCTCGGAGGGGGAGTAGTCGACGTCGACGTCGATGGTCGGGACGCCGTGCACGGTGAGGGTCGTCGTGCCGATGCCCTCGACCTTCACGCCGAGCGCCTCCAGGAAGAAGCACAGGTCCTGGACCATGTAGTTCGACGAGGCGTTGCGGATGACGGTCGTGCAGTCGCTGCGTGCCGCGGCCAGCAGGGCGTTCTCGGTCACCGTGTCGCCGCGCTCGGTCAGCACGATCGGGCGGTCGGGGACGACGTCACGCGCGACCTCCGCGTGGTACAGCCCCTCGGTCGCGGCGATGTCGAGACCGAAGCGGCGCAGCGCGATCATGTGCGGCTCGATGGTGCGCGTTCCGAGGTCGCAACCGCCCGCGTACGGCAGGTTGAAGCGGTCCATGCGGTGAAGGAGCGGGCCGAGGAACATGATGATCGAGCGGGTCCGGATCGCGGCCTCCGCGTCGATCGCCTCCATGTCGAGCTTGGCCGGCGGCACGATCTCCAGGTCGACCCCGTCGTTGATCCAACGGGTGCGGACGCCGATCGAGCCGAGCACTTCGAGGAGGCGGTAGACCTCCTCGATGCGCGCCACGCGGCGCAGCACCGTGCGTCCCTTGTTGAGCAGGGAGGCACAGAGCAGCGCCACGCAGGCGTTCTTGCTCGTCTTGACGTCGATCGACCCGGAGAGACGGCGGCCGCCGACCACACGCAGATGCATCGGCCCGGCATACCCGAGGGAGACGATCTCGCTGTCAAGCGCTTCGCCGATACGGGCGATCATCTCAAGGCTGATGTTCTGGTTACCGCGCTCGATGCGGTTCACGGCGCTCTGACTTGTGTTGAGCGCCTCGGCGAGCTGCGACTGCGTCCAGCCCCGGTGCTGACGTGCGTCACGGATGAGCTTGCCGATACGTACGAGGTAATCGTCTGCCATGTGAAGCAGGTTATCTCAGATATGAGATGACGCCTGCGCTGGGGTAGGCCATACGTGAAACGTCCTGTTCGGTACGGAAGTTCCCGTACGTCGTTTCTGTACGCCACTTGCCCGTGCCGCGTCAGCCGCATCCGCACGAGGCATGCCGCCCACCGTGCACCGCGGCCTGCGCGGCGGGCCGGGGCCCGGCAGCCGCGCGCGTCGTCCGGGCGGCGGCAGCGCGCCCGGACGCCGAGTCGGCGTCATGCACCACTGTGCCTCCGGTCAACGTCAGCCGCACTTCGGCAGAGCTGATATCGGCCACCGGACACCGCGTCACATCGCGGTCGAGCAGCACCAGATCGGCCGACTTTCCCCGTTCCACGGTTCCCGTGAGGTGCTCCATGCGGAGTTGGCGCGCCGTGCCGATGGTGTGCATGAGCAGGGCGGACGAGCGACTGAGACCTTCCGCCTCGCGGTACAGATCACCCTCGCCCTCGGCCCCCGACCGGTCGACGGCGGTACGCACCTGGTTCCACACCTGCAGCGGATCGACGGGCCAGTCCGAGCCACCGGCGAGCCGCGCCCCGTGCCGCTCCAGGCTGCGCGCCGGGTACAGCAGACGGTGGCGGTCGGCGCCGATGTAGGGCAGCAGGGCGTCCATCGTCCAGACGTTGCGGGTGGCCCACTGGAGCTGCATGCAGGGGATGACGCCGAGGCGGGCGAAGCGGGGCAGGTCGGCGGGGTCGACGAGCTGGAGGTGGGCTGTGGTGTTGCGCAGGCCGCGCGCTCCGGTCCTGCGCAGGGCGTACTCGTATCCGTCCAGGGAGGTGCGGACCGCGCGGTCGCCGATGGCGTGCGCGTGCATCTGCCAACCGTCCTTGTTGAAGGCGGCGGTGAGACGGCCGTAGTCCGCCGAGGACACATAGAGGTCGCCGCGGTGGTCGGTGGGCCTGCCGTCCTTGTCGAGGTAGGGCTTCAGGAGCGCGGCGGTCTGCGCCGGGTACTCGATGACCCCGTCCAGGAACACCTTGACGGTGCCGAAGCGGAGCCCGCGTACGTCCCCGAAGTCCTCCCGCAGCGCCCTCGCGTACGCGACTGCCGCCGCCGGGTCCTTGGTCTGGTCGGTCTCGATGCGCAGGGCGGGCACGATGCGCTGGAGCAGGCGTCCCGACTCGGCCAGGCGCTGATACAGCTTCAGCTCGCCGCGCCCCACCACGGCTTCCATGAAGGTCGTGATGCCGGACGCGGCGGCCTCGGCGAGGGTCTTGGCGGCGGCGTCCGCCAGCTGGGTCTCGTCGGGCTCGGGGATGTGCCGGGAGACGAGCGGCTGGGCGTCGTCCTTGAGCACGCCGGTCGGCTTGCCGTCCGAGCCCTTGACGATCTTGCCGCCGACCGGGTCGGGGGTCGACGCGGTGATCTTCGCTATGTCCAGGGCGCGCTGATTGGCCCACAGGTTGTGCCCGTCGCCGCCGCGCAGGGCGACGGGGCGGCGGGTCGGCAGGGCGTCGAGCATGGAGTGGTGCGGGGCGGTGCCGCGCGGCAGCAGCCCGACCGGGTTCCAGTCCTCCACCACCAGCCACCCGTCGGGCTCCTGCTCGGCGGAGTCCTTCAGGAACCCCGTCAGCGTCTTCTGGAGCTCCTCGACGGTCTGCTCGGCGCCGGCCAGGGAGGGCCGCAGCGAGCGGTTCGCGGCGTCCATGGGATGGGCGTGCCCGTCGTGGATGCCGCTCATGACGGTGCCGCCACGCCCGTCCACCACCTGTGTGTCCCGCCCGATGAACCGCTTGAGCGAGGCGTCACTCCCGACGGCAAGGATCTTCCCGTCCCGCCCGACCGCGACGGCCTGCGCGGGGGCGTCGCCCTTGACGCCGCTGAAGACACGGGAGTTGTGCAGGACGAGGGCGGCGGAGCGGCGCGGGGCGGCGGGCGCCGCGGCTTCGGCGGACGCACCCACCGAGGCGAGCAGCCCGGCGGCCCCGGCGGAGGCGATGAGCCCACGCCGGGAGAGGGGGGAGGGGTGCGGAGAGGTCATGGATCTGTCTCCTAGCTGCTGGGACGCGGGGCAATCGGGCGGGTGGGCGGGTGGGCGGGAAAAATCCGCCGCGAAGCGGCGGCCCGGTGGCACAGACACTCACCGAGTAACTCGTTAACCAGAACCGCTCGCCCACAACGGATTCCGTCGAGGCATGGCCCCCGGCACAGGGAATCCGTAGGATTACCGCCGTGCCAGGGCCCACCCTCACCGACATAGCCCGCGCAGCGGAGGTGTCGACCGCCACCGTCTCGCACGCCCTGAACGGCACCGGCCGCCTGGGCGGCGCCACACGGCGCAGGGTGCGGGAAACCGCCACCGCCCTCGGCTACGGCACCCGCCGCACCGCCCCGCGCACGCGGACCCTCGGCATCGCGGTCACCACGTTCCCCACGGCCTGGAACTACACGGAGATCGCCTACTTCTCGCGCGTCGTTACGGCGGCCACCACCGCGGCCCACGCCCGCGGCTACGCCCTCACCGCGCTGCCCGCCGCCCGCGCCGGGGACGATTCCTGGCACAGCCTCGCCGTCGACGGCATGCTGATCATGGACAGCCCGCGCGGGGACCCGATGGTCCAGGCCCTTCGCGCCCGCGGCATCCCGCTGGTCTTCGACGGCGCCCCCGGCGACCCGCGCCCCGGCGATCACTGGGTCGACAACGACCACGAGGCCACCACCCGCGAGGTCCTGGACCACCTCTCCGCGTCCGGCGCCCGCCGCATCGCCCTGCAGTCGGGCCACGGCGACGAGCACTACGCCCGTACGGTGACGGCGGCCTACACCGGATGGTGCGCGGAGCGCGGCGCGGACCCGCTGGTCGTGCCCTTCGACGTGGCGGACGCCGAAGGAAGGGCGTTCGACGTGCTGCTGCGCGGCCCGGACCGCGCCGACGCCGTCTACGCGGCGTACGACCCCGGCGGCCGCCAGCTCCTGGCCGCCGCGGCGCGACTCGATCTCCGCGTCCCGGACGAGCTGCGTGTGGTGTGTGCGAGCGAGGACCCCGGATACGCGACGACCCGGCCGCCCGTGACGACGGTCACCCTCGCCCCGGAGCGCACGGCACGCGCCGCCGTGAACCTCCTCGTCGACCTGGTCGAGGGCGGCGCCGACACGGCATCGGAGGGCCCCGTCGTCGTACCGGCGGCCCTGATACCGCGCGACTCCTCGCGCGGGCAGGCTGGCGCGCCTCGTCGTACTCGCGGGTGATGTACTAGAGTTATCTCGACATCGAGATATCTGCCGAGGCGCACCAGAAGCCGCCACCCGGTAAGGGTTACCTAACTAAGCCTTACCTTAGCGGACCGACGAGGAGTCGTGGCGGCAGGATGTACGGAACGCGCGAAAAAATCTGAAGGAGACTGTCGTGTCGGCGAACAGCTTCGACGCCCGCAGCACGCTGCGCGTGGGCGACGAGTCGTACGAGATCTTCAAGCTGGACAAGGTCGAGGGCTCGGCACGCCTCCCTTACAGCCTGAAGGTGCTGCTGGAGAACCTGCTCCGCACCGAGGACGGCGCGAACATCACCGCCGACCACATCCGCGCGCTCGGCTCCTGGGACTCCCAGGCGCAGCCGTCGCAGGAGATCCAGTTCACGCCGGCCCGCGTGATCATGCAGGACTTCACCGGCGTGCCCTGCGTCGTCGACCTCGCCACCATGCGTGAGGCCGTCAAGGAGCTCGGCGGCGACGCGGACAAGATCAACCCGCTGGCCCCGGCCGAGCTGGTCATCGACCACTCCGTGATCGCCGACAAGTTCGGCACGAAGGACGCCTTCGGCCAGAACGTCGAGCTGGAGTACGGCCGCAACAAGGAGCGCTACCAGTTCCTGCGCTGGGGCCAGACCGCCTTCGACGAGTTCAAGGTCGTCCCGCCGGGCACCGGCATCGTCCACCAGGTCAACATCGAGCACCTGGCGCGCACGGTCATGGTCCGCAAGGGCCAGGCCTACCCCGACACGCTGGTCGGCACCGACTCGCACACCACGATGGTCAACGGCCTTGGTGTCCTGGGCTGGGGCGTCGGCGGCATCGAGGCCGAGGCCGCGATGCTGGGCCAGCCGGTCTCCATGCTCATCCCGCGCGTCGTCGGCTTCAAGCTGACCGGCGAGCTGAAGCCGGGCACCACCGCCACGGACCTCGTCCTCACGATCACCGAGATGCTGCGCAAGCACGGCGTCGTCGGCAAGTTCGTCGAGTTCTACGGAGAGGGCGTCGCCGCCACCTCCCTGGCCAACCGCGCCACCATCGGCAACATGTCGCCGGAGTTCGGCTCCACCGCCGCGATCTTCCCGATCGACGACGAGACCCTGAACTACCTGCGCCTGACCGGCCGTGACGCCCAGCAGGTCGCGCTCGTCGAGGCGTACGCCAAGGAGCAGGGCCTCTGGCTCGACCCGGCCGCCGAGCCCGACTTCTCCGAGAAGCTGGAGCTCGACCTCGCCACGGTCGTCCCCTCGATCGCAGGACCGAAGCGCCCGCAGGACCGCATCGTCCTCGCCAACGCCTCGCAGCAGTTCGCCCAGGACGTGCGCAACTACGTCGCGGACGACGAGGAGGCCGGCAAGGAGTCCTTCCCGGCGTCCGACGCCCCGGCCACCAGCAACGGCGTCCCGTCGAAGCCGACCACGGTCACGGCCCCCGACGGCTCGACGTACGAGATCGACCACGGCGCCGTCACCGTCGCCGCGATCACCTCCTGCACCAACACCTCGAACCCGTACGTGATGGTCGCCGCCGCGCTCGTCGCGAAGAAGGCCGTCGAGAAGGGCCTGACCCGCAAGCCGTGGGTCAAGACCACCCTCGCGCCGGGCTCCAAGGTCGTCACCGACTACTTCGACAAGGCGGGGCTCACCCCCTACCTCGACAAGGTCGGCTTCAACCTCGTCGGCTACGGCTGCACCACCTGCATCGGCAACTCGGGCCCGCTGCCCGAGGAGGTCTCCAAGGCGGTCAACGACGCCGACCTGGCCGTGACGTCCGTCCTCTCCGGCAACCGGAACTTCGAGGGCCGCATCAACCCCGACGTCAAGATGAACTACCTTGCGTCCCCGCCGCTGGTCGTCGCGTACGCCATCGCGGGTTCGATGAAGGTCGACATCACCAAGGACGCGCTCGGCGCGGACCAGGACGGCAACCCCGTCTACCTGAAGGACATCTGGCCCACCGAGGCCGAGGTGAACGACGTCGTCGCCAACTCCATCGGCGAGGACATGTTCAACAAGTCCTACCAGGACGTCTTCGCGGGCGACGCCCAGTGGCAGGCCCTGTCGATCCCGACCGGCAACACCTTCGAGTGGGACCCGCAGTCGACCTACGTCCGCAAGCCCCCTTACTTCGAGGGCATGACGATGGAGACCACCCCGGTCTCCGACATCCAGGGCGCCCGCGTCCTGGCCAAGCTGGGCGACTCGGTCACCACCGACCACATCTCCCCGGCCGGTGCGATCAAGGCCGACACCCCGGCCGGCAAGTACCTCACGGAGCACGGCGTCGAGCGTCGCGACTTCAACTCCTACGGCTCGCGCCGTGGCAACCACGAGGTCATGATCCGCGGCACGTTCGCCAACATCCGCCTGCGCAACCAGATCGCGCCGGGCACCGAGGGCGGCTTCACCCGCGACTTCACGAAGGACGACGCCCCCGTCTCCTTCATCTACGACGCCTCGCAGAACTACCAGGCGGCCGGCACCCCGCTCGCGATCCTCGCGGGCAAGGAGTACGGCTCGGGCTCGTCCCGCGACTGGGCCGCCAAGGGCACCGCGCTCCTCGGCGTCAAGGCCGTCATCGCCGAGTCCTACGAGCGCATCCACCGCTCGAACCTCATCGGCATGGGCGTCCTGCCGCTCCAGTTCCCGGAGGGCCAGTCGGCCGAGTCCCTCGGCCTGACCGGCGAGGAGGCCTTCTCCTTCACCGGTGTGACCGAGCTGAACAACGGCACGACCCCCCGTACGGTCAAGGTCACCACCGACACCGGCGTGGAGTTCGACGCGGTCGTCCGCATCGACACCCCCGGCGAGGCGGACTACTACCGCAACGGCGGCATCATGCAGTACGTGCTGCGTTCGCTCATCCGGAAGTAGACCCGGCCGCAAGTAAACCTTGCCCCAGGGCAGTTGGGCCCGTACTCCCTTGCAGGGGGTGCGGGCCCTACGCTTTGGGTGCCAGGGAACTCGCGGCGGCGACGGGGGTTGCAGTGGACGCTGGAGCAGTGGGCATCAAGGTCGCGTCCTCGGTCGTCGTGCCGTTACTGAAGCGGCTGTTGCTGCCGCCGCCCAAGGCGCCCGGAGCCGAGTACTCCGAACGGCCCGTACGCATCAAGGGGTTGCTGGCCTTCGCCGGGGACCACCCCGCGCTCAGCAAGGACGACATGCACCGGCTGTCCCGGGAGCTGGTGCGCAGGGCGGTGCGCTCCGCGGGGCCGCACGAGAGGCCGATCGCGCAGGACGAGCACGACTCCGTCGGGCAGGCGCTGACCCGGACGCTCTTCGCGCTCGGCGAGCTCGACATGGACGACGTGCAGATCTTCGTGCTCGGGCCGGAAGAGCTGGCCAAGGAGCTCTCCCGGCAGGCCGGGCCCGACACCCGTCGCCTGCTCACCCGCGACGCGGCGCTCTTCCACGACGTGCTCCTGCGCACGGCCTGCGTGCACCTCGTACGGTTCTTCACCCAGCGGCCCGGATTCGCGGCCCGCGCCCAGCTGGAGGAGTTTCACGAACTGCGGCGCCAGCGCGACCAGTTGGAGGTCATCCTGCGCCGTGTGTCGGGAGACGACTGGACGACGGCGGACGCCCGCTTCGAGGAGAAATACTCCGACTACGTCATCAAGCAGCACGGCACCCTCACCCTCTACGGAGTCGATCTGCGCAACGACGACGGCAAGGTGTGGCCCCTGGAGAGCGCCTATCTGAGCCTGCGGGCCGTCGCGACGGCCGCCGTGGACGTCGAACCGGACGCGGCCCGCGAGGGGAGGGCGGCGGAAGTCGAAGAGAGCGTCGAGTCCGTCCTCGTCGGTCACGGCCGCGTACTGCTGCACGGCCTCGCCGGTACGGGAAAGACGACGCTCGTCCAGTGGCTGGCCCTGACCACCGCGCGGCAGGACACGGTGCCGGGGCATCTGCCGCAGCTCCTCGGCCGCGTCCCCTTCGTCCTGCCGCTGCGCACCCTGGTCCGCGAGGGCACCGATCTGCCGCTGCCCGACGACTTCCTGCGCCGGATGGGCTGCCCGCACGCGGGCACCGAACCCGACGGCTGGACGGCGCGCGTGCTGCAGAACGGCCGTGGGCTCGTGCTCATCGACGGCCTCGACGAGATTCCCAAGGCCGACCGCGCGCGCACCAGGGACTGGCTGCGCCGGCTCCTCGCCGCCTTCTCCGGCAATCTGTGGCTCGCCACCACCCGGCCCTCCGCGCTCGCCCCCGGCTGGCTGGAGCGCGAGGGCTTCCACGAGTTCACCCTGAACGCGCTGCGCCCCGACGACCTGCGGCGCTTCATCCGGCGCTGGCACACGGCGGCTCGCGGACGGGAAGGATCGGACGACAAGCTGATCCAATCGCTGCGCACACGACCGGAGTTGAGCAGGCTCGCCACCAACCCGCTGATGTGCAGCCTGATGTGCGCCCTGCACGAGGAGCGCAGCGGTTTTCTGCCCGAAGGGCGGGCCGCCCTCTACAAGGCGGCCCTGTCCATGCTGCTCGAACGGCGCGACAAGGAACGCGGTGTCAACCTCAAGCGCGGCGCGCAACCCCACCGCGGCGAGGAAGCGGCCGGGCTGAGTGAGGAGGCCGCCGCCGAACCCCTCAAGCGCTTCGCGTACTGGCTGATCCGCAACGAACGCACCCAGATCGAGCGCAGCGACGTCCTGGAGCTGCTCCGCAGGCTGCAGCCCCAGGTGCCCAGTCTTCAGCAGCTGGGAACTCCCGAGGACGTCCTGCAGTACCTCGTCGAACGCACCGGACTGCTGCGCGAGCCCGCATCAGGGGCCGTGGACTTCATTCACCGCACCTTTCAGGATTATCTCGGGGCCAAGGCGGTGCTCGAAGAGCGGGACTTCGGCATTCTGGTGAAGAACGCCCATGCGGACGAGTGGGAGGACGTGGTGCAGATGGCCGTCGCGCAGAGCGATCACAAGGGGCGTGCCGATCTGCTCATGCGGCTCAGCGAACGCGGCAACCGCGAGAAGGACGCGATGGTCCAGGCGAGACTGCGGCTGCTCGCCCTCGCCTCGCTCGAGCAGGCCACCCGCCTCGACCCCGCCGTGCGGCAGACCATCGAGACCGAGGCGGCACGCATGGTCCCGCCGCGCAGCCTGCGCCAGGCCAGGGTCCTCGCGCGCACGGGGCCGCTGCTGCTCGGCCTGCTGCCGGGGGCGAGCGACCTGGAGGGCGACGAGGAGCTCGCGACCGTCCACGCGATCTGCCAGATCGGCGGTGACGCCGCCATCCCGCGCCTGACGGAGTTCCTCGACACCCGACAGCCTCTGGTACGCGCCCAACTCCTGGGCCACTGGGACCGGTTCGACACCGACGTCTACGCCGACGAGATCATTCGGCCGCTCCTGACCGCGGACCCCTCGCAGCCCGTCACCGTACGCTCGCGCGCCGAGCTCGACGCCCTCGCGGACATGCCCGGATGCGAACGCGTGGGAATGCACGGCGACTTCGACCCGCAGGCCGTACGAGCGGCGCTCGACCCGCGGCGCCTGCGCGAGCTGCGGCTGCGCGGTGCGCTCCAGCTGGACGACCTCGGCCTGCTGGCGGACTTCCCGGCCCTGGAGAGCCTCACCCTGCGGGGCTGTCGCAACCTCAGGGAGCCCGCACCGCTGACCAGGCTGCCCCAGCTGCACACGCTCGTACTGGAAGACCTCCCGCAGTTCGAACCACTGGCGAAGCTGGCCGACTGCCCGCGCCTCACCGCTCTGCACCTGGGGCTGCAAGTGCCCTGGCGCGGGCTCGCCGACCTGTCCCGCCTCGCGGACCTGCGGGTCCTCGCGCTGCCGATGGGCACGGTCGACCTCTCCGAGATCGGGCACTTCGGGGCACTGGAGGAACTGCGCCTGCACGAAGCGGGTGAGCGCCTCGTGCCGGACGAGTGGGGCGCCCTGCTCGCCCGGCTGCCCGAACTGCGCACCCTGACCCTCACGCCCGAGCAGCTGAGCACGCTGCTCTTCGACCCGAGGGCGCAGGTCTCGCAGGTCACACACCTCTACGTGTACGCGAAGCCGGGCGCGCCCGTGTCGCTGCGGCGCATCGCCCGCAGGCTGCCGGGGCTCGTGGAGATCCATCTCACCCAGGGCACGGACATCGACCTCTCGCATCTGGCGGGCCTCGCCGGGCTGCGACGGGTCAGGCTCGCGTACCCGGGAGAGGTCCGTGCGGCGGCGAACCTCCCCGGCCGGTTCGAACTGGAGATTTATCCACAGCCCTGAAGAGGGTAGAACAACGTTCTTACGTGCCGCCGGACTCCCGCGATTCCGCTGGCGGGAGTCCCGAAGCACAGATAAGTTCCACTGATTCGGGAGGAGTCGGAGCAGTAGTCAGCGGCTGGTGTACCGGGGGAGCGCTGCGACTCGCCCTGGTCGCGGCCGAACGCTCCCAGCGGAAGCAGGATGTCGTCGGATGGGCAAGCCGCAAACCCCACTGCTGTACGGTCGCGAGACTCTCGTGGGCTCACTCATTCCGTCGCTCACCGGACTGGCCTACGACGAACGGGCGCGCAGGAAACGGGAGTTCGGCGACGACGTACCCGTCGTGCTGCTCACCGGACAGCACGGTCTTGGCCGCAGCGCCGTCCTTGACGGGCTCGCGCGGCAATACCACAAGCGGCTCCCGCTGGCCCATGTGAGGGTCGTGACGCCGGGGGCGTCCGTCGCCGTGCCCGTCGTCCCCGCCGGGGCCGGGGGCGTGCCCGCCGCACCGGCCGCCGAATTCGTGCAGGTCCTCGAACGCATCGTGTGCGCGCTCGCACCCGGCTTCGGTCTCTTTCCCGTCCTGTTGCCGGGCCTGTTCGCGGTCTCCGGCTGGTTCGCCGGCGACGCGGACGGCCGGGACGCCGTATGCGCCCGGCACGCCAGGCTCCTGATCGCCTGCGGGCTGCTCGCGGGAAGCGAGCGGGACGTGGCGCGTCAGTGGTCGGAGCGGGTCGAAGCCTCCGTCACCGATGCGGCGGGCGCGGCTGCCGCGGGCACCGCGGTGGAGGACGACGACGGCTCGCAGCCGGTCACGGCGGCGATCCTGCGTGAACTCCAGTCCCTGCGCGGCCTCGCCCCGGCCCGCAACTGGTACAGGCAGCGGCACACCACGCCGGACGGGGACACGGGGAAACCCGACGCCCTCCTTGAGCTCGGCCGCCGCTTCCACCGGGGCGGCGACTATCAGCACGCCGTGGAGAACACCCTCATGGCCTCCTTCCTCGAAGAGGTGGCCACCGCCTACGGCCTGGTGCGGTACCTGAACCGCGAGCCCTGGCCGCTGATCCTCCTCGACGAGGCACACGCTCCCGCGGGGCAGCGCTTCCTGAACCTGCTCCTCGAACACCGCGCCGTCGCACGGCGGCCGCACCGCGACCGGATCACCGTCGTCGCCACCCGCCTCGGGGACGTACCGCAGGAGGAGGCGCCGCAGGCGGTGCGCCGTGAGCTTGCCGACCTGGTGCCCGCCGGAGGCGGCGCGCGGCGCAAGCAGGCCGCCGCCATATGGCAGCGCAACGGACACGATCCGTCCGCGGGACTGCTCGTCGTGCCGCTCACGCCGCTGGGCAGGGACGAAGTCCTCTCGATGCTCGACCGGGCATCCGCGCGGCTGCTCCACCCGCATCTGGCGTCGGCGCTGCACTCGCTGACCGGGGGACACCCGGCGGCAAGCACCGTGCTGTGCGAGGCCGTGGTGCACGCCGCGCGCCAGAACCGCACGGTCACCCCCAGGGACCTGCTCGACCTGCCCACCGCGCAGGGCCGCCCGGTCACCCAGGTGCTCCTCGAGGACCTGCTGCCCGACCGGCGCCAGCGGGACCGGCTCCTCGTGCTGTGCCTGGCGCGGGACAACGCGACCGCGGAGGCCCTGGCCGAGAACCTCCGTCTTGACGGCCCCGAGCAACTGCCCGCCAACGCGGCGGCACAGTACTTGGTGGAGCGGCAGTGGCAGCAGTACGTCCCCGCCGAGGCGCCGTTGGTCGAGAGCAGGCTGCTCCAGTCGCTCCTGGTCCACGAGTCGCGCCGCACCTCGCCGCCCCCCGACGATCCGCACAGCTGGCAGCAGATCCACCGCTTCCTGTATCTGCACCACGTGCAGCACTCCGCCAACGAAGAAGGGGACGCGCTGCGGCACAGCCTGGCCGCCGGGAACGCGGGACGGGTGGTGGAGATGCTGGCGGACGAGTTCGGTGCGGAGGAGGCGGAGCAGAGCGTCCAGCACTGGCTGCAGTGCCTGCGGGACTGCGCCACCGCGCCGACTCCTCCGTCGGCGAGCGCCGCGTCGTCCCCGGACTCCGATGAGGAAGCGGCCGGTTGGACCGATCACCGGGTGGAGATCGCGCTGGGGGAGCACGCCGCGCGCTACACCCACCTGGACGAGGCGGGCCGCTGCATCAACCGGCTTCTGCACGCCCTGTGGTACCTGTCCGAGCCGTACGCCGACGCGGCGATCGACCCGGACGCCGAAACCCTGTGCCAGGCGGTGGGCGACGAACTCGGTTTCCTCTCCCGGCGCCACCGGGCCTGGTACGCGGCCCTCGGCAGAGCCGCCCGCGACTGGCCGGCCGCCGCACGCAAACGGCAGGTCCTGCCCGTCCCCGCCAGTGAGGGGTCATGATGTTCAACCACCCGCCCAAGGAGTGGGGCCCCCTCGAATGGCTCGTGGCCGCCGTGGTGGTCGCCGCCCTCGTCGTCGGCGGCATCACCTGGAACAGCGCGCGTCCCGGTCCGTGCGGCGATGGCCTTGAGGAGATCGCGGGGGAGTGCGTCGGAGTCACCGCCGACGCCTTCGAAGCGGACGACAAGGCCAAGAGCCTCATCAGGGCCGTCGCGGACGAGAACGCCCGGGTCGCACAGGACTGGGAGGACCCGCCGGACGACAAGCCCCGCATCCCCTACGTACGCATCGCCCTGATGATGCCCTTCACGTCGAACGAGTCCAGCGCGATGACCGGCGACATGATCCGGCGGGCTCTCGCGGGCGCCCTCGCGGCGCAGTTGGAAGCCAACAGTGCCAGCGGGCCGCACTACCAACTGCTCCTGGCTCCCGACGGCAGTGACCTCGGCCAGTGGGAGCCCGTCGTCGACCGTCTCGCCGAGATGACACGGGACTCCCGGGCCCCGCTGGTGGGGGTGACGGGCATCCCGAGCAGTACGACGGAGACGCGCGAGGCGGTCACCGAGCTCACCGAGCGCCGTATCCCCACGGTCGGCCCGGTCATCACCGCCGCCTCCATGAACTTCCGCTACTTCTTCAAGACGTCGCCCAACAACGAACAGTTCATCAAGGCCCTGTCCCACTACCTCGACCGCTATCCGCAGTCGGAGAAGGGCCTGCTGCTCTGGGACAGCCGCGAGGGCGACGTGTACTCCCAGAACCTGCGCAAGGTCTTCGACCGGCAGTTCGGCAAGACCTACGACCTGAAGAACCACAACTCCCACTACATCGGTTCGTCGGGCGAAGACCAGGGCATCCCGCGGCGCTTCGCCGACGCCGTCACCAGGATCTGCCGCGACAAGGCGGACACCGTCTTCTTCGCGGGACGCGACCAGGACCTGCCCGCGTTCATCAACCGCCTCGCCAACGAGGGCGGTTGCGACCGCAGCGGCAAGCTGCGGATACTCAAGGTCGGCATCGGCCTGGAGCCGACGCTGACCGCCGCCGACATCAGGCGCAGCCTGAGAAGGGCCAACGCCACGATCGTCGACGCCTCGGCCTTCGACCCCGCCTGGGAGACGGACATCGGTCACGCGCCGTCCGGTTTCTCGCCCTTCCACGCGCGCTTCAAGAAGATCAACAGCGAGCACGCTCTTGGCCCCGACTTCTTGAAGGACGGGTACATGGCCATGTACTACGACGGCTTCGCCCTTCTCGCGTCCGCCGTCGACCGCACGTACAGCGACATCACCGAAGGCGGCGAGAAGACCCCCGATCCGGTCCGGCTGCCCTCCACCAAGGACGTGTACAGCACGCTCACCTTCTCGACGATCAGCGGCGGGGAGTGCACCGGCTGCCTCGTCGGGGCGAGCGGCACATACGGGTTCACCGGCCCGGGCGAGAACAACCAGTGGGCCGTCTGCAAGCCCGTCCCGATCGTAGAGTTCCCCCCGGTGGCCCGGTCCGGCGACAAGGAGAAGCTGCCGCTGTACCGGACGTACCGGGGGGAGAAGGCGAAGAGCTGCCCGTCATGAACGGCTCATGCACGGCTCATGAGCGACTCATGTGCGACGGGCGGGCGACTACGCGGGGAAGCCGCCGTAAGGGACGGTGATGATCTCCATGGCGTGTCCCGCCGGGTCCAGGAAGTAGACCCCCCGGCCCCCGTCGTTGGTGTTGATCCCGCCCGGCTGCTTCTGGTGCGGGTCGGCCCAGTGCTCGATGCCGCGAGCCTTGATCTTTTCGTACGCCGCCGTGAACTCCGTCTCGGAGACCAGGAAGGCGTAGTGCTGCGGGGTGATCTTGTCCGCGGGGACGGCGGCGAAGTCCAGGGTGACTTTGTTGCTCAGCTCCACCGCGATGAACGGGCCCCACTCCGAGGTGATTTCGAGGCCAAGCAGGTCCGCGAAGAACTCGGCGGACTCCCGGTTGTCCCGGGCGTGGATGATCGTGTGGTTCAGTTCGACCGGCAAGGAATGCCTCCAGAAGGCATCTCCCGACACCTCCATGCCTCACCCGGACGGTGACCGACACGCGATGTCGCCGTGGATCTTAGGCACGACGACACCGCGCTGTCGAGCGATCAGCCCTCTTCCCAGTTCACGCTGCCGACCCCCGTGCCGCCCATGCAGCGGGCGCTCGACACGTCGGAAGCGCCCGGATTCAGCGTCTTCCAGTCTCCGCGCGCATCCGGCCATTCCCCGCAGACCACCTTGACGCGGAAGGCTGTCACGACACCGGTGTTGTTGGTGCAGTGCGCGTGACCCCAGTAGCCGTCGGTGTCCGTGGTGCAGGTGAGGACGTTGGGGGGTGCGGCCATTTCCTGCTGCGAGGCCGCCGCGCCCGGCGCCACGGCGAGCGCCGGCACCGCGGCGGCGGCCACTGCTGCGAGCTTGAGTACGAGCCGGCTGAGGCGGCGAGGCTTGTTCATGTGCTGGTCTCCTTCTGGATCTCCGTCGCGGGGCATCCGCGCAGCCGTGATCCTTCCGAGAGGCCCTGTCGTGCCGGTCACGCGACGGTCACTCGAAGCGGCGGTCACTCGAAGCGGCGGTCACCCGAAACGAGAGGGGGCGGGAGTGCGTACGCAC
>NZ_JBSGSG010000010.1:0-196514 GCF_053606765.1 Streptomyces sp. NPDC055189
AACCGGAATTGCTCCGCAATTCAGAATTCCGGCTCCGCCGGAATTCCCGGGTCAACTCCGTTGCCCCGGGCCCGAATTCGCTCCGCGATTCGGGCGGAAACGGGATTCGCTCCGCGAATCCCTCGGGCTGGCTGCGCGGGAGGGTCCGGGGAGTTTTTGTGTCTCTCCCGTAGTCCTGACCGGCCGTCAATACCGGTACCCTTCAGCCGGTTTCTGATCCCCCGGCTCCGCGCGCTCTGTTCTCGAATAGAGCTCCACCGTAAAGCCCGTGAGGGTTGCGGTACAAGAGTGTGAGGAAGCACAAAACTATGGGAATTTCGGGAGATCGCCTCCCTCCTCTGGGAGCACGAGGGGCCTCGGAGCCGGTCAAGGCCGGCTCGTTCGTCCAGCTCCTGGCCTCGGGGCAGCCCGAGGTTGTACCGCTCAGGCGGACCCGCCCGGGGTGCCGGGGCTCTCTGAATCGGTTTCAGGGTGGTCTGATGTTCTCCTGTCGAACGGTGCGTCTGCTGCAGTATTCTGGACCCTTTTTGACGCTGCCTCAATGATCTCTCTTTTATGCCACAATAACTCGCATGCCGAAGAAGGATGTGTGGGTTCGGGCCGGCGGAAAGACCTTTACTGCCGACACTATTAGGGAATGGACGACAGCGAACCCTGCTATCTCCAAGTCAAGGTGACTGGAGCGGGAGTCTTTGAAAATCCGTGGCCGTATTCCATACCGGGATGAGGAATTGACCGACGAGGAGCGGCGGCGTTACTCCGATTCCATGCTGCCTGTGGTTGTCGCGCAAGGGCTCCTCGACGCGATCGCGGCCTGTGCGGCGGACGGCGGGCATCGGCTGCTCAGCTTCGAGGACAACTCTGCGTGTACGGAGGCGAGTTGGGTGCGTAGCGAGTTGGGCAGGAGCGGGCTGCCGCCACAGCGGCGTGCGGATGCAGGGCCTTCGGTTACCGCGCACACGACGGCGTCGGACGTCGAAGGCCTGATCCCTTCGTCCGAGCACCAGCGGCCGTAGGTCTCGTACAGCAGCTTCTGCTCCACGCGCAGGTCCGCGCCGCCGTCGGTGCCCCTGGTGCAGCACTCGGTGAGGAAGCGGCCGATGTGGTCCTCGGTGGTCTCGTAGGCGGCGGTGGCCACGCGCACGGAGGCCGGGCCGGTCAGCGGGTCGCGGGTGGCTAGTGCTGTGACCGCATAGGTTCACCGGGTTGGACTGCCAGGGTTACTGGTGAGCGCGGTCTGCCGCGACGCAGGCCGCTGACGCCTCCAACGCCGCGTGGGTGACAATGACGCCGTGGAGCCAACCAGTCGGATCATCGTTGCTTTGGATTTTGACAACCGCCGAGCGGCTGACGAAGTCGTCGACCGGCTTGGTGAGGAGTGTCGCTTTTACAAGGTCGGGATGGAGCTGCTCACGGCGGCCGGGCCGGACCTGATCGAGCACCTCGTAGCCAAGGGCAAGGAGGTCTTCCTGGACCTGAAGCTCTTCGAGATCCCGAGCTCTGTGGCTGGCGCCGTCCGCGCCGCTGGTGCTCTGGGTGTCTCCATGGTGACCGTCCACAGTATGGGCGGCATCGGCATCATGTCCGCCGCTGTCGCCGCGGCTCGCGACTTTCCACACCTTCGCGTGCTGGCCCTGACCGTCGTCACCAGCATGACGAGCTCCGATCTCGCTGACATCGGCATCACCGGCTCAACCTCGACCGAGGAGCAGGTGTTGCGGCTGGCCCGGCTGGCGGAAGGTGCTGGTTGCCATGGCGTGATGGCATCGCCGCAGGAAGCCGGGCCGCTGCGTGGTGTGCTGGGAGCCGGAACCCTGATCGTCACGCCGGGAGTCGCGCTTCCTGGTGAGTCCCCAGGCGAGCACGCCCGCCCCGGCACCCCACGTGCTGCCGTTGCCTCTGGTGCGTCACATGTTGTCGTGGGCCGGACGGTCACCCGTGCCGCGGACCCGGCGGCCGCATTCCGGCTCGTCCGCGCCAACCTGGAGCCGTGAGCGGAAACGATCACCGGACTGGATGGTCAGGCCGCTGCAGGCGAGAGCGGTCGGCCGCCCCAGCGGATGCCCTTCTCGCTGCGGATGCGGGCGCGTTCTTTGCGTTGGGCGGCCAGGACATCGGGGTGGCGGGCGTTGGCGTTGCGCCAGCGTAGATAGGCGTGCAGTGCACGCGTCTGGACGATGTGGTTCGGGTGGTTGGAGTTCGCCAGGGTGAACTGCCGCAGCGGCCCGAAGTGCGCCTCGATCGGATTCGCCCAGGAGGCGTTCGTCGGGGTGAAGCACAGCTCGGTCTTGTTCTTCCGCGCCCACTTGCGGATCTTGCTGCCCTTGTGTGCGGAGAGGTTGTCCAGGATCACGTAGATCGGGGCGCCGTCGGGGCGTGCTGCCCGGATGGATTTCAGCGCGGCCAGGGACTGGGCGGCGCCCTTGTGGCGGCGGTTGACGCCCCACAGGGTGTCGTCGCCGGCCGAGTAGCAGCCGTGGAAGTAGGTGATCCCGTGGGTGCGGTGGTAGGTCGCCGGGACTCGGTCGGTCCGGCCCGCCTTCGCCCAGCAGGACCCGCCGGTGGGGCGGATGCCGAGCGGTCCGAACTCGTCGAAGGCGAAGACCCGGTCGGGGAGGTGGTCCAGGACGTGCTCGATCCGGTCGAGCTTGGCATCGCGGTCTGGGTCGGTGGACTCCTTCCAGGTCTTGGTGCGCTGGAAGGTGATCCCGCAGCGGGCGAGAAGACATCGCAGGGCCTCGCGGCCGATACGGATCAACCGGCCGTGGATGCGGTGCAGATAGGCGGCGAGTTTACGGATCGACCAGCGGGTAAAGGGCTGGCCGAGCTTGGTCGGGCGGGTGGTAGCCGTCTGGATGACGAAGTCCTCGTCATCAGTGCTGAGCCGGCGGGGACGGCCTCCCGCCCATCGAGGGTCCAGGCAGGCCAGGCCGATCTCGTTGAACCGGTGGATCACGTCGCGGACTGTGTCCTCGTCGGCCTGCACCAGTTGAGCGATCACCGGTACTCGGTTGCCGCCAGCTGAAGCCAGCAGCACCATCGCGCGCCGGTAGCGCACCGTACTGGTACTGCCCCGGCGCACGATCCGCTGTAACTGCTGGCCTTCCAGATCTGTCAGTCTCCGGACCCTGACCGGCTCCGCCACCACGCCTCCCCGCACCTTGGATGTCCACCCAGATCCAACCGGTCCGGACCGTGCCACCGCCAACCCGGTGAACCTATGCGGTCAGAGCACTAGGTAGCGGCGGGCGCCGTGGATCAGCCAGTGCAGGATGCCCGGACCCTCGTCACGGACGAGCTCGGCGGCCAGGTTGTCGATCTTGCGTTCGTCGGGGACGCTCCGCTCGAAGGGGATGATCCGCATGCGGCGCCAGAACGCGTAGCCGCCGGTGCCCACTTCGGGACGGTGGTTGCCCAGCAGCCACAGCTTGTGCGTGGGCGTGAAGGTGAAGAAGTTCTGCCGCATCCGCCGCGCGGTGATGGTGTCGCCGCCGGTCAGCAGCTTGACGCGGGCCTCGTTGAATTTGTCGTTGGGCTTGAGCTCGCTGCACACCACGATGCGCCGGCCGTGCAGCTCGGTCAGCTCCGTGGAGTGCTCGGTGAACTTGCCCTTCTCCATCAGGAATCCCGGCGGGGCGGCGTTGGCGTAGTCGCCCAGGAGCTGCGTCATCACGTCCAGCAGCACCGACTTGCCGTTGGCGCCCGAGCCGTAGAGGAAGGGCAGCACTTGCGCACCGACGTCCCCGGTGATCGAGTAGCCGAGCAGCAGGTGCAGGAAGCGCGTGGTCTCCAGGCCCTTCGTGTCGTTGCCGAAGGTGTCGCGCAGGAAGCTGTCCCAGCGCGGAATCGGCATGGCGTGGGGGGCGACGAGGGTGGCGCGGGAGTGCATGTCGGTGAGCGGGTCGGGCTTGCGGAGTGTTCCGGTGCGCAGGTCGACGACGCCGGCGGGGGTGCGCAGGGCGTAGATGTCGCCGTCCAGGATCTCCGGGTCCAGGCGCAGCCGGGCGCGGCCTGCGCTTGGTACAGCAGGGATTTGAGACCGGAGGTGGATTCGGAGTGCCGCCGGTGCGCGGCCAGCTGCCGGTCGGTGAACCGGCCCGCCGGGTCATGGTCGGGGATCTGCTCGGCCATCTCGCCGGCCGCCCACACCGCTGCTTCGTCACCGCCGGTCAGCTTCCACCGCTACTCGTCCCAGGAATGCCAGCCCATGCCGATCACGTAGCGGAACTGGTCGCGGTAGAGGCGGGCGAACAGCTTGGCGTTGCCCCGGTCGGTCAGAGAGGTAGGCATCAGCCCGCCCGGGACTGGGGCTGCGGACGGGTAGCCGGCGTCGGTCTGCTGCGCCGGGAGGCCGGGATGTGCAACGGGCAGCGTGAAGTCCAGGCTCTGCTGGTGGATCTGGGCGGCGGCCGCTTCGGCGTCGAAGCGGGCGGGCTCGGCGCTCATGAACGTCCTCGGGGATGAAGTGGGCGCTGCGCGCCTGCAGACAGAGCGGACTCGATGATCGTCAGGTTGCGGTGCTCCCGGGCCGGGCGCGCGGTACGGGCCGCCTCCAGCAGCAACTGGCGTACTTCCGCCTCAGTGAGGTGGCCGCCCCGGACCAGGCCGCCGGCCGTGTAGGCGGCACGGTTGAGCTTTTCCATGAAGCTCGCGCCTTCCGGCACGGCCCCGCAGGCGGCGACCTCGGCCACCAGCGGATCCAGGAGACGGCCGGCGCCCTTCACCGAACGGCGCCGGCGCGGGCGTGAGGCATCGGGTACGGCGGCGGGCTGCGGCATCGGAGCGGGGACGTGGCGGGTGCGGACGAGTTCGTCGGCCAGCCACTGCGGCAGCGGCGCCGGGTAACGGACATCTCCCACAGGTCGGTAACTGCCCGCGGTGGTCCGGGTTGCAGGGGCGACGATGTAGCCGTTATCGGAACGCACGTCCACCTGCCAGGCCAGTGCCGTCTTCGGACTCGACCCCGTGGAAGAGCGGTAGCGGGTGGCAGGGTCTGGGTTGCGATACCAGATGTGCAGCCCGCCGGACGGGGTGCGCACCCGCAGCGTTCCCGTGTCCTCCACCGGGCTGGGCTGACCGCGGAGCGCGGCCAGCAGCGCCAGGCAGGAGACCTCGGTTCTGTGCTGCCACACCGCGTTGGCCCATCCGCCGCATGGACCTGAACTAGCCAAACCCTGCGGACCAGAGGATGAGGTTCCGGCCTCCGCTTCACAGTCCCTGCACAACATTCCCACTGGTCCCACCGGTTTCAGCCGGGGCAGATGGGGCTCCGGTGAGGGAGCTGTTCCGGCCAATCACTGAGGCTGCGCTCATGTAAGCAGACCGATAGGTATAGACCGCAGGCTTACAGTGCTTCCGATCAGTGGAACGGTACTGAGTTTGGCGCCAGAAACGCCGTCCCGCTTGATCGCCAGGGGGGGGGAAGCTGAGCAGTCATTGCTCACCCCTGGGACTGCACTTCTCGACTCCATCTGCAGAAGGGGTTCCTCTGCCATGCCCAGATCCAAAACTGCCCTGCGTGCGGCTATCACCGGCACAGTTCTGGCTGCGGCCGTTCTGGCCACGCCACAAGCAGTCGCTACCGACCGGCCGGAGCTCCGAATCGCCCCCGACGCAACTGCCTCAGCCCAGGCGTTCGCCGAGGACAACCCGGAGGCTGTTGCTGCGGCGGCAACGGTCTGTGGATCGGGGTACGCGTTTCGGAACGCGGTAGCCCTGCCCGACAGCACGCGCCTCGGAACCCTCTTCGTCTACGAGAACGGGGGCAAGGGGTGCGCCATTCTCGACAACAACACTGGCGAATCCGAGTACATGTACCTCAAGATCTGCAAGGTCGGTGGCACAGGGTGCGACACCGACTCGGGCAACTTCAGCGAGTATGCAGGCCCCGTCTACGTCAGCAGCTTCGCCTGCGCACCGGTCACGGCCAAGATGGGCGAGACCTCCTCGCGCCTCTACATCAACTACAAGAGCGACAGGCTCTTCCCCTGTGGCTGACAGAGCAGCCGGCCGTAGCCGGACAGTGATCGGTGCACTGATCGTCACCTCGCTCGCGTCGCTCGCTCTGAGCGGGTGTGGCACGCAAGGCGGAGCAGCTGCGGCGGGAGACAAGACATCAGCCGCTACGAAGCACTCCGAAACCCCGTCCCCCGAAGCGAAACCCAGCGGCGGGACCGCGCTCAGCCAAGACGAGAAACTCGTGCAGGAGAAGGTGAAGCAGCGGGCGAAGAACGCTGCGAGCGGAGAACCAGTCGGGCCGAAGAACACCAAAGCGCCTGAGCCCGAGGACTACGGGTTCGGCCCAGCAGCAGCTACAGCAGAGCACGGCGAGGTCATCGCCTACGCCCCTCGGTTGCAGGGTGGCCGGGTGATCGTACCCGTTACCATCGAGAATTCCGGGCCGGGGCGCGCTGCGTATAACGTCAAGGTCATCGCTGAGGGAAAGGGTTCTTCGGCAGACATGATCGTGACGCTGAAGGCTCCTAGCGTCTTCCCGGGCTCGACATGGCCGACACAGGCAGACCTCGCTGATGCCGAAAGAGGAAGCGTCAAGGACCTCAAGGTCACTTTGAAGGTCACCAAAAAGAATCTCGCCTGACGGGAAACTGGTCCCGGCCTTGTACATGGAACATCCTCCTTACAGGGCCGGCGGCCTAGAAGCGGACTTATCGTCCGCTGCCGAATCAATGTGAGGCCCCGAAAGCGCAGATCCCTCTCCGGGCAACTTCCCGGCATGCAGCTCTGCGCCTCCCAAATTCCCAGCGAGGATCAAACTCGATCGGGCAGCGCCTCTGTGTGCATCTCCTGTCATCAGGCACACCGCGTGGATCCGTAGAGCCCCTCGCCCTGCCTGATGACAGGAGATGGCTCATGGCCGATGAAATGGTACTGCGCGCCCAGAGGTTCATTAACACCACCTACGGAAATGGTTCCACGCTTGGCATAGCGAAGCTTGAGGAGAACGGTAAGACCAGTTGGACGGTCATGTACGCCCTCACCCGGGCGTTGCAGTATGAGATGGGCCTTACCTCACTGTCCGACAACTTCGGCCCGGCCACCCTCGCGGCAATCGGCGAGAAGTACGGAAAACTGAACGCAAGCACTATTCCGTCGGCAAACTTCTGCCGTGTAATCCAGTCAGCTCTGTACTGCAAGGGATATGACGGCGGTGACATCGACGGCAAGTACAGTACTCGTGTCAAGGACGCCGTGTGGAAGCTGAAGTACGACATGGGGTCGTACATTCCCTATCCGGACGATGCGCTGTGGCCAAAGGTAGTCAAAGGCCTCTTCAACATGGACGCCTATGTCACCGTCAATGGCGGTACGGAGGGAATCCGTATTATCCAGCAGTGGCTGAACGGTCACTACCTCCTACGCAAAGATTTCTATGCCATTCCTTGTGACGGAAACCACTCTCGCGACGTAGCCAAGTCGCTTCTTCTGGCCATCCAGTACGAACTGGGCATGGCCGATGGTGTCGCAAATGGAGTATTCGGACCTGGAACACAGTCCGGGCTGAAAAACCACACGGTGTCCTTGGGTGACTCCAGCGTGTGGGTGCAACTCTTCACCGCTGCCATGGAACTCAACAAGCGGCCAGTCAACTTCGCTACTTCCTTTCAGGGCGTTCTGGAAGATGCGGTCCGAGTGTTCCAAGCCTTCCTCAAGTTGCCGGTAACCGGGAAAGGCGACTTCCAGACGTGGTCCTCCCTGCTGGTCTCATACGGAGATCAGTCCCGCCAGGGCGAGGCGTGCGACGGCGTCACCAAGATCACCCCGGCGCGCGCCCAAGCCTTGAAAAGCGCTGGCTACAAGTACATTGGCCGGTACTTGTACAATCCGTTCCCGGACGGGGACCTGCGTGAGAAGGAAATCCAGCCGGGCGAGCTGGCAACAATCAAGGAATACGGACTTCGCTGCTTCCCGATCTACCAGACATGGGCCCGATCGGTTGACTACTACAGCCCTAAACAGGGAATCGCGGACTGCATGAACGCCGCATTCAAGGCTGAAGAGCATGGGTTCAAACCGGGAAGTAGGATCTATTTCGCGGTCGACTATGATGCAGTCAACGACGAAGTCACCTCGCATATTCTCCCGTACTTCAAGTCCATCAGTGAACAAATGGACCGGATGGGGAGCCCTTACAAGCTCGGTATCTATGGCCCCCGCAACGCCTGTACCCGAGTCTCCGACGCTGGGCATGCCGGTGCTAGTTTCGTTTCCAACATGTCATCGGGATTCTCTGGAAACCTGGGCTACTCGATGCCCACGAACTGGTCTTTTGACCAGATCGTGACGAAGTGGGTCGGTTCCGGCGACGGGAAGATCGAGATCGACAACAATATGGCGTCCGGACGGGACACCGGTCAGGGAGACTTTGATGCCTCTCCGTCCGCGAAGCTCGACATCGGATTCAGTCTGGCCCACTGGGAGTCCTTGCTCAAGGAAGCCGACGACTACATGGAGTCCATCGGCCGGCCGACGAGCGGCGGGTCATCAGGTGATGGCTACGTTTACACCAGGAAGCAGTGCCTGGAAACCATCATTTCCTACGACGACGTGATTACATCGTCGTCCCGCAGGTACCGCATGCGCAAGGCGCTGATCCAGACCGCGGCGTTCTGGGAGTTCTGCCACTACAACCAATGGGACGTAGTCCAGGATGCTGGTGTGGTCTGGTACTACACCGGGGCCATACCGGACTGGGGCAAGGACCTTCCTGGTGTCAACAAGCTGACGGATAGCGCCACCGGCGTTGCCAAGATGAAAAGCCGCACATGCATCCTGTCCCGGAACAACTCCATACGGTCTGGAATACTCGACGGAGACATCCTGGACCCGGCCAAGGGATCCGATGTATGGGCGACATGGCAGAAGAACAATCAGAACAACTCCTTCAACTTGGGCAACGTCGCACATGCGCACATCTGGGGAGCGGACGGCAAGAAGGGCGATCCTGTTGAGGAAAGCAAAATTCGCCGTCCCGTACTCGACTATACGGACGACGAGACCTACGAAGTACTGCGCCGGTACCAGGGGTCAGGCCCGGTGGCAGAGAAGGATGCAAAATTGCGCATGCCTCTCTATGCCATATTCGAGAAGTATAACCGCATCATCCGTGGAGCCTGACGCATCATGACGACAGCATCCGGCCAATATGACGGTGCGGTGCTGGTCTCCTTCATTACGGGAGGGCTTCTTGCCGTAGTTGCCCTCACCGTTTACCTGTGCTCAGCGGTCGCTAAGGGACGCCGGAATCTGCGCAATCCGGCGTCCCTGTGGCGGGATCTTTGTATCTTGTTCGTCACCGCATCACTTGGCCTCTACGTATGGGGATGCCTCCGCATATTCTTCCTTTACGGGAAAGAAGGTGGAGAAGACTGCTTTTCATTGAGAGACTTGGAAGAAGGGGTGGAACTGGATGAAGTCAGCCGTTCTTTCATTCCCCTTCGCCTCGTCTGTCACATGTCCGACGGTCGCAGTAATTCCATAGTCCTCCCGGACTACCTGAACCCGTCCATAGCAGTTTTCCTGCTACTCGCTGTGGCGGCCGGAACTATCTCAGCCACGTTCCATCGCAAGCAATCCAGGTCACCGTCTCGGAGAAGGGAACATCCCCTTGAGCCTCACTGATGTAACTCGCAGACGTGCCCTCACAACAGCCGTCGGTGTCACTGCCGCTGTAGGCCTCGCTTCTGCTGGCCCCTTGGCGCCCATAGCTGCCGCAGCCCCCGATCCCTTCAAGAATGACGAGTTGAAGGCGGCCCTGCGTCGCCTCAAAGACCGCCGCCGCCGCAACCTCACCGGCCGACCCTCTGCCAACCGGTGGGATATGCAGAAGGCTGTCGATGCGGGAGGGGACATCGCGATGTGTCCAGTACCCGGCACCATGCTGAACGTCGCAGTGCGCAAAGGTGACACGGAATCAATTCTCGTCCATGTGATCCGCCGCTTCCACTACGAGGTCGACGAGCTCCGGGAAGGCGATGTCATCGGCTGGCGTGCGCCCGGAACAGTTCGCAAGGGCCTGCCTGAAGGTAACCAAGCTTCCGGGACAGCCGTCCAGATCCGCCCTGGTCACTACCCGACGGGCGTGAAGGGCGGATTCTTCCTGCACCAGGAGATCGTGATACGAGACATCCTCGGTGAACTAGAGGGCACTGTTCGCTGGGCCGGCGACGACCCTAAGCCGGATGAATCCCTCTTCTACATCGACGTGCCTCCAGGCGACACGCGCCTGAATCGTGTCGCAGCCAAACTGCGGGGATGGCGAGAGCAACCGGGGAAGGGAGCAGGCGGACAAATCGACGTCCTGGCCAACAACCGGCGCAACGCTGCGAAGTCGTTGATGCGCCAGCAATCGCGTTAGAGCTGACAGCGCGACCTATTGAGGGCGCGTCCGCTCCGCGCTTACGAGGCGGTCCGGAGCCCGCCCCGTAAGCGCGGTCGTGTACGTGTCTGCTCCGCGCACGTGTGAGTGGTCCCTGAGTAGACCGGGACGCGAGACAGCGTTGCTTTGCGCAAGATAGACGGGGAGCGGTTGGAGCCCGGCGGCCCGGAGGCTGACATCTCGCTCTGCGCGGGACGATCAGTCGGTGACGTGCACAATGACGTACAGGTCTCCGGGGGCGCCTCCATGGTTCGCCGGTGCGCCGAGTCCCCTGATCCGGATCTTCTGCCCGTCCTTGACGCCGGCGGGGATGCGGACCTTGCAGGTGCGCCGCTTCGAACGGAATCAGGGTCTCTAGGCGGGCGCCCCTGATCCAGGCGCCCGGCGGATCGCGGTGCAAGGCCACAATGTCCCGGCGCCGCAACGCCTGGCCGAGGGCGGCCTTGGTGAACGAGCGGCAGGTGGTGACGAACAGGGCGACATCCGATCGGGTATGCAACCGTCGGCCGCGGTGTGGCTTCGAGGCTTCCCGTGAGTGGTCCAACGCCCCCAACGGGGCTATGGGTGGGTGGGGTCGCTCGTGAGGCGAGCGATGGCCTGAGCGAAAGGCTGTCGCTCAGCCTGCTGCGCCGTCGCCGGCGGTGCGGGCTCACCGCCCCCGCTCCCGCAACAGCCGCACGGTGCAGCTGCTGTTGTGCCGCGCTCGCGTGGTCGGTGCCGCCGTTTCCCCTGGCCCCGGACACTGCTCCCCCTCAGGTTGTCGCTCCCCACCGCTTTCATGACAGCACCCGGCACTGACAGCCGCCCCGGTGTCGCGATCATCAGACCGAAAATCGCTGGCCGAACACCAACTGCTTTACACGTACGAGGAGTTGGCTGCCCGGAATCGTGCTTCCGCGCCGCGGCCCCGTCCGGTACCCGGACCCACCACCTACGTCGCTTCCTACTACCGGGCCGACGGCACCCGCGTGCGCGGGCACCGGAGGTCCCTCAGCTCCGCCGCCGCGGCGGGCACCGGAGGCGGGATCATCCTGCTGATCCTTCTTCTGCTGCTGGACCTGTAACCCTGCGGTCGTCGAGGCGTCCAAGCGGCGCTGGGTTTGCAACCCACAGGCGCCCAGAAGGTTCCGTACGGCGAAGTACACCGCGGCAGCGCAAGGTCAGGGACAGCGCGATACCGACTGGCCACAGCCGCCAACCACGCCGCTCGCCGCGGCGCATCGAATTGGGGATCGCCCTCAGGCTCACGGCTGCACGCAGCTGTACATAGCTGCACTGTCAGCGCCGGCGTCTACGGTGCGACCATGTCGTTTGCCCTGCCCGACGGCCTGCCTCCCGGCCGGTTTCTGCCTTCCGGTCCTGCACGCGTGTGGGTCTCCGACGCATTCCCGCATGACATTGAGCGTCTGTGGCGTCGCCTGCTGAGCGAGCAAACAGCCTGGGGGCTGGTTCCGCTCCTGTGCTGGCCCGATGCCATGGGAAGCCCGGTCTGTCCGGCCGACATAGATGCCGTCCGCCTGGAGGATGTGCTGGCCACGGATTTCGCCGAGTACCGGCGCCAGAGGCTGCCCTTGTGGATGGATCCGACACCGGCTCCGGTGCCCGAAGGCGTAGAGCCGTGGCCGCACGACCCTGGTCCGCCTTTCGAGCAGTGGCCGGGTCTGGCACCGCAGGTGCCGACTGCCCCCGCAGACCCGAGGTCCGAGGAGGCGGCGGCGAGCCTGTTGGCCCGGCTTATCGAGACGGACCCGTTCGGGCTGGACGAGTGCCGCCTCGTACTCGTCCCTGCCCGTCGCAGCAGCGACGCTCTGGCGTCGATCGGCTGGTCCGCGCAGGCGCCATTGCCTCTGCTGTGTGCGCTCCTGCGGAGCTGGGAGGCCCGCTTCGGCGCCCGGGTCGTGGCGGTGGTCGGCAGTGAGCTGCACGTGTCGGTCGCGCGACCTCCCGTTGAGGCGGATCACGCGAACCTGCTCGCCTTGGAACACGTGCTCTCGACCGCGAACAACATCGTCGATGACCCACCCACACCGTTCCCCGATTACGCCGACAATCTTGTGGGACGGACTTCCTGGTCGTTCTGGTGGGATTAGGCATGACTACCGACAGGGCTGCCACGCATGCCCGCTCCGGGGGTGGCGCATGGTCCGCTGCGCTTCGCACAGCCCTTGCGAGGAGTGTGCGTTGGATGCGAGACACGTCGGGGCGTGCGCCAGCGAACCCCAGGGCATCTTCACCGCCTACCGGCGAACGACCCGCCCCTGTCGGTCGGGGAGTCGATCAGCGTCTCACCCTGCCGCGGATGGCCTGGAGGCCCAGACCAAGCCGGACCGGCTCGACGAAGCGCGAAGCCATCTCCCTATACTTACCGGCCGCGTGGATCGCATCTGCCCCGTCGCGCCGCAGCGTGGTCAGCAGCTTGCCGGAGTAGCGCGGGCTCAGTCCCCCCCGGAACGGAGTGCAGGTCGGTTCCGATGGCGGGATCACGCGCGCCACATCATGGTCATCGCTCAGGCCGGCTGTCTTAATGCCGAGGCAATCCCGCAGTTACGGTGATCGTGGCAGTCCGCAGACAGCAAGGCCGGGGGAAATCATGGATCGACCGCTGCTGTTCCTTGACGTGGACGGGCCGCTCAACCCCTACGCGGCCAAGCCGGAGAGGCGTCCCGACGGCTACACCACACTCAGAGTTCCTCGGAACGACGCCCATGAGGACGACAGGGGCCTGTCGTCCCGACGACGCCCCCTGCGTGTGTGGCTCAACCCGGAGCACGGCGGGATTCTGCTCCGGCTCGGCTTCGAACTGTGCTGGGCCACCACATGGATGGACGATGCCAATCGATGGATCGCACCGGTTCTCGGCCTTCCGGAACTGCCGTTCGTCGACTTCGGCGACGTTCTTCTGCAAGAGCGCCCTGATGGAGTCCACTGGAAGACCGGACCGCTGGTGGACTACGCAGACGGCCGTCCTTTCGCCTGGGTGGACGATGAACAGAGTGAGCTGGACCAGACGTACGTGACCGCCCACCATCAAGGGCCCGGCCTCCTGCAACACGTCAACCCGCGAATCGGCCTCCGGGAGAACGACTTCCGCGCGCTCGCCGGCTTCGCGCGTTGCCTCGACACCTCACGAACCAGCGGCTGAACGCCTCGCCAGCTCTGCTGGTTGCTCTGCGCACGTAGCCAACATCTTTTCGGCACAGCTCGTGGCGCTGTGCTCTTTCGGCGTGGGGCTACGGATTCGCCGCCGAGGTCGCTACTTCGGTCTTGGCCGGGGTGTCCCCGTGCGTTGCCCTGCTGGTGCTTGGTGTTTGTCAGGTGTTGCCCTCAAGTACCCGCTGTAGGTGCCCTCTTTGGCGTCTCGGATGTGTAGCGCGGGCAGTGCTCGGGTGTGTGGTGGGGCAGTGGGGGTGGTCCTTCCGCATGTTCTGTGCGGAGGTCGGGGGCCCTGCGTGTGATGCTGATGCCGCGGGGGTTCGTGTCGGCAATGTCGGCATCCGAGCGGAGGGTTGATGGTGGATCAGGGGATCGGCGACAACGTTATCGGCGTGGGGGACGCACTCAGTGCTGAGAACGTCGCCGTCTACCGGTGGTTGGCCCGTCACGGTCAGCTCGATCCGGTCCGGATATCCGAGGAGACCGGGCTCGACGAGGCGGTCGTCAGCGGTGCGGTCAGCTATCTTCTGCGGATCGGTCTGGTGCAGCGGGGCGAGGCGGGCGACGGGCAGCTGCGGGCCGTCGACCCGGCGCGTGTTGCCGCCGTGGCTACCGCGCCGATGGAGCGGGCCATCGCTCAGCAGCAGGCGCAGCTGCATGTGTTGCGCGATCAGTTCGCTCAGCTGGCCGCCGATTATGAAGACGGCCGGCACAGTGTCGCCACCGACGTGGAACGCATTCCCGGGCTCACGCAGGTGCGGGACGCGCTGACGCGGGCAGCGGCGAACTGCCGCGAGGACATGGTCACCGTGCAGCCCGGCGGCACCCGTCCCCCCGAAGTGCTCCAGGACGCGCTGCACCGCGACAGCCAGATGCTGGCCCGCGGGGTGCGAATGCGCACGCTCTACCATCACACCGCCCGGTTCAACGGTCCCAGTCAGGCCTACGTGGCCCGGATGAGCGCCCTTGGCGGGGAGTATCGGACCGCCCACCAACTGGCTGGTCGGTTGATCATGTTCGACCGGGAGCTGGCGTTCATGACCGACCACGACAACCAGCTTGGGGCGGTGGTGGTCCGGGAGCCCTCGGTCGTGCATTATCTGTATGAAGTCTTCGAACAGACCTGGTCGCAGGCCCAGCCCTTTTCCGACGCCGCCGCCGACGGTCTGGAGGCCGTCGCCAAGGATCTGGACCGCACCATCCTGCGGCTCCTCGCGACGGGGTTGAAGGACGAGACGATCGCCCGGCGGCTCGGCATGTCGCTGCGCACCACCCGCAAGCACATCTCCGACATGATGCAGGCGCTCGGCGCCGAGAGCCGCTTCCAGGCCGGGGTGGCCGTCGGCACGGGGGGACTCTTGGACGACGACTGCGATGGGGACGGCCACAGCGATGGGGGCGGGGAGTCGGGCGCCTCCGGCGCGAACGGTCGGGGCTGATTCGGGCGGCGATGCCACCGTGGCACGGAGGATCAGTCCGCGTCCTCCAAGCTCAGTTCCAGCAGCGTCGTCGGGGTGTGGATCTCCGACAGGAGGTAGGTGTGGTCCGGGGGGACGAACAGGGTGGCGCCGGAGCGCAGGCGCATGCCCAGGGGGTCCGAGGGGCCGGGGGCCGGGTCTTCGCCGATGCGCGTCAGGTCGCAGCGGCAGGCGCCCTCCAGGACCGTGACGGCGGAGCCGTTGTCGATCGGTTCGCCCTTCGTGGCGGGGGAGCCGGTGGACAGGAAGCGGTAGAAAGGGCGCACCCGCAGTCGCAGTCTGCGGCCGAGTTCCGTCGCCAGTGGCTCGGGGCCCTGTCCGCCCGGCACGGGATCTGCGGCGTCCGGTTCCGGGGGACTCGGCCGGGGCAGCGCTATGAGGGCCGGGAGGGTGGTGGGTTCCTCGGGCCACAACAGGGCCGGGCCCTTGTCGGCGTTGGCTTCCACGCACAGGGCCAGCTCTTCGACGTAGGACTGGATCGGCCGGCTCAGGGCTCCTTTTCCATGTCCTTGGGGTCCGGGCATGCTGCTTCTCCGATCTGCCGCATGTCCGGTCGATGCGGGGGTGGGTGGGGTGGGTCAGGGCGCTGCGGCGCCGTGGCCGCGGCGAGCATTCTGCCTCTCTGGCGTCAGGACCAACAGTCACGTGTACGCGTGACAGGTGGAGTTCTTGTGCTCGTGGTGTGCGGTCAGGCCGTGGTCCGGTGCGGGTAGTCGGAGAGCTGCGGCGCCGTCATGGGGTCCGCGTCCTCGATCGCTCCGGTGAGCGAGCCCTCGGCCGACAGTGCGAGGAGCAGCAGGTGCATGCGGTTGCGGGCTCCTGTCTTCGCGCGTATCCGGCGCATGTAGGTGTCGACGGTGTGCGGGCTGACGTCCATGCGGCGGGCTATCTCGCGGTAGGTGTCCCCGCGCGCGACGTGTCCGAGGACTTCTCGCTCCCGGTCGCTGATCTTGCCGACTGCTTCCCCGAGTTCATTGCTCACAACTCCGGCGCCCTTTCTCATCGGGTCCACGCAGGTCATTGCGATCGTTAGGGAAGGCGGCCCCAGCCGCTGTCGCCGTTGTCGAACGCTGTCGAGGACATCGTCGTCCGGGCACGGGGGTGGTCGGTCTCGGCGACTGCAGTTCCGGCCGCCGCTCCGACCGTCAGCAGGCAGAGGACGCTGAGTACGAACACGCGGGCAGACTTCATGGCTTCTCCTGGAATCCTGGAATTGAGAGGGGGGTGGCAGCGCTGGGAACCTCCCGGCCGCTGGTGGTGCGGCCGCTCCCTTTCGCTCTTCCAGGATGCTGGGCGGCCCACCCGGAATCCATGGACCGACCCGTTCACCAAGTTGCCCGGCACTGAAGCGGGGGGGTGCACAAGACGCCTATCGTGCCTCAATCGGCGGAAAAGGTCTCGCGGAGCTTTGCCCGGTCGATCTTTCCGTTTCGTGTCGAGGGCAGTGTGTCCAGTTCGGTGAAGTGCCGTGGAACCATGAACCGGGGCAGGCGGGTGGCGCAGGCGTCCCTCAGGTCCCGCTCGTTGACCGATGTGCCGGTCACGCTCGTGTAGAACGCGGCCAGTTGGGTGGAGGCGGCGACCTTGACCCCGACGACCGCGGCGCGGCGCACTCCGGGCACCCCGGCGAGCACGGACTCCACCTCGCCCGGCTCGACCCGGTAGCCATTGACCTTGAGCTGATCGTCGAGGCGGGAGACGAAACGGAACTCGGTGCCGTCGAAGGTGACCAGGTCCCCGCTGAAGTAGCAGCGGCGCATGCGGCCGTCCTCGTGCTCGGCCTCCCGGAATTTGCGGGCGGTGAGCTCCTCGTCGCCGGCGTATCCCACCCCGACGCAATTCCCGGCGATGATCAGTTCGCGGGTCTCGCCCGGCGTGAACGGGCGCAGCACTCCGTCTGCTTGGCACAGCAGCTCCGCGTCGACGACCGCGGTTCCGATGGGCGGCCGGTCGGGCCAGTCGGTGACATCGCCGGTGAGCCGGTACTGGGTGACGACGTGGGTTTCGCTGGGTCCGTACTGGTTGACCAGGGTCAGGTCACCGGCGGCGCAGAACTTGCGTACCTCGTCGTTGATGACCAACTGCTCGCCCGCTACCGAGATTTCGCGCAGGCTCGGTGTCTCGATGCCCGCGACGCACGCGGCGGCGGCCAGGCCGTGCAGGCCGACGACGGGCTGGAAGAGGCGGGCGGCCTGGTGCTCGCTGATGATGTCGAGCAGCGTGAAGGGATCGAGGCGGTCGTGGTCGTTCACCACGATCAGGGTCGCGCCGGCCAGCCAGGTCGCCACGGTGTCCTCGTACACCATGTCGAAGCCGATGGACGACATGTGCAGGGTGTGCGGGGGGCGGTCGTGGCTCCACCGCGCGACGTGCCAGTTGCCCAGGTCCGCGAGGACCACCGGGGGCACCGCGACGGCCTTGGGGTCGCCGGTGGAGCCGGAGGTGGGGATGACGTAGCAGACCGGGCCGGTGGCCAGGTCGTCGCGCCGCCGGGCGCGGATCGAGGTGAAGGTGTGCTGCGGGACGGGTGAGTCGACCGGTGGGCACGCCTCGTCGCGCAGGATCATGGCGCAGTCGGCGCTGCGTACGAGTTTGGTGGTCCAGGCGGGCGGCATGGCCGGGTCGATGGACAGCACCCCGGCGCCGACGCGCCAGACGCCCAGGACCGCCGCGCTGCGGGACCAGGAACGCGTGGCATGTACGTCGACGATGTCGCCGGGGCCGATGCCGTGTGCGGCCAGGCCGCCCGCGATCTCGGCCGACAGGGCGTCGAGTTCGGCGTAGGTGTGCGGGACGCCGCCGTCGATGACCGCCACCGCGTCTTGGTTTCGGGTGATGGCCTCGATGAGCTGCTGGATCAGTGAACCGTCGGCGTCGCTCATGCGATCAGGCCTCCGTCGACGAGTTCCAGCGGCCGGTAGTCGCGCGAGGCGACGAACTCCGGGCGCGGGTGGGGTACGTCGCGCAGTTCGTTGTCGACGCTGTTGTAGCTGACGAACGCCATGGTGCGGCTGGTCGGCGACATGTTGGCGCCGGAGCCGTGCGCGATGCAGGGGTCGAAGAACAGCAGGCTTCCGGCGCGGCCGACGACGGAGCGGATCTCCGATCCGGCCGTCACCTTGGCCATCTGCTCGGCGTCCAGGGCGAACTTCAGCTTCGACGAGAGGTCGGCCTCCCACTGCGAGGTGCCCGCGGACTCGGGGTGCCAGGGGGCGATCTCGCCGGCGCGGTGCGAGCCGGGCACGACCAGGAGCGGGCCGTTGTGCTCGGTCGCGTCGTCCAGGAGTACCGCGACATTGACGGCGCGCGGCTCGGGCATGCCGTCCTTGTTGCCCCAGACGCTGTAGTCCTGGTGCCACTGCCACACCTCGCCGCGCAGCGCCTGCTTGGCGTTGACCTTGCACTGGAAGACGTGCACCTTGCTCTCCAGGAGTGCCTCCGCCGCGGAGAGCAGCTGGGGCAGCCGCACCAGGCGGGAGAACAGGGCGCCGGTGGTGTGGCAGCCGTGGATGCCGCGCACAGTGGTGCCGTCGTCCTCGAAGATCCGGCCGGGGTGCTCGGTGGCGTAGAGGTCGGCCACCTCGCGGCGCAGTGCGGCGATGTCGTCGGCGTCGAAGACGTCGTCGAGGAGCAGGAATCCCTCGGACCTGTATTCCGATATCTGACTTTCGGTGAGCATGGCTCGATGACCTCTCTGCGGTGTCGCGGGGTGGTGGCGTGGGTCAGTCATGGCGGGCGGCGGGTGCGGGACGCGACCGGCCCGGGCTGCCTCAGATGTGCTGCCGCATCGGGGTGAAGTCCGTGAGGATGACCGCGCGTTCGCCCGGCTCGGTGCCGGCGCCGCGCTTGATGGGCGACACGTAGTGGCTGACCTTCTCGTCGGTCACGCCGTACGACTCCAGCGGCTTGGTCAGTTCGAACTCGGCAAGCACCTCGTCGGCCGGGACGTCCGCGGGCTGCTTGCCCCGGTACTGCGGCGGTGCGATGACGTTCAGGCCGCCGTCGACGTTGCTGCGGTAGACCAGGTGCGCGAAGACGAACGGCTCGCCGTCCTGGTGGAGTTCGTTGGGCGAGGAGATGGCCTCGTTGCCGTCATCGTCCACCGCCAGCTTGATGAGGTGGACACCGACGTGCAGCGGGAACGCCAGGTCGCTGCGCGACCAGCGTGTCTGCTCGAAGTCGAAGTCGACGATCTCGCGGATGATCGGGTTGTTGCGGGCGGCTTCGCTCATGGCGGGCAGCTTGCGCAGCACGCCGACGTATTCGGGGTTGTGGTCGGCCTGCCAGTAGCCGTTCATCCAGCCCTCGTCGCCGAAGTGCGTGTCGGGGATCCAGCTGAATTCCCGCGACCACGGCAGGAAGATGCCGCGGGCGTAGCGGCGGTTGCGTCCCGCCTCGGTCGCGTAGGGGTCCGGCGGGAGGTCGACGAATTCGGCGCGCAGGTTCTGGAAGGCCGGGTCGGATTCGGTGATCCCGAATATCTTGGCGAGGTCCCAACGGGCGAATCCGTGCTCAACGAGTGCGGGTGTTTCGGTCAGCGTCTGCATGATTGTCCCAAGCGGTAGAAGAGAAGTTGGTGAATGGAGGTGGGCAGCGGCTGGTGGGCGGCGGCTGGGGCCGTCAGACCGTGGCGAGCGTGCGCGCCTGGCGTATGACCACCTGGCGGCGGCGTCCGCGCCGGGTGGACAGCTCCACGCGGGGGTTTTCGTCGAAGAGGTCGAGGCGCAGCAGGCGTTCCTCGCTCCAGCCCAGCAGCCGGAACTCGCCGGCGCCCAGGTGCAGCAGTTCCACCGGTCCGCGCCCCTCGACGCGCAGGACGAGTACGTCGCCCTCGGCACTCACCTCGGCGGCGAGGTCGCTGTCCGGGTCGTCGGCCACGGGCTCGCCCCACTCCATGAAGGAGAACGGCACCGCGAAGCCGCAGCTGAACTCGGCGAGTTCGCGCGCGGTGAGCGGCAGGACGGGGCGGTAGTACGCGATGTCGCTGGTCGGCAGCTGGGCGCGGAAGCTGTCCGGGAACAGGGCGAGCAGGCTGTCGTTGGTGGCCACGTCGGCGACCAGGTGGATCCTGGTGCGCTCCCCGGTGTTGCGCAGGGAGTGCGGGCGTTCGAAGTCGGCGTACCAGAGGGTTCCCGGCTGCCAGCGCTGCTCGACTCCGTCGAGGACCATGACCGCGTCGGGGTTGGTGACCAACGGGATGTGCAGGCGTACGTAGCCGTAGGGCAGGCCGAGCGGGGTGTCCGAGTGTTCCTCGACGGAGACGCCGGGAGCCAGCGCCATCAGGCGGACGCTGCGCAGTTCGGTGCCAAGGTCGGACAGGACCTGGCGCAGGTAGGGCGCCTTCGCCATCAGCGGCGTGTCGGCGAATCCGTCGCGTCCGGGGCCGCCGGGGTCGGTGCGCGTGAGGTCTCCGCCCGGCGCGCGCAGGGAGAGGACCTTCCAGTCCACGTCGGACTCCTCTCCGACGGCGCCGTCCTCGAAGGACCGCTGCAACGCCCAGAATTCGGAACCGCTCAGTTCCGCGAGATCCGCGGCGAGCCGGTCGGCGTCCAGGTCGTTCCGCAGCATGACGGTGGCCGGAAGGTTTTCCAGGGAGTTGCTCTCGGGCATGAAGTCCTCGCTTCAATGAGCTATTCTTGCTTTTCCCTTGCCACCGAATTCTTACGTGTGCGGCGCATCGGGAAAAGCTTCGGGCAGGGGGCAGAAACGGCCAGGACGCTTTAGGACAAGGCTTTTTCGGTATCCGCCGCAGTAATTGCGCGCGCGGATTCCGGGAAATCGCGCATGCGCCGTATCGGGCCGCAGAACAGAATTACTGTCGCCATTACTTGAAGGCCGCTGAGCATCCACATCGTTTCCCGGACGCCGGACAAGGCGCCGAGCGTGCCGCCGAGCAGTCCGCCGACGGCGATGGCGCCGAAGCTGATCACGGCCGCGCTTGCACTGACGCGCCCGATCAGGGCCGGCGGGCAGTAGCGCTGGCGGAAGGTGTCGGTGATGACGCACGCCGCGACCACGCCGGCGCCGCAGCCGACGCCGCCGATCACGAAGAACGCGAGACCTGATCCCGGGCCGGTCAGCGGGAACAGCAACGTGAAGGGCGCCGCGCCCACATGGCAGATCAGCACGGCCCGCGCGGTTCCGTAGCGCGCGGATACCCGCGGGGACAACAGGACACCGAGGATGCCGCCGAGACCGCACAGCGTCAGGACCGCGCCGGTCGCCGCCTCGCCCGCTCCGACCGTCCGTACCAAGAACGCCACTTCGATGGAACCCAGGCCGGTCAGCGCGATGTTGGACACCGCGCTGAAGACGGCCAGCGAGCGCAGGACCGGGTCCCGGAAGAGGAAGCTCAGGCCGTCGCCGACTTCGGTGCGCAGCCGGCGCCGCTCGACGGCCGGGGGTGCGGGTTCGGGCGTGCGGATCGCGCGCAGACACAGCCAGGACACCAGGAAGCTCAGCGCGTTGGCGACAAGGCCTGTCACCGCGCCGAAGGCCTGCACGAGCATTCCGGCCAGGCCGGGGCCGATGACCTCGGTGGTCGACTCGCTGCCCTGGAGCCGCGCGTTGCCCGCAAGGAGTTCCTCGTCGCGGACCAGGACAGGCAGATACGCGCGTTGTGCGGTGGTGAAGAAGACGTTGGCGCACCCGCCGACGAACGCGGCCGCGAGCAGCTGCGCAATGGTGAGGACGCCTGCCCAGGCCGCGACGGGAACGCTCACGAACGCGACGAAGGCGACGAGGTCGGCGACCAGCATCACCGGGCGGCGGGGCAGGCGGTCCACCCAGGCGCCCGCGGGCAGGCCCAGGATCAGCCACGGCAGATACGCGACGGAGGTCAGCAGGCCGACGACGAAGGTGCTCGCGTGCAGGGTGAGGACGGCGACCAGCGGCAGCGCCATCACGGCGATCGAGTTGCCGAGCAGGCTGGTCGTCTCCCCGAACCAGAACAACCGGAAGTCACGCCCGGCCACCGAGCCGGGGCCGGGCGCCTCGCCCTGGCCGGGCGCTTCACCCTGGCCGGGCACCTCGCCCCGGTCCGGCCCCTCACCCTGGCGGGACACCGGGGGACCCGGGCGGGTCACCTCGCTCATCGCCGCTCCCCCACCGCAGGCCGCGACGCGTCCAGCAGGGCGAGTTTCCCTGCCAGGACCGCGCCGATCCGCGCGATCGGCTCCCGCTGGGTGATCTCACCGTGGCCGCAGGCGATCTCGTGCACCTCGACCCGCCCGGTCACGTGCGCGCGCCACGACTCCGGTACGGGCGCGTCCTGCGCCTTGCCCTCGGTGGCGGAGAAGAACACCGCGTCTCCCTCGTACAGGCGGGGCCGCAAGTCCTCGTAGATCCGGTCGTTGTCGGTGAACACCCTGGCCAGGGCCGCGGACTCCTCCCGCGTCAGCCATTCGAGGGTGCTGCCCGGCCGGCGGACCGTCCGCTCGTAGGCGTCGAAGTCCAGTGGTTGGCCGCCGGACGTGGACAGGTCGTATCCCACGGAGTCCAGGAGCTCGGCGAACGTCTCCGGGCTTCCTTCGTCCAGGGGCCGGTAGTCGGGGACCGACGCGGGTGGGTAGCCGTCGAGCAGGGCCAGCAGGTCGACCTCGGCTCCGGCGGCCTGGAGGTCGGTGGCCAGGAGGTGGGCGATGACGGCGCCGAAGGACCAGCCGATCAGCCGGTAGGGGCCTTCGGGCTGCACGGAGCGGATCTGCCGCGCGTAGTCCTCGACCATCGCGCGCCACGAACCCCCGCACGCCGCCGCGTCGGTGAGCCCTCGGGCCTGCAAGCCGTAGACGGGGTAGTCGGCGTCGATGTGGCCCAGCAGGCCCGCGTAGCTCCAGCTGATCCCGGCGGCCGGGTGCACGCAGAACAGCGGCGGCCTCTCGCCGCCCGTACGCAGAGGCAGCAGGGGCGCCAGCGGGTCGTGCCGCGCGCCCGCGCTCAGCCGGTCGGCGAGGTCGGCGACGGTCGGCGCCTGGAACAGGTCCAGGATGGTGAGCCGGCCGCCGAGCACCGTGCGCACCCGGGAGAGCAGCCGGGTGGCCAGCAGGGAGTGGCCGCCCAAGTCGAAGAAGCTCTCCTCGGCTCCGACCCGGCTCAGCCCCAGGACCTGCGCGAACAGGTCGCACAGGACCTCCTCGTAGGGTCCGCGCGGGCCACGGGAGGTGGGGCGGTGGGCGAGGTCCGGGTCCGGCAGCGCGTCCCGGTCGAGTTTGCCATTGGGCGTCATCGGCAGCCGCCCCACCGTCTGGAAGAACGACGGGATCATGTGGTCGGGCAGCACCGAGGCAAGATGGCCGCGCAGCTCGCGCGCGTCCGGGACCTGGCCGCCCGTGGCCGGCTGGACATACCCCACCAGGCGCTTGTCGCCCCCTGCTGCCGCACGCACGGCCACGGCGGCCTGCGCCACGCCCGGGCATCCGGCCAGCGCGGCCTCCACCTCGCCGAGTTCGATACGGAATCCCCGCAGCTTGACCTGGTCGTCGACGCGGCCCAGGTAGTCGAGCCTGCCTTGGCGGTCCCAGCGGACCAGGTCGCCGGTGCGGTACATGCGGGTCCCCGTCTCCCCCGGCGCGGGCCAGGGGCAGGCGACGAACCGTTCGGCGGTGACGGTCGGGCGGCCCAGATAGCCGCGGGCGACGCCGGGGCCCGCCACGTACAACTCGCCCGGCACGCCCGGCGCGACGGGGCGCAGCCGCTCGTCGAGCACGAAGACCCGGGTGTTGCCGATCGGCCGGCCGATCAGCGGCTGCTCGCTGTCCGCGGCGTCCCACCACAGCGCGTCCAGGGTGCATTCCGTGGGGCCGTAGAGGTTGTAGCAGAGGGTGCCGGGCGCCGCCTGGCGTACGCGGGTCCACAGCTGCTGTCCGGCGGCTTCCCCGCCGAGCAGCAGCACCCGTGGCGCGCCCGGCGCGGCCAGCAGGCCCTCGTCGAGCAGGTGCTCCGCGTAGGTGGGGGTGACGTCCAGGACGTCGATCCCGGCGGCTTTGACGTAGGCGGTCAGCGCGGCGGCGTCGCGCCGGATCTCGTCGCCGATGACGTGGAGTTCGTGCCCCGCCAGCATCCAGAACAGGGCCTCCCACGAGGTGTCGAACGACAGCGAGGCGGTGACGGCGGAGCGCAGGCGACGGTCCGCCGTGGCCTCGGTGCGCGCGATCAAGCCCGCGCGGTGGAAGGCGTAGAGGTTGCTCAGGGCGGCGTGCGGGGTGACCACGCCCTTGGGGCGGCCGGTGGATCCGGAGGTGTAGATGACGTACGCGGCGCTGTCCGGGCGTATGCGGCCCGTCAGGTCGGGCAGAGGGCCGGTTGGTGTCTCATCCCGGTCGGCGAACACCGTGGGCAGCTCGCCGAATTGGTGCGTCGCCGCGGTCGTCGTGTCCGTGACGACGGCGACCGGTGCGGCGTCGCGCAGCATGTGCGCGATGCGCTCCGGCGGGTATTCCAGGTCGAGGTGCAGATACGCCGCGCCCGTCCTGAGGACCGCCAGCATCGCGACGACGGACTCGGCCGAGCGGGGCAGGGCGAGCGCGACCACCCGCTCCGCCTCGGCACCCTGAGCGCGCAGACGGTGCGCGAGCAGGTCGGCACGTGCGTCGAGTTCGGCGAAGGTGAGCCGTACGTCTCCGCACACCAGGGCCGTCGCCTGCGGGGTGCGCGCGGCCTGTGCCGCGAACAGTTGAGGGATGGTGTCCGGCGAGGCAGGCGAAGCGGTGTCGTTCCAGGCGACCAGGGCCTGATGGCGGTGCTCGGCGGAGAGCGGGTCGGCCGCGCCGACGGGCCGCTCCGGGGCCGTCACGAGCTGCCGGAGCAGCCGGGGCAGGGCGTCGGCGATGTGGTCGGCGGTGGCCCGGTCGAACAGGCCGGTGGCGTACTCCAGGGTGCCGTCGATACCGGCGGCCTCGCCGTCGGGCGTGCGGTACTCGCGGAAGTCGGCGGTCAGGTCGAACTTGGCTATGCCGTGGTCCGACTGTTCCTCGGTGCAGGTCAGGCCCGGCAACGCGAGCGTGCCCTGCTCTCCCCTGGACAGGGTCAGCATGACCTGGAAGAGCGGATGGCGGGCCAGGGACCGCTCCGGGTTCAGGTCCTCGACAAGACGCTCGAAGGGAACGTCCTGGTGGTCGTAGGCGGCGAGGTCGGTGTCCCGCACCCGGTGCAGCAGCTCGCCGAAGGTCGGATCGCCCGATACGTCGCTGCGCAGGACCAGGGTGTTCACGAAGAAGCCGACCACGCCTTCCAGCGCGTCGTCCAGGCGTCCCGCCACCGCGGTGCCGATCGGGATGTCCGTACCCGCCCCGAGCCGCGAGAGCAGCACCGCGAGACCGGCTTGCAGCACCATGAAGGTGGTGCAGCCGTGGTCGTCGGCGACCGCGAGCAGGCGGCGGTGCAGTTCGCCGTCGAGCTTCAGGGGTACGCAGTCGCCGCGGTGGTCGGCAATCACTGGGCGCGGCCGGTCGAAGGGAAGCTCCAACTCAGCCGGTAGTCCGGCCAGTTGCTCCCGCCAGAACGACAGTTGCGTGGCGAGCAGGCCCGATGGTTGGTCCTCCTCGCCGAGCAGGTCCCGCTGCCACACCGCGTAGTCCGCGTAACTGACCGGCAGCGGCTCCCACTGCGGCGCCTCGCCCGCGGTCCTTGCGCGGTATGCCGTCGCCAGGTCGGTGAGCAGCGGCTGCCAGGATCCCTCGTCGCAGGCAATGTGGTGGAGCACCAGCGCCAGCACGTGCTCTCCCGGTGCCAGCGCGAACGCCGTTGCCCGCAGCGGGAGTTCATCCGTCAGGTCGAAGCCGCGGTCGAGGGCGGCGGTCAGCGCACCGGCGAGTTCGCTCTCCTCGCACGCGACCACGTCGAGCCCGGGCCGCCGGTCGACCATGTGCGGTACGGGTTCGCCCTCGACACCGGGATACACCGTGCGCAGCACGTCGTGCCGGTCGGCCAGGTCGGCGAGCGCCGCCGCCAGGGCGGTGCGGTCGAGGTCGCCGCGCACCCGGATCACCAGCGGGCAGTTGTAGACCGCCGATGCGCCGTTCACGCGGTTCAGGAACCACAGCCTGCGCTGGGCATAGGAGACGGGAGACACGGGGGACACGGGTCACTCCTCAGGGGGCAGAGCCGGTTGCGGCGGCGTGGAGCGGTGCGATGCGGCTCGGGAGGGTCCGCCAGATCTCCGGGGTGTAGAAGTGGCCGCCGCCGAGCACGTCGTGCCGGTACGGGCCGCGGGCCAGGCGCCGCCACCGGGTGGTCACGTCGGCGCTGATCAGCGGGTCGTCGGCGCCGGTCAGCACCTGTAGCGGCACGCTCACTTCGGCGCCGTCGTAGGCGTAGGTGTCCCGGACGGCGATGTCGGCCCGCATCAGCTCCAGGGCCAGTTCGGTCAGGCCGGGGTTCTCGCGCACGTGCGGGGGCAGCAGGCCGTGGGTCTCCAGCCACTGCAGCATGCGTTCGTCCGCGTCCCCGGGCAGCGGGCGTCGTTCGTTGTCGGTCAGGCCTTGGTCCGGGGCGTTGCAGGAGGACAGGACGAGCGCTTCGGGCCCGCACGCCGTGTCGCCGTCGAGCCGGGCGGCCACGTCGAAGGCCATCCAGCCGCTCATGCTGTGCCCGAACAGGACGTAGGGGCCGAGGTCGTCCGCGGCCTCCCGCAGTGCTCGCGTGACGTCGGTGGCCAGTTCGTCCCAGTCGCGGGCGAAGGGCTCGGCGAACCGGCCCTCCCGGCCGGGGTAACAGAGCACGGCCAGGTCCGTCCCGGCGGGCAGGGCGGCGGCCCAGGATTGGTAGGGGGCCGTGCCGCCGCCGAAGAAGCTCAGGCCGACCAGCGTCCGCCGGGCGTCGGGCGTGCGGTGCAGGGGCACCAGCGTGGTGTTGCGCACCGCCATCGCTCAGGCCCCGTCCATCGCGGCCGCGAGGCTGGCGGGGCGCAGGTCCGTCCAGCGCTTCTCGACGTAGTCGAGGCACGCGGTGCGCGGGCCCGCGCCGAACACGGCGGACCATCCGGCGGGTATGTCGATGAACGCGGGCCACAGTGAGTGCTGGTGCTCGGCGTTGGCCAGGACGAGATAGGAGCCTTCTGCGTCGTCGAAGGGGTTGTTCACGGCAATGTCCTTTCGTTTCGGGGTGATCGATGCATGGGGGCTCGATGCGTAGGGAGGGGCCGGAGAGGCCCGGACCGGTCAGCCGGTCAGAGCCAGCCGAGGCGGGCGGCCTTCACCCCGGCCTCGAAGCGGCTGCGCGCGCCGAGACGCTCCATGAGGGCGGCCATCATGCGGCGGGCGGTGCGGTGGGATACGTGCAGCCGGCTCGCGGCAGCGGCGTCGGTGCAGCCCTCGGCGGCCAGCCGGAGCAGCGCCCGTTCGGTGCTGCTGAGGTCCGTACTGCTCAGGCTGTCGCCGCCGGTCAGCTGCTCGGCCTGCAGAGCCTGCTCCGAGGAGCCCGGCGTGCCGGACCTGAGCAGCCGCAGGGCCTCGGCGTGGGTCTCGGCGAGCCGCCGCTGGCGGCGCAGCAACTCCTCGTGCTGGCCGGCCAGCTGGTCGGCGATCTCCTCTATGGCCGAAGCGGCTTCGACGGTCGACGTGGGTGCGGCGGCTTCCAGTCCGGACAAGGTCAGCATGAGGTCCGTCTCCCGGGTGTGGTGGTCGGGGCCTGTGCAGGCCCCCTGTCAGCGGGCCGTGGCAGGCCGCAGCGCGGGCCGCGCGGGCGCCGCCGTCCTCAGGTACGCGGCGACTCCGGCGACGGTCGGGGCGGTGAAGAACGCGCGGACCGGCAGTTCGAGCCGCAGGGCCGATCGCACGCGGGAGATCAGCTGCGTCGCGAGCAGCGAATGCCCGCCCAGGGCGAAGAAGTTGTCGTCGACGCCGACCGCGTCCCGGCCGAGCAGCTCGGCGAACAGCTCGCTCAACAGCTCCTCGTTCGCCGTCCGCGGGCCGGTGGCAGCCGCTGTCGCGTCCTGCGACGAAACGGGGGACGCCGGGATCGCAACAGGCCGCCGCTCGCCGACAGGTCGTACGTCGAAGTCGGCGATCCGCCGCTCCGGGTCCTCGGCCGCCTGCGTGAGCAGCCCGTGCAGGCCCTCGGCGAGCCGCTCGCCCGTCGCCTCGTCGAACAGCGCGGTCGAGTACGTCAGGGCTCCGGCCAGACCGGCCGGTGCTCCCCCGGCATCGAGCCGCTCCTCGACATCGATGACCAGGTCACACTTCGCGGCCGTCGAGGCGACCTCCAGTTCCGTCGTCCGCAGACCGGCGAATCGCGGCCCGGCACTCGCGTGCTGGAGCTGGACCATGACCTGGAAGAGGGGGTGGCGGCCGGGCGAGCGCGGTGGGTTGACCTCTTCGACAAGGCGCTCGAACGGCACCTCCTGGTGCTCGTAGGCGGCCAGGTCGGCGGTCCGGACACGGCGCAGCAGCTCCGCGAAGGTGGGGTCCGCCGAGACGTCGGTGCGCAGGACCACCGTATTGACGAAGAACCCGACGACGTCGTCGACCGCGTCGTCCGTACGGCCGGCCACCGGGGTGCCGATGGGGATGTCCGTGCCCGCGCCCAGTCTGCTGAGCAGCGCGGCGCAGGCGGCCTGGAGCACCATGAACACGGTGCAGCCGTGCTCCCTGGCGATCGCGAGCAGGCGGCGATGCAGCTCGGCGTCCCAGTCGAGGTTGACCACTCCGCCCGCGTAGTCGCTGGTCGCGGGGCGTGGGCGGTCGGTGGGCAGGGTCAGTTCCACCGGCAGGTCGGCGAGGCGGGCGCGCCAATGCTCCAGTTGGCGGGAGAGCACGCTGGTCGGGTCGTCCTCGGCGCCCAGCAGGTCGCGTTGCCACAGCGCGTAGTCGGCGTACTGCACCGGCAGTTCGTCGAAGGCCGGGGCGGCGCCGCGGGTGCGGGCGGCGTAGGCGGTGGACAGGTCGCGCAGGAGCGGGCCGAGCGACCAGCCGTCGCAGACGATGTGGTGGAACACGAGCAGCAGGACGTGTTCCTCCTCGTCCATCCCCGTCCGGAACAGGTGGGCGCGCAGGGGAGGGTGCGCGGACAGGTCGAACCGGTGGTCGGCCGCCGCCCGGATCGCCGCGTCGATCCCGGCCCCGGGCACCTCGCGATACAGCAGTTGCGGCCGGGCGGCTTCGGGCGCGAGCACCGACTGCACCGGCTGGTCGTCGTGCTCGGCGAAGACCGTTCGCAGGCTCTCGTGCCGGACGGTGATGTCGGACAGCGCCCGTTCCAGGGCGGCCCGGTCCAGTGGTCCGGACAGGCGCAGCGCGAGGGGGAGGTTGTAGCTGGCGCCGGTCTCCTCCCACCTGCTGATGAACCACAGCCGCTGCTGGGCGTACGACAGCGGCAGTACGTCCGGGCGTTGCGCGGCCCGCAGCGGCGGCCGGCCGGGCAGGGCCTCGTCGAGGCTGTCCGCGAGTCCGGCCACGGTCGGGGTGCTGAACAGCAGACGGGCGGGCAGTTCCACGCCCAGAACGGAGCGCGCCCTGCCGCTCAGCCGCACGGCGAGCAGCGAGTGACCGCCCAGGTCGAAGAAGCTGTCGTCGATGCCGACCGTGTCGCGGCCGAGGATCTCAGCAAACAGCTCGCACAGCAGCTCCTCGCGCAGCGTGCGCGGCGCGCGCCGTTCGCCGTTGGCGGGGTAGGCCGGCTTGGGCAGTGCGGCGGTGTCGAGTTTGCCGTTCGGGGTCAGCGGCAGCTCGTCGAGCACCACGATCGCGGCGGGCACCATGTAGTCGGGCAGGTTCTGCCGGGCGAACTCGCGCACCCGCTTCGCGTCGAGTCCGGTGTCCCGCGCCAGGACGTAGCCGACGAGGCGTTTGTCGCCGGGCCGGTCCTCGCGCAGCACCGCCACCGCGTGGGCGACACCTTCGTGGCGGGCCAGCGCCGCCTCCACCTCGCCGAGCTCGACCCGGAACCCGCGGATCTTGACCTGGTCGTCGGCGCGGCCGAGGAATTCCAGGGCGCCCTCGTCGGTCCATCGCACCAGGTCACCGGTGCGGTACATGCGCTGTCCCGGCCGGTAGGGGTTGGCGACGAACCGCTCGGCGGTCAGGGCGGGACGGTTGACGTAGCCGCGCGCCAACTGGGCGCCAGCCACGTACAGTTCGCCGACGACACGGGAGGGGACGGGGCGCAGCGCCGGGTCGAGCACGAACACCTCGACGCCGTCGATCGGCCTGCCGACCAGGGGGCGGTCGCTCTCGTCCGAGGACCAGAAGAGCGTGTCCACGGTGGTCTCGGTCTGGCCGTAGATGTTGTAGACGGTGCTGCCCTCGGTCTCCCGGATCCGCGCCCACAGCTTCTCGCCCACTGTTTCCGCGCCGGTCATCACCACCGCGGGCGGGGTGCGGTCCGGGTCGAGCATCCCCTGGTGGATCAGCTCCTCGACGTAGCTGGGCATCACGTCGAGGGCGTCGATGCCGCGGCGGTCCAGGTAGCGGGCCATGGCGGCGGGGTCGCGGCGGGTGTCGTCGCCGATCAGGTGGAGTTCGTGGCCGACGGCCTGCCACAGCAGGGCGACGACGGAGGTGTCGAAGGCGAGGGACGCCGTCAGTGCCATGCGGCAGCGCCGCCCGTCGCGGTTGCGCTCGGCGGTGGCGATGACCTCCGTACGGTAGAAGGCCAGCAGGTTGGCGAGGCCGCCGTGGGTGACCATCACGCCCTTGGGCTGTCCGGTCGACCCCGAGGTGTAGACGACGTAGGCGGGGTGGTCGGCGGTGAGCGCGATGCCGGGCGCGTACGTCGGTTCGTCGTCGAGTGCGGAGTCGTCGAGCGCGTGGTCGTCGACGAGGACCGGTTCACCTACGGGCATCAACGCGGCCGTCGCGCTGTCGGTGACCAGCAAGGCCGGGGCAGAGTCCTTCAGGAGATAGGCGATCCGGCGGGCCGGATAGGCCGGGTCGACGAAGAGGAACGCGGCGCCCGCCTTCAGGACGGCCAGGAGCGCGACCACCAGGTCCGTGGACCGGGGCAGGGCCACCGCCACGACCTGGTCGGGGCCCGCGCCCCGGCGTACGAGGCGCTGGGCGAGCCGGGCGGCGCGGGCGTCGAGCTCGGCGTAGGTGAGCGCGGTGTCCTCGAAGACCAGCGCCGTCAGGTCCGGCGTGCGGGCGACCTGTGCCCGGAAGGCGGCGGGCAGGAACACGGCCGGCGGCGCGGACAGGGGCCGCTCGGGCCGCTCCAGCGGCTCGGGAAGGTAGCGCCGTCGCTCCGCGTCCGAGAGCACGTCGACCGTGCTGATCGGCCGGTCCGGGGCAGCGAGCACCTGTTCCAGGAGCCGGCGCAGGCGCGTCACCAGCTGCTCGGCGGTGCTGCGGTCGAACAGCTCGTCGGCATACTCGAGGTAGCCGGTGAGCCCGGCCGGCGAGCCCTGCGTGTCGCGCTCGTCGACCAGTTCGAGACTGAGGTCGAACTTCGCGACGTCCCAGGTCACCGGGGCGCGTTCGCTGTCGAGTCCCGCGAAGGCGGGGGTGGCGCCCTCCGCCTGCTGGACCTGCAGCAGAACCTGGAACAGGGGGTTCTGGGACAGCGAGCGTTCGGGGCGTACGGCCTCGACGACACGCTCGAACGGGACGTCCTGGTGGGCGAAGGCGTCCAGGTCGGTGGCCCGCACCCGGCGAAGGAGTTCGGCGAACCCGGGATCACCCGCGGTGTCGGTGCGCAGGACCAGGGTGTTGACGAAGAACCCGACCAGATCGTCGAGCGCGCTGTCGGAGCGGCCCGCCACCGGGGTGCCGAGGGGGATGTCGCTGCCGGCGCCCATGCGGGTCAGCAAGGCCGCGAGGCCCGCCTGCACCACCATGAACAGCGTGCAGTCGGCGGCCCGGGCAAGTTCGAGCAGCTTGCGGTGCAGCTCCGGCTCCCACTGGACTTCCACGATCCCGCCGGACTGCGCCGCCAGCGCGGGGCGCGGCCGGTCCGCGGGCAACGCCAACTCCGTCGGCAGCTCCGTCAACTGCGCTTGCCAGTAGTCGAGTTGATGGCCCATCAGGCTGCATGGTTCGTCGGCTTCGCCGAGCAGGTCCCGCTGCCACAGTGTGTAGTCGGCGTAGCGCACCGGTTGCTGCGGCCAGTCGGGGGCGGTGCCCGCGCATCGGGCGGTGTAGGCCAGGGCGAGGTCGTGCAGCAGCGGGCGCAGGGACCAGCCGTCGGCGGCGATGTGCTGGATGACCAGGAGCAACACCTGTTGTTCCGGGGCGAGTTGGAACAGCGTTGCCTTGACGGGCGCGTCCGTGGTGAGGTCGAAGCGGTGACCGGCCCGCCGCGCCATGGCGTCCGCGAGGTCGGGGGGCGTGACGTCGACTATCTCGATGCCGGGCACCGCGACCGTGTCCAGGACCACCGGGTGCGGCTCGCCGCCCGCCTCCTCGCCGCCCGCCTCGGGGAAGACGGTGCGCAGGCTCTCGTGCCGGTCCGCCACATCGGCGAACGCCGCCGCCAGGGCGTCCCGGTCGAGCGCCCCGGTGAGGCGGACCGCGACGGGGATGTTGTACGTTCCCGCGCCGCGCTCCATCCGGTTGAGGAACCAGAGGCGTTGCTGGGCGTACGACAGCGGCGCGTCGTCGGCAGCCCCCGCCCGGGCGGTGAGTGCGGGGCGGGCGGTGCCGGTCAGGCGGGCGAGGCCGGCGACCGTGGGGGCGTCGAACAGGTCCCGGATCTCGAAGCCCTCCCCCAGGGCCGATCGGATGCGCGACAGCAGCCGCAGCGCGAGCAGGGAGTTGCCGCCCAGGTCGAAGAAGTGATCGTCGATGCCCACGCGGGGCAAACCGAGCACTTCCGCGAAGAGTTCGCACAGGATCTCCTCGCGCGGGCTGCGCGGCCCCCGCACGGCCGCGACGGCCCGGTCGGGCTCCGGCAGGGCGGCCCGGTCGAGTTTCCCGTTCACCGTCGTCGGCAGGGTGTCGAGCAGGACCACCGCGGCGGGCACCATGGCCTCGGGCACGCGGTCCGCCACGTACGAGCGCAGTTCCCGGCCCGTCAGGCCCGCGGTCCGGGCCACGGCATAGGCGACCAGGCGCGGGTCGCCCGGCCGGTCCTCGCGCAGGACGACCGTGCACTGCCGCACCTCGGGGTGGGCCGCGAGCACCGCTTCGACCTCGCCGGGCTCCACGCGAAAGCCGCGGATCTTCACCTGTGCGTCCGCGCGGCCGACGAACTCCAGCTGCCCGCCCACGCTCCAGCGGACCAGGTCGCCGGTCCGGTACATCCGCTCCCCCGCCGCGAACGGGCAGGCCACGAAGCGCTCTGCGGTCAGTCCCGGACGCCCTGCGTAGCCCCGGGCGAGCTGGATGCCGCCCAGGTACAGCTCGCCCGTCACGCCCGGGGGCACCGGCCGCAGGCTGCCGTCCAGCACGTACGTGGACACGTTGGCCAGCGGCCTGCCGATCGGCACCGTGCCCGTGTGGTCGTCGCGTTGGCACTGCCAGTAGGTCACGTCGACGGCGGCCTCGGTCGGCCCGTAGAGGTTGTGCAGTTCGGTGGCGGTCAGCGTGGCGAACAGGTCGCGCTGGGTGCGGGCGGGCAGGGCTTCGCCGCTGCAGATGATCCGGCGCAGGCCCGTGCAGTCGGCGGCGCCGGGCTCCTGGAGGAACGCCTGCAGCATGGAGGGCACGAAGTGCGTGACGGTCACCGACTCGCGCCGGATGAGCTCGGCGAGGTAGGCGGGGTCGCGGTGTCCGCCGGGCCGCGCGATCACCAGGGTCGCGCCGCAGATCAGCGGCCAGAAGAACTCCCACACCGACACGTCGAAACCGGCCGGGGTCTTCTGCAGCACCCGGTCATCGGCGGTGAGGTGGTACTGCTCCTGCATCCAAAGGAGCCGGTTGACGACGGCCGCGTGCGGGACTATCACGCCCTTGGGGCGTCCGGTGGACCCGGAGGTGAAGATGACGTACGCCGGGTGCTCCGGACGCGGCGGTACGGGGCGGGCGGCGAGGGGCGCGATCGGCTTGTCGAGCAGCAGCTTCGGCAGGGACTCGGGAAGCACCGCCGCGCTTGCCGTGTCCGTCAGGGCGAGCAGCGGACCGGCGTCCGCGAGTGTCGCGGCGATGCGTCCGGCGGGGTGGTCGGGGTCCACCGGAAGGTAGGCCGCGCCCGCGGTGACGACGGCGAGGATCGCCACCACCAGGTCCGTCGAGCGGGGCAGCGCCACGGCCACGACCTGCTCGGGGCCCGCGCCCTCACGGGCGAGCCGCAGCGCCAACCGCCGTACGCGTGCGTCGAGTTGTACGTAGCTGAGCCGACTGCCGTCGGGCGCGACCAGGGCCGGCGCGTCGGGCGTGCGCCGCACCTGGCGCGACCACAGCTCGGCGAGCGTCGTCGCGGGCCGCTCGCGCACGGTGTCGTTCCACTGGCGTACGACCTGGTCGTGCTGGGCGGGCGGCATGAGGGCGAGGGTGGCGAGCGGCCGGTCCGGGTCCTCGGCCACCTGTTCCAGGAGCAGCGTGAGCCGTTCGGCGAGTTCGGTGGCCGCGGCGGCGGTGAACAGGTCCGGGCGGTAGTGCAGGCGCAGGGCAAGGCGCTCGCCGGGTTCGACGGCGAGGGTCAGCGGGAAGTGGGCGCTGTCGCGGAAGGTGACGCGCACGTCGAGGTCGCCGTCGGGCCCGTCGGGCGCGTCGACCTTGTAGTCGTGCATGGGGAAGTTGTCGACGACCACGTTCGTGTCGAAGAGCGCGGTGGAGAGCCCGGTCAGCCGCTGGATGTCCGTCAGGCCGAGGTGATCGTGGTCGAGCGCCGCGGCGCGGTCCGCCTGGATCTGCGTGAACAGCGCGCTCACGGATGCCGCCCGGTCCAGGCGCACCCTGACCGGGACGGTGTTGATGAGCATGCCGATCATCGAGTCCGCGCCGGCCAGCTCCGCGGGGCGGCCGCTGACCGTGGACCCGAACACCACGTCGTCGCGCCTGGTGAGCGAACCGACCAGGACAGCCCAGGCGCCCTGGCACACGGTGCTGAGCAGGACGTGGTCCCGCCGGGCGTGCGCGGTCAGCCGTGCCGTCGTCTCCGGCGGCAGGAACACCTCCACCTTCTCGGGCGGCGGGCCGGTGCGCGATTCGGCGGCCGCGACGAAGGTGGGCTGCTCGACCCCCTCCAGGGCGGCCGTCCAGTGCCGCTCCGCGCCCGCCCGGTCCTGCTGTGCCAGCCAGGCCAAGTAGTCGCGGTAGGGGCGCACCGCCGGCAGGTCCGCGGTGCCGCCCGCCCGGGAGTACACCGCGAACAACTCCTGGAACAGCAGGGCGAAGGACCAGCCGTCGAGCAGGAGGTGGTGGGCCGTCACCAAGAGGCGGTGGCGGCGGGCGGTGTGCCGGGCGAGGGTGAAGCGGATCAGCGGCGTGGCGGCGACGTCGATGCCGCGGTCCCAGTCCTGTGCGGTCAGGTCGGCGAAGGCGGCCTGCGCGTCCTGATCGGCGAGGTCGGTGAGGTTGGCCCGCCCGTCCTCCTCTACGAGGTCCGCGAGGTCGGTCTCCCGCCAGTCCAGCGGGGCCTCGCGGTGCACCACCCGTATCGGCTCGCCGTTCTTCCGGTACCGGAATCCGGACCGCAGGGTGGCGTGGCGCCGTATCACGGTCTCGGCAGCCGACCTCAGGAGCGCGGAATCCAGCGGGCCTTCGAGATCGACCGCGAATTGCGCGAGATAGGAGCCGCGCTTCTCCCGGTCGAACTGCGCATGGAAGAGCAGACCTTCCTGCAACGGCGACAGGGGAAGGATGTCCTCGACTGCTGATTGACTCATTCTCAGAGTCCCCTTCCTCGGACGGCCTGCAGATCGGATTCGATTTCTTCGAGTTCTTGCTGGCTGAGCGAGCTCAGGGTCAGGTCGGAGGGGGTGAGTCCGCCCGCTCCCGGTTCGCGGGCGTGGGCGACCAGCGTCCGCAGCATCGAGAACCAGGTCCGCGCCAACTCGCGGGTGTCCGCCTCGCTCACGACGCTGTTCGCCCAGCTCCAGCTGGCGTTGAGGACCGGACCGTCCGCCCCGTCCACGGTGGCCGCGTTGACCTCGATGCTGTGGGCCATGGGCATGCCGGGTCCGGTGCCGTCCAGGCCGGTCCCGTACTCCGGTACGACCGACCAGTCGGCGGCGTCCGACGCCTCGAAGCGGCCCAGATAGTTGAAGACAAACTCCGGCTGGGCGGCCTGCTCAAGGAGGGGGCCGGTCTCAGGGTTGAGATAGCGCAGGAGGCCGTAGCGGACGCCCTTGTCGGGGACGGCGCGCACTTGCTCCTTGATCCGCTTGACGGCACTCCCCACCGCGGGTCCCGCGGCGCGCACCTCGTCCCAGTCGACATCGCCCGGGTCAAGCCGGACGGGGAAGAGGCTGGTGAACCAGCCGACGGTCCGGGAGAGGTCCAGGTCCGCGAGCGCGCTTTCCCTGCCGTGGCCTTCCAGGTGCAGCAGGGTGGTGCCGTCGCCCGCCGTGCCGCGCGTGCGGTGCCAGTCGCCGAGAGCAAGGGCGAGCGCGGCGAGCAGGACGTCGTTGACGCCGGCGTTGAACGCCGAGGGCACGCTGGTGAGCAGCTCCCGGGTGAACTCGGCGGGCAGGGACTCCGTGAAACGCCGGTCCGGGTCTTCCAGGTCCTGGCCCGGGACCCTGGGCCGGTCACCGAAGCGGGCGGCGCCGGGCCGCAACCGGTCGAGCCAGCCGGGGAGTTCGGCGACGGCGGCCGGTGCGTGCGCCTGCTCGCCGAGCAGGTGGGACCAGCGGCGGAAGGGGGTCGGCACCGGTTCGAGCGCGATCGCGGCGCCCTCCTCGACCGCCCGCCAGGCCGTGGCGAGGTCGGCGGCCAGGATGCGCCAGGAGATCGAGTCGACGGCCAGGTGATGGACGACCAGCGCGAGCAGTCCCTGCCGATCGGGTCCGGCGTCGAGCCACACGGCCTGGAAGACCTTGCCCTCGCGGGGGCGGAGCCGGTCGCGCGCGGCGTCCGACTCCTGCCGCACCAGCGTCGCCCAGTCGGCTTCGGGGCGCCCCGCCACGTCGATCCGCCGGACAGCGGATGCCGCGTCGAGGGACCCGGTGGGCAGCACGTCGAGCGCCCAGTCCTGCCCGCCGTCGAGCGCCCAGTCCTGCCCGTCGTCGAGCGCGGACAGCCGCAGCCGCAGCACGTCGTGGTGGTCGAGCAGCGCCTGTGTCATCGCGTGCAGGTGCGCCTGCGTCAGCGTGGCGGGCGTACGCAGGACCGCGAGTTGGTGGTAGGTGTCGACGCCGCCGCCTCGTTCGCGGAACCAGCGCGTGATCGGCGTAGTGGCGACCGGACCGACCCCGCTGTCCGCGACGGGGGCCGGCGCGCGGTGCACCTCGGTGGCGCTCTGCGCCAGGGCCGCGATGTCGCGGTGGGCGAGCACGTCGCCGACGGTGATCCGCAGACCGGCCTTGCGTGCCCGGCTGACGAGTTGCATGGCGATGATGCTGTCGCCGCCGAGCGCCACAAAGCCGTCGTCGGCCCCGACGTCGCTCACGTTGAGCACGTCGGCGACCAGAGCGCACAGGACGCTTTGGCGCCGGGCGACCGGATTTCCCCCGGCGGCACCCGCATTCGCTTCATCGAAAGGGCTGGTCACGTCATCCCTCATTCCGAGTCCGGTCTGGAATCGGAACCGAAGTTAGCCAGCGACGGCCGCCGTCAGCGGCAGTCGCAGCGGCAATTCGAGCGGCGTACGCGAGGGCCCGCAGGGCAATTGCCGGTGCGATTGCCGCCGGGCGTGAGGGCGCGCGCCGACACTGACAGGCGCGACGTCCGGACGCAGCCCGTTGATGCGGCACACGATGCGGACGCATCCCGTCGATGCGGGCGCACGCTGCGGACGCATCCCATCGAGAAGAGGCCCAGCGGTGACAATCAAGCAAGCGGTCAAGCCATCGGTCGACCTCGCGATGTTCGGCGGTGGCCGGGCCGTGCCCCGGGATCTGCGGATCAGGGCTTGGCCGACGGTGACCGAGCAGGACGAACAGGCCGTCCAACGGGTGCTGCGCTCCGGCCGGTTCACCTCCGCTTCCTCGGGCGAGGAGGAGATCGCGGGCCTGGAGCGGGAGTGGGCGCGGCACGTGGGCACCGAGCACTGCGTGGCGGTGAGCAACGGCACCGCCGCCCTGTCGGTGGCGCTGAGTGCCGCGGGCGTGGAGCCCGGCGACGAGGTGATCGTGCCCGCCCTGAGCTTCATCGGCAGCGCGACCGCCCCGCTGCACCTCATGGCGGTGCCGGTCTTCGTGGACATCGACCCCGTCACGTTCAACCTGGACCCCGCGGCGCTCGAAGCCGCGATCACCGCCCGGACCAAGGCGATTGTCGTGGTCCACCTGCACGGCCTGCCCGCCGACCTGGACCAGATCACCGCGATCGCCGACCGGCACGGGATCGCCGTCGTCGAGGATGCCGCGCAGGCGCACGGCGCCCGCTACCGGGGCCGCGCCGTGGGCTCGATCGGCAAGGTGAACACGTTCAGCCTCAACGTCAGCAAGAACCTCGCCACGTGCGGCGAGGGCGGCCTGATCACCACCGATGACGCGGACATCGCCACGCGGGCCACCATGTTGCGCCAGTTCGGCGAACTCATCCCGGCGAGCGGCGAACGCAGCTACGTCGCACATCTCCTGGGCTGGAACTGCAAGCCGAACGCGATCCAGGCCGCCTTCACCCGCAGCCGCCTCACGCACTTCGACGCGGAGGCGGCCGCACGCGACCAGAACGTCCGCCGGCTCCTCGGCCGGCTCGCGGACCTGCCGGGCTTCCTGGCGCCCGAGGTGCCGCAAGACCGTACGCATGCCTGGCACATCCTGCGCTTCCGGGTGCGGCCCGCCGCCTTCGGACTCGCCGACACGTTCGCGGGCCCGCTGCGCGCCGTCGTACAGCGGGCGCTGCGCGCCGAAGGGGTGCCCGCCGCGCCCTACCAGCTCCAACCACTGCCCGCGCAACGGGTGTTCGCCGAACGGCGCGGGTTCGGCGGCTACCCGTGGGCGCTGCCCGGCGTCACGGAACGCCCCTACCGCGCCGGGGACTTCCCGGCCACGCTGCGGGTCCTGGACGACTCCTTCACCGTGCAGAAGGCGCATCTGCACCCGGAGTCGGGGCCGCTGCTCGACCGGTACGCCGACGCGTTCGAGAAGGTCTGGGAGCACCACGAGGCCCTGGCCGCCGTCGCCTCGCGCACCGCCCATAAGCCGCACTGGGAGCGGGCCTCGGAGATCGGCGACGCCGAGTGGGAGGCGGCGTTCGGCACGCGCTGACCCGGGCCACGGCGAAGGGGCCGCGGACCGCCCTGGTGGCGGTCCGCGGCCCCTTCGCCGTCAGCAGTCGTCTCAGGTGAGCAGCTGTCTCAGCCCAGCAGCCGTCGTACGTGCTCGATCACCGTGGCCGCGCGGATGCCGTTGCGCGCCAGCAGGTGCCGGTGTCCCCCGCTACCGGCGGCGAACCGGTCGGCCACCGCCACCCGCCGCACCGGACAGGCCACCCCCAGCTCGGCGACCACCTCGGCCACGGCGGAACCGAGGCCCCCGGCGGCCCAGTGCTCCTCGATGGTGACGATGCCGCGCGTGCCCGCGGCGGCGGTGACGATGGCCTGCCGGTCGAGCGGCTTGATCGTATGCATGTTGAGTACGGCCGCCTCGATGCCTGCGGCGGCCAGTTCGTCGGCAGCCTCCAGCGCGGCCAGCACGGGGTGCGGTCCGGTGGCGATCAGTGTGACGTCGCCGCCGCGGCGCAGGGGCTGCGCGGCACCGATCCGTACCGGCTCCGCTCCCGGCGGCATGGCCGGCGTCGCGCCGCGTCCCAGGCGCAGGTAGACCGGCCCGGGCAGCCGTACCGACGCTCGGAGAAGGTGCTCGGTGGCTGCGGCGTCCGCAGGTACCAGGACCGTCATGTTCGGCAGCATCCGCATGACGGCGAGGTCTTCCAACGCGTGGTGGGTGGAGCCGAGATGGCCCGCCGAGAGCCCGCCGTGGGTGGCGGCGATCCGTACCGGGAGGTTGTTCAGGGCGATGTCGAGTTTCACCGCCTCCAGGGCGCGGGTGGCGGCGAAGGTGGCCATGGTGTTGACGAACGGGACGCGGCCGGAGCGGGCGAGGCCCGCCGCCACGCCCATCAGGTTCTGTTCCGCGATGCCGAGGTTGAGGTAGCGCGGTGCGGCCGTGCCCCACGCGGTGCCGGAGAACAGGCCGGTGTCGCTGTCCAGGCACACGTAGCGTTCGTCGGCGGCGGCCAGTTCGACCAGCACGTCCCGGTAGACCTCCCGTGCCGCGCGCTCGTCCTGCGCGACGGGGGGTTCGGCTGTCACGACGCTCATGCGATCTCCGTTCGGGTTCGTTCGCCGCGGGGTCGGTCGCCGGGGGTTCGTTCGCCACGGGGTCGGTCGCCCAAGGTCCTTTCGCCGGGGGCTCGTTCGCCGCGCACCAGCGTCGCGCGGGCGCGCCTGTGCCCGCGTTCGGTGAGCCGGACGTAGTGGCTGCGGGCCTGGCCCTCGATGTACGGCAGTCCCTTGCCTTTGACCGTGCGGGCCAGGAGCACGGTCGGCCTGCCCGGGGTGTGCGGGAGGCCTGACAGGGCCTTGCGCAGTTGGCCCGTGTCATGGCCGTCGACCTCACACACGGTCCACCCGAAGGCGCGCCAGCGGTCGCCGAGCGGCTCCAGGCCCACCGTGTCTTCCGTGTCGCCGCTGATCTGCAGCCCGTTGCGGTCCACGATCGCCACCAGGCGGTCGAGCCCCTTGGCTCCGGCGGCCATCGCGGCCTCCCAGACCGAGCCCTCCTGCAGTTCGCCGTCGCCCAGGACGACGAAGCAGCGCCGGTCGCTGCCGTCCAGACGTGCGGCGAGCGCGAAGCCGACGCCCAGCGGCAGCCCGTGGCCCAGCGAACCGGTGGGCATCTCGACGCCGGGGACGGCCGGATTGGGGTGGGCGGTGAACATGCTGTCGGGGGTGCCGTAGCTGGCCAGAAGCTCCTCGGGGAAGAAGCCCCGCTCCGCCAGGGCGGCGTACAGTCCGATCGCGCCGTGGCCCTTGCTCAGGAGCAGGATGTCGCGGTCGGGGTCGCGGGGCCGGCGCGGGTCGATGCACATGACGTCGCGGTAGAGCGTCACCAGGATCTCGACGAGGGACATCGAGCCGCCGAGGTGGCCGCCTTCCGGGTTGGCGCACATCTGCACGATCAGTTCCCGTGCCCGGCGCGCGTGGTCCTCGCTCGCCCTGCCCACGTGGTCCTCGCTCATCGGCTCTCCCCGCTCCCGCTGAGGTGCGTGTTCAGTGCGGCCAGGGCGCGGGTGAGCACCCGGATGCCGAACAGGTACTGCGGCAGTTCGATGTGTTCGCGGTCGGAGTGGTCCAGGGTGCTGTCTCCGGGGCCGTACGTGGCCATGGGCACCGTCCATTCCTGGGCCAGGGTGTTCATGTCGGAGGTGCCGGTCTTCACCTTCGCCCGCGGGGTGCCGCCCTCGGCCCGGATGGCGACCGAAAGGGCCCGCGCCACGGGGTCGTTGCGGCCGACGCGGCAGGCGTCCACCGCGTTGAGGACCTGGAGCGTGCCCGCGTCCAGGCGTGCGGACAGCTCCTTGACCAGGCGCTCGCCGTCGAAGCCGGGCGGGGTACGGATGCTGAACTCGGCTCTGGCCGCGTCCAGTTCGCCGTTGATGGACGTCAAGGTGGGTCCAGGGCTGTCGAACCGGGCGTGACTGGCGTCCGGTCCGAGCAGCGCCAGGAGTTCGCCCCAGGCCCGCGCCGCAAGCTCGGAGGCCTTGGGCACGACGTTGCTGGGGTGGGTCGCCTCGCACCGCACCTCGTAGCGCAGGTCGAGCTTGCCCTTGTAGCCCAGGACGACCGTGTCGCAGCCGCTGGGCTCGCCGATGACCAGCGCGTCCGGCGGCTCGTGCGTGCGGCGGATCTCCACCGCGCCGCGCGAGAGCGTGGTCTCCTCCTCCACCGCGCCCACGACCACGATCCGGCCGCTGAAGGCGCTGCTCGCGGCAGCCGCGGCAGCCGCGCAGATCATGGTGGCCAGCGGCCCCTTGGCGTCGACGGCGCCCCTGCCGTACAGGCGGTCACCGACCCGCCGCACCGGGATGTCCCCCGGCACGGTGTCCATGTGCCCGAGCAGCATCACCGTCGGTCCGGGGCCGCGCCGGATCTCGCCGACGGCGTTGCCCGCGGCGTCGATCCCGGCGGTGAAGCCCGCCGTACGCAGGGCGTCCACGACGTACGCGGCCACCTCGGGCTCCGCGTAGGACGGGGAGGGGATGCGCAGCATGCCGTGGAGCAGGTCGACGGCGGCCGTGTCGGAGAACCCGGTCCCGCTTCCCACGAGAGCACTCACTCTTCCTCCAGCAGTACTTCGGTGCCCGCGCCCGCCAGGGCGTCCCGTACGGGATGCGGCCGGCGGCCGTCCCCGATCAAAACGCGGCGGGCACCGGCGAGCAGTGCCTCGCGGGCGGCGATCAGCTTGATGCCCATGCCGCCGGTGACCACGGGCGGGGCGCCCTGGCGCGGCACCCGGCAGACGGGAAGCACCGACCGTTCGTCGTGCCGATCGGCAAGGACGCCGCTCGCCCCCGTGAGCAGCAGCAGGGTGCTCGACCCTACGGCGCCCCCCACGCCGCCCCCTCCGCCGCCCGCGACGGCGCCCGCGATGGCAGCGGCGGCCCGGTCGGCGTCGACATTGACCGCACCGCCGTCCTCGGCCACGGCCGGGGGCGACACCACGGGCAGCAGCCCGGAGGCGAGCAGCGTGGCCAGCAGGTCGGCGTTGACCTCGACGATGCGTCCGCTGTGGTCGTCGCGGACGATGATCCGGCGTCCGTCGACGAGGGCGCGGTGCGCCGACTTGCGGGCGGCCACGAGGAGTCCGGCGTCCAGGCCGGTCAGGCCGACCGCGTCCGCGCCGTGGGCGCGCAGGGCGGACAGGAGGCGGGGCTTGACGGATCCGGCGAGGGCCAGCTGCACCACTTCGAGGGTCGGCGTGTCGGTGTACCGGGTCGACACGCCGTCCGGGGCGACGAGCCGGCGGGAGGGCACGCCGAGGCGTTCGGCGAGAGAGTCGATGTCCGCCGAGCCGCCGTGGGCGAGGATCACCGGCGTGCCGCCGCGGTGCACGGCGGCGACGTCCGCGCAGATCGCCTCCGCCCGTACGGCGGCGGTGCCGCCGCACTTGACCACAAGTATGTCCCGCATCGCTTGATCAGCCTCACGTCAGTTCGGGTGCAGTCCGGGGAATTCAAGGCCTGTCCGCTCGGGCCAGCCGAAGCGGACGTTCAGGCATTGCACGGCGCCGCCCGCGCCGCCCTTGACCAGGTTGTCCAGGGCGCCGATCAGGAGCACGGTGCCGTCGTCCGCGGACACCGCGAAGCCGACGTCACAGAAGTTGGAGCCGGTCAGGATCTTCGGTTCGGGCAGCCGGTAGAGGCCCTGGCGCTGGGCGATGACCCGGACGAACGGCTCGTCCGCGTACGCCTTGCGGAACGCGGACCGCACGTCGCGCTCGGTCACTCCGGATGCCAGCGTGGCGCGGCACAGCACCTGGACGCCGCGGACGGCTTCAACGCCGGTGGCGCTCATCTGCACGACACGCCCGGTGGCCTGGGCTATCTCGGCCTCGTGGCGGTGCCGGGAGGGGGCGAACACCCGCAGGGCGCCGCTGCGTTCGGCGTGGGCCGACGCGGGCCCGCCGGAGACCCCCGACCCGCTGGAGCCGGTGCGGGCGTCCACGTGGACGGTGCCCTCGACCAGGCCTGCCTCGGCCATCGGACGGACCGCGAGGATGCCGGCGGTGGCCATGCAGCCGGGGACGGCGATCCGGTCGGCGGCGGCGAGTTGGGCGCGGTGCCATTCCGGGAGGCCGGTGGTGAAGTCGGGGATCAGCTGCGGGGCGCTGTGCGGGACCCCGTAGTAGGACGCGTAGATCCCGGGGTCCCGCAGGCGGAAGTCGCCGGACAGGTCGATGACGGTCTTGGCCAGCTGGAGGAAGCCGGCCATCTTGCCCATCGTCTCGCGGTGCGGTGCGGCCAGGAAGAGCACGTCGGCGTCGACGTCCTCCAGCGCGTCGTGGCCGATGAAGCACAGGTCGGTGAGGCCGCGCAGGTTGGGGTGGGGGCCGTCGACGCGGCGCCCGGCGAGGCGGTCGGAGGTGGCGGCCACGACGGTGACCCGCGGATGGCCGTGCAGCAGCCGGAGCAGTTCGCCGCCGATGTAGCCGGACGCCCCGACGATCGCTACGCGCAGCATGAGCGGGCCCCCGCCACGAGGTGGTCGACGATCCGGTCGGCGACGCCGACCGTGTCGCCGAGGGCCTGTTGCAGACCGGAGAACTCGACGCCGTGGTTGACCTCCAGGACCAGGAGCTCGCCCGTCTCGTCCTCGATCAGGTCGACTCCGGCGATGTCGGCGTCCACGGCCTGCGCGGCGAGCACCGCGAGCTTGGCGAGGTCCGGTGTCAGGGGGCACGGTTCGCTCACGGCGCCCCGCGCCACGTTGGTGCGCCAGTCCTCGGCGCGCCGGTAGGTCGCCGCCACCGCATCGCCGCCCACCACGACGACCCGGATGTCGCGCCCCGGTTTGGCGATCCACTCCTGGACGTAGACGATCCGCGCCTGTGGTGAGGGCAGCGCGGCGGCGTACTCCAGGATGGTTTCCGCGGTCTGCCGGTCCGGCAGTGCGGCGATCAGCCGCCCCCACGAGCCGTGCAGGGGTTTGACGACGGCCGGATAGCCGATGGTGTCCAGTGCCGTCAGCGCCGCTTCCGGGGTCAGGGCCAGGGCCGTGCGGGGGGTCGGGATGCCGGCTTCGGCCAGGGCGGCGGAGGTGCGCCACTTGTCGCCGCACAGTTCGGTGGCCCGCGCGGAGTTGACCACCGTGGCGCCGGCCGCTTCCAGGGCGTGGGCGGCGTAGGTGGCGCGGGCGAGGCCGATCTCCCGGTTCAGGACGACGGGGCGGGGGCCGCGGTCACCGAGTTGGTGCCACCATCCCCGGCTGTCGATGTGCTGGTAGGCGATGGCTCTGCGGTCGAAGGCTGCGAACAGGGCCTTCTCGTCGGTCCGCACCCGGGATGCGAGGACCGCGAACGACGCGGCGCGATTCACTCGCCCCAGTCCTCTTCGATCTCCGGGGCGAGCGCGGCCCGTATGGGATCCAGGGTGAGGATCTCCAATTCGCTCGCGCATTCACCGCATTCCACGATTTCGCCGATCACCGGCGGTCCCGCGGGGACCACCGAGTTCTCGCATTCCGGGCAGGTGACCATGTTGTCGAGTCCTTTCATCGATCACGGAAAGAAACAGGCAGCCGAGGGGCACAGGCAGCCGAAAGACGCAGGTAGCCGAGGGGCACAGGCAGCCGAGAGGGGCAGGCAGGCAGCCCATACGCAGGGCGCCGGAAGACACGGGTAAACGTAGGGGCCGTGCGGGGCCGCGACCGGCAGAACGAGCGGCAGTCTCAGGCGGCCCGGCCCGCCCCCGTCAGGGTCCGCTCGGATTGGTGCAGGAGCCGCACCAGTTGCAGGACGGTGAAACGCTCGGGGCGGTGGTCGCCCACCGGCCGCACCAGGCCCTGGACGAGCAGTGCGTGCAGGGCTGCGGCCGGATCCGGGACGAGAGGGGCGAGGTCCGCGAGGGTCCAGTGCGGGCGGTCGGCCACCTCGGCGAGCACGTGGCGGTGGCGCTCGGCGAGGCCGTCGACGCTGCGTGCCAGGGAACGCAGCAGGTTGTGGCAGGTGCAGCCGGTCGGCGGCGAGAGGAGGGAGGAGTCGCGGCCGGCCCGGGCGAGGAGGAGTTCGGGCGGATACACCAGGCACCAGCCCGCCGCGTACTCCAGCGCCCTGGGGACGCCGTCGAGCCAGCGGCACAATCGCAGTACCGCGTGCGCGTTGTCGTCGCGGAGCCGGAACCCGGGCCGTGAGCGGCGGATGTGCGACAGGAACAGCGCCACGGACGCGACCTCGCTCAGCCGGGCGTGGTCCATGTCCGGTGCCTCTGCCGGTACCTCTGCCGGTACGGCGGTCGCGGTGAGCGGCAGGACACGCTCGTCGGGCAGGTGGCGCGGCGTCAGACCGGTCACCACGACGCGCAGCCCCGGGCAGCGCCGCAGCAGTTCTCCTACGTCCACTCCGCAGGTGCCCGGCGGGTCGTCGCCGTCGATCACAAGGAGCTCGTGCCGGTCGCCGATCGCCCCGGCGAGCTCGTCGGTCACGTCGGCGGCGGGCGCCGGCGCGCCGCCGAAAGCGGAGCCAACCGCCCGCGTCGCACCGCAGCGGCACCGATCTCCGCCCGGGGCGTGCCAGCGGACCCGCCAGCCCCGGCCGCGCAGCACGCGGGCCGCTTCGAGCACCAGATGCGTCTTGCCGATGCCGCTGATCCCGACCACCGTCACCAGGCGGTGCCCGTACACGGTGACCTGGTCGAGCAGCACCTGTAACTCCGCTTCCCGGCCCACCAGCGCGCCGGGCGGCGCGGGCGGTTCGGGAAGTTCGGCGAGCGGCGTCGCCCGCGGGTCCGCCGGGCTTCCCCCGGCGGCGTGCAGCTGGCGCCGTTCCGCTTCGCCGAGCCGCAGCGCGTCGGCGAGCAGTCCCACGCTGTCCCGGCGGGGCCGTCGCACCCGGCCGCTCTCCAGGTCCCGTATCGCCCGGACGCTCAACGTGGCGAAGTCCGCGAGCTGTTGCTGGGTCAGCCCGGACCGGTCACGGTGGCGCCGCAGGAGTTCGGCGAACGGAACCGGGTGGCCGGCCGCGCGTTCATCGAGGGATGCCGCATGCGCGGCGGTTTTCCCGATCGGATGCGGACCGGCCTTCATGCGCCGGGTCACCTCGCCGCGAGTTCCCCCGCGGCCGCCGTGTCCCAGCGGTTCTCTTTCCCGGTCGCTGATGTTCCGGACGGTTTTCCGAATGGTGTTTCGCACGGCTTCGGACGCCCTTTCTCTGTACGGTTTCCGCCTTCCGGTTCCCCCGTACGTTTGCGCAGGTCATCCCCAACCGCTGTCGCCGTCGAGCAGGACGGGGGACGACGCCTTCGCGAGGGCGCCCGCGCTGTCGGCGCCGCTGGTTTCCGCGGCGGCTGTCCCGGCCGTGGCACCGGCCGCCAGCAGGCACAGAACAGTGACGGCGAACGCGCGGACAAACTTCATGGCTTCTCCCGGATTACGAGGGCGAGTTGTGCTCGGAAAGTCCCGTCCGGGGTTCTCCGGCCGTTTCCCTTCCGCTCTTCCAGGATGGTGGGTGGCCGAACCGGAATCCATGGAAGGAGCCATTCACCAAGTTCCCCGACACCGATGCTGGGGGGTGAGCAAAACGCCCATATATTCCCAGTCGCGGGCAATGCGGGCCTCGGTTGTCCTGGATCCCCGGTACCGGGACCCGGCTACCGCCGCCCCGGAGCCGCGAACGCGTTGCTTGTGACCGGTGGCCGGCGGTGGCCAAGATGGGCCCGGTTGCCCGGAACCCTCGTCTCCGCGTTCGGCGGAGACGGCCCCTCCGCACCAGGACGCCCGCACGTGCAGCGGCCCACGCGATGCCGCCGTGTCCGGGCCCGAGCCCCGGACCGCCGACCCCGGCGCCCCCTGACCGAGGTGGATCATGTCTGCTCCCCAGCACGTCACGCTGCCCCTGACCGCCGCCCAGAGCGCCGTCTGGTTCGCTCACCAACTCGCCCCGGACTCCCCCGTCTACAACGTCGGCGAGTACGTCGAGATCCACGGCCCCGTCGACGCCGCCCTGTTCGAGGCCGCGCTCGCGCAGGCGGTGAGCGAGGCCCAGACCCTGCACATCCGGCTCACCGAGACCCCGGACGGGCCGCGCCAGCTCATCGGCCCCGATCCGGGCCCCCGGCTGCGCCACCTCGACCTGAGCACGGCGGCCGATCCGGCCGCCGCGGCACGCCGCCACATCAGCGCGGACATGGCGCGGCCGGTCGACATCCTGGGCGCCGATCTCTTCGGGTACACCCTCATCCGCCTCGCCGACGACCACTACCTGTGGCACCAGCGCTACCACCACGTACTCGTGGACGCGTTCGCGGCGGCGGCCGTCACCGCCCGCGTGGCCCGCCTTTACACCGCGCTGGCCGCCCCGGACGCCGAGGGCTCCGCCGACGTGCGGGCCGCCGCCTTCGCCCCGCTGGCCGGCCTCCTCGACGACGAGCGGGACTACGGCGCCTCCGAGCGGCGCGCCGGCGATCGCGACCACTGGTCCGAGCGGTTCGCCACGCCGCCGGACGCCATCGCCACCCTGGCCCGCGACGGGCGGCAGGCCGCGCCCTCGGCCGGTTTCCTGCGCGCCGGGGCCGCCCTCGACCGGGCCGAGACCGACGCCATGCGCGCCTTCGCCCGCGCCGCCCGCACCAACTGGACCGCCCTGGTCGTCGCCGCCTGCGCCGCCTATCTGCACCGCAACACCGGCCTGACCGACATCACCCTGGGCATCCCGGTCAGCGCCCGGCGCGGCGCGGACGCCCGCAACACCCCCGGCATGGTCTCCAACGAACTGCCGCTGCGGCTGCGCATCACCCCGGACACCACCGTCGGCGACCTGCTGCGCGCCACCAGCGCCGAACTGCGCGCCCTGCTGCGCCACCAGCACCACCGCTACGAGGACCTCCGGCGCGACCTGCGGCTGCTCGACAGCGGGCAGCACCTGTTCGGGCTGATGGTCAACATCATGCCGTTCGACTTCGACGTCACTTTCGCCGGTCACCCCATCACCGTGCACAACGTCTCCAACGGCCCTGTCGCCGACCTCAACATCGCCGTCTACGACCGATCCGACGGCAGCGGACCGCACTTCACCTTCGACGCCAATCCGGCCCTGTACGACGCGGCCGAACTGGAAGGCCACCAGCGCAGGTTCCTCGATTTCCTCACCGCGTTCGCGGGCCACGGCCCTGACCTGCCCGTCGGCCGCCTCGACACCCTCACCACCGCCGAACGCGCCGACCTCGAAGCCGCCGCCGAGGCCCGCCCGCCGGTGCCCGTACCGCCCGCGACGGTCTCCGACCTATTCGCCGCGCAGGCCGCATCAACCCCCGAAGCCACGGCCGTGGTCGCCGCCGACGGCACCCTGACCTTCGCCGAGCTGAACGCCCGCGCCAACCGCCTGGCCCATCTGCTGCTCCAACTCGGCGCCGGACCCGAGCAGTTCGTGGCGCTGCTCCTTCCGCGGGGCGCCGACATGGTGACCGCGCTGCTCGCCGTCCTGAAGGCGGGCGCCGCCTACGTCCCCCTCGACCCCGGCCAGCCCGCCGAGCGCACCGCGCGCATCCTCGACGAGGCCACGCCCCTGCTCGTCCTCACCACCGAGGACCTGGCCGCCCAACTCCCGGCCGCAGAAGGCCCGTACGACGTCTCCTCCGAAGGCAGCCCGTACGACGTCCTCACCGTGGAGGACATACGCCTGGACCAGCCGGGCCTGCCCGGCATCGACCCCACCGACACCGACCGCACAAGACCGCTGCTGCCCGCGCACCTCGCCTACGCCATCTACACCTCGGGCTCCACCGGCCGCCCCAAGGGCGTCGCCGTGCAGCACGCCGGCCTTACCAGCCTCTTCCACCACCACCGGCGGGAGTTCGCCGAACCGGCCCTGCGCGAGGCCGGCCGGGACCGCTTCCGCGTGGCGCTCACCAACTCCTTCTCCTTCGACGCTTCCTGGACCGAGCTGCTGTGGCTGGTCGCCGGGCACGAACTGCACGTCATCGACGACGACACCCGGCGGGACGCCACCGCACTTACCGCCTACGCGGCCCGCCACGCCCTGGACCTGCTCGACACCACGCCGAGCCACGCCCGCCAGCTGGTCGGCGCGGGCCTGCTCACCGGCGCCCACCGCCCGCACGTCCTGGTGCTCGGCGGCGAGGCCGTCCCCGACGACCTCTGGGCCGACCTGCGCGCCGCCGAGGGCCTGACCGCACGCAACGTCTACGGGCCCACCGAATGCACCGTCGACGCCTTCTACTGCGACCTGCGCGACGCCCCCTCGCCCGTCATCGGCCACCCCGTCGACAACCTGCGCGCGCACGTCCTCGACTCCGCCCTGCGCCCCGTGCCGCCCGGCAGCACCGGCGAGCTGTACCTCTGCGGCGAGGGACTTGCCCGCGGCTACCTCGGCCGCGCCGCTCTGACCGCCGAGCGGTTCGTCGCCGACCCCTTCGGGCCCGCGGGCGGCCGCATGTACCGCACCGGCGACCTGGTGCGCAGCGCCCCCGACGGGCAACTCCTGTTCCAGGGACGCGCCGACGAACAGCTGAAGGTGCGCGGCCACCGCATCGAGCCCGGCGAGATCGAGGCCGCCCTGACCACCCACCCCGGCGTCGCCCAGTGCGCCGTCATCCTGCGCGAGGACCGACCCGGCGTACGCCACCTGACCGCCTACACCACCCCCGCCCGAGGCACCACCGGCCAAGGCACCACCGCCCAAGGCACCGGCGCCCCCGAACCCGCCGCCCTGCGCGCCCACCTCGCCGCCACCCTGCCCGACTACATGGTCCCGGCGGCCTACGTGCTCCTCGACGCCCTGCCGCTCACCCGCAACGGCAAACTCGACCGGCGCGCCCTGCCCGCCCCCGAGATCGAGGCGGCCCCGGACAGCCGGGAACCGCGCAGCCCCGACGAGGAACTGCTCTGCGGCCTGTACGCCCGACTGCTCGGCGCCGCCCGGATCGGCATCGACGACAGCTTCTTCGCCCTGGGCGGCGACTCCCTGCTCGCGGTACGTCTGGCCGCCCTCGCGCGCACCGCCGGCCTCGAATTCAGCGCCGCCGAGGTGTTCCGGCACAAGACCGTCGCCGCACTCGCCCCCGACGCCCGCCGCGCGACGCCCACCACCGACGCACCGGCAGCGCTGCCCGACCCGGAGCCCGCCGATGCCGCCGACCTGCGTGCCGCCCACCCCGGCCACACCGACGTCCTGCCGCTCACCCCGCTCCAGGAGGGCATGCTCTTCCACGCCCTGTACGACACCGAGGCCGCCGACCCCTACCTCGCCCAGACCACGTACGAACTGACCGGCTCCCTCGACGCCGAGGCCCTGCATGCCGCCTGCGACGCACTCGTCACCCGGCACGAGAGCCTGCGCGCCGCCTTCACCCGTACCGCGTCGGGCCGCACCTTCCAGGTGATCACGGACGCCTGCGCCGCTCCCTGGCGGCTGCTCGACCTCACCGGCGAGGCCCCCGCAAGCCAGGCGCGGCTGCTGGCAGCGGAGGAGGCGGCGGACCGCGCCCGGCGCTTCGACCCGGCCACGGCGCCGCTGGTGCGGTTCACCCTGGCCCGGCTCTCCGGCGACCGGCACGCCCTGATCCTGACGGGGCATCACATCATCCTTGACGGCTGGTCCCTGCCCCTGCTCATGGGGGACCTGCTCGACGTCCTGAGCACCGGACCGCACCCGCCTGCCCCGCGCGCCGCCCGCCTGCGCGACTACGCGGCTCTGCTGGCCGGACGCGACCAGGACGCGGCGGACGAGGCCTGGCGCACCGCCCTCGACGGCATCGAGGAACCGACCCTGGTCGCGCCCGGCGCGGAGGCCGCCCGCGCCCCGGTCCCGCCCGAGCAGGTCATCGCCGAACTCGCCGACAGTGAGACCGAGTTGCTCACCGCGGCGGCCCGCTCCCGCGGGCTCACCCTCAACACCGTTCTCCAAGGCGCCTGGGCCGCCGTCGTCGGCCAGCTGGCCGGGCGGGACGACGTCGTCTTCGGCTCCACCACCTCGGTACGCCCCCCGGAACTGCCGGGCGTCGACAAGCTGGTCGGGCTGCTCATCAACACCGTCCCCGTACGCGTACGGCTCGACCCGTCCGAACCCTTCGCCCAACTGCTCGCCCGGCTCCAGGACGAGCAGGCCGCGCTCAGCCCGCACCACCACACGGGACTCACCGCCGCAGGGCGTGCCACCGGCCTCGACCGGCTCTTCGACACCACCATGGTCCTTGAGAGTCACCTGACCGGCGACGGCGAGTCCGTGCCCGACCGGCCCGGCTCCGGCCTCGCCGTCCGGGTCGCCGCGAGCCACGGCGCCACCCACTACCCGCTGTCCCTGGTCGCCGTCCCCGGCCGGGCCCTGCGGCTGAACCTCGGCTACCGGCCCGAGCTGTTCGACCGGGACACCGCCACCACGATCGCCGCCCGCACCGCACGGCTCCTGACCGCCTTCGCGGCCGACCCGGACACGCCCGTGGCCCGCCTTCCGCTGGCCTCGCCCGCCGAACGCGAGAGGGTGCTGCGCGCCTTCAACGCCGCCACCCCGCCCACCAGTGACGGGAACCTGCCCGGCCGCATCGCCGCGCAGGCCGCCCGCACCCCGGACGCGCCCGCCCTGATCAGCGACGACCGCACGCTGACCTACGCCGAACTCGACGCGGCGGCCACCCGTCTCGCGCACCGGCTCCACCACACCGGCCTGCGCCCCGAGGAGCCGGTCGCCGTCCTGCAGGAACGCGGCTGCGATCTCGTCGTCTCACTGCTCGCCGTCCTGAAGGCCGGGGGCGCCTGCCTGCCGCTCGACTCCCGCTCGCCCGCCGGGCGCCTGCGCGCCATGACCGAGCGTGCGGGCGTACGCGTCCTGCTCACCGACCCGGCGTCCGACGCCCTCGCCGCGGCCGTGCGGGCCCCGCACACCCTGGACGCGACCCGGGACGAGGCGATTGCGCCCGTACCCCTGCCCGACCCCCACCCCGACCAGCTGGCGCAGGTGCTCTTCACCTCCGGCTCCACCGGCGAGCCCAAGGGCGTGGCGCTCACGCACCGCGCCGTCCTGGACCTGGCCGGGGACACCGCGTGGCGCAGCGGCCACCACCGCCGGGTACTCCAGCACTCCTCCCAGGCGTTCGACGCGGCGACGTACGAGATGTGGGTCCCGCTCCTGCACGGCGGCGCCGTCGTGCTCGCGCCGCCCGGCGAACTCGACGCCGCCGCCCTGGAACACGCCGTCAACGCCCACGGGGTGACTGCCGCCTGGCTGACCGCCGGTCTCTTCCGGCTGCTGGCCGAGGAGTCCCCTGCGTCCTTCCGCGGCCTCGGCGAGGTGTGGGCCGGCGGCGACGTGGTCCCGTCGCAGGCCGTACGGGCCGTGATGGAGGCCTGCCCCGGCATCGTCGTCACCGACGGCTACGGACCCACCGAGACCACCGTCTTCGCCGCCCGCCACCCCCTGCACGACCCCGGCGAGATCCCCGCCACGGTGCCCATCGGCCGACCCCTCGACGGCATCAGCGCCTACGTCCTTGACCACGCGCTGCGCCCCGTCCCGCCCGGCGCCCCCGGCGAACTCCACCTCTCCGGGCCCGGCCTGGCCCGCGGCTACCTCGGCCGCGCGGCCCTGACCGCCGAGCGGTTCGTCGCCGACCCCTTCGGGTCCGCGGGCGGGCGCATGTACCGCACCGGCGACCTGGTGCGCTGGACCGCCGACGGCGTCCTGGTCTTCCTCGGCCGCGCCGACGACCAGGTCAAGGTGCGCGGCTTCCGCATCGAACCGGCGGAGATCGAGGCCGCCCTGACCCGGCACCCGGACGTCGCCCAGAGCTGCGTCCTGCCCCGCGAGGACACCCCCGGCGTCAAGCGCCTGGTCGCCTACGTCGTGCCGCCCGCCGGACGCGAGATGCCCGGCGCCGACGAACTCCGTTCCCACCTGGTGCCGTTGCTCGCCGAGTACCAGATCCCGGCGGCCTTCGTCCCGCTGGAGCGGCTGCCGCTCACCGCGAACGGCAAGATCGACCGGCGCGCCCTGCCCGCCCCCGCGTTCACCACCGCCGACCGCACGCACCGCGCCCCGGACGGACCCCGCGAGGAACTCCTCTGCGCCCTCTACGCCGACGTACTCGGCCTGGATCAAGTCAGCCCCGACGACGGCTTCTTCGAACTCGGCGGCGACTCCATCGTCTCCGTACGCCTGGTCGCCCGGGCCCGCGCCGCCGGTCTCGCCCTCACCCCGCGCGACGTCTTCACCGAGCGGACGCCCGCGGCCCTGGCCGCCGTCGCCCACGCCCTGCAACCCGACACGGACACGGCACCGGCCGACGACGCACTGCCCCCGCCCCCGCCCGCGCTGGAGGCCGCGGAGCTCGACGAGCTGCTGTCCGAATGGGAGATGACCAAGTGACCACGCCACCGGCTCCCGCGGGCTCCGGCCCCCGCCGCGAGCGCGCGGAGCGCCCCGAGCGCCCCGAGGTGCTGCCCCTCACCCCGCTCCAGGAGGGCATGCTCTTCCACTCCCTCTACGACACCGAGGGCACCGACGTCTACACCGTCCAGACCTGCCTGGAGCTCACCGGGCCGCTCGTCGTCCCCACCCTGCGGGCCGCCGGGAGCGACCTCCTGGCGCGGCATCCGGCCCTGCGCGCGGGCTTCCTGCAGCGCGCCGGCGGCCGGGCCGTGCAGATCGTCCCCGCCACCGGTACGCCCCAGTGGGAGGAGGCCGACCTCAGCGCGCTGCCCGAGGACCAGCGGCAGGCGGCCCTGACCGGCCTGCTCGCCCGCGACCAGGAGCGCCGCTTCAACCCGGCCAAGCCGCCCCTGGTGCGCCTCACGCTGGTCCGCATGGGCGCCGAGCGGCACGTCCTGGTCCTCACCCACCACCATCTCGTCCTCGACGGCTGGTCGCTGCCGCTGGTCCTGCGCGACCTGTGGGAGCTGTACGCCCGGCACTCGGCCGGCGTCGAGACCAGCGGCGCCCTGCCGCCCGCCCCGCCCCACCACCGGCATCTGAGCTGGCTGGCCGCGCAGGACCGGGCGGCGGCCGAGGACGCCTGGCGCAGGGCACTCGACGGCGTGGACGAGCCCACCCTGGTCGCCCCTGACGACACCCGGCGTTCCGACTGCTTCCCGCAGCGAGTGGTGGAGCGGCTGCCGGAGGACCTCACCCGCGCCCTGACCGCGCTGGCCCGCGGGCGCGGCCTGACCGTCAACACCCTGGTGCAGGGCGCCTGGGCGCTGCTCATCGGGCATGTGACGGGACGTCAGGATGTGGTGTTCGGGACCACCGTCTCCGGGCGCCCGCCGGAGCTGCCCGGCGTCGAGGACATGGTCGGACTGCTGATCAACACGGTGCCGGTACGCGTCCGGCTCGACCCCGCAGAACCGCTGGCCGAGCTGTTGGCCCGCGTGCAGGACGAGCAGTCCGCCCTGATGCCGCACCACCACCTCGGGCTCACCGCCGTCCGGCGCGCCCTGGGCAGCGGCCAGGACCTGTTCGACACCGCCGTGGTGTTCGAGAACGCGCCCTTCGACCACGACGGCCTGGAGCAGCGGTTCGGCGACATCCGCGTCCGTCTGCTGGAGGACACGGCGGCCACCGGCACCATGCACTACCCCCTCAGCCTGCTCGCGGTGCCGGGCCCCCGGCTGCGCCTGGACGTCAGCTACCGCCCCGACGTCTTCGACCCGGCCACGGCCTCCCGCCTCGCGACCCTGCTGCACCGCCTCCTCGCTGCGTGCGTCGACACTCCCGAGCTGCCCGTCGGTCGTATCCCCTTCCTGGACGCGGATGAGCGGGCCGCCCTGCGGACCCTGGAGGAGGGACCTGCCGTCGACCGTCCGGCGACGACGCTGCCCGCGCTGTTCGCGGCGCAGGCCCGCCGTACCCCGGAGGCCACCGCGCTCGTCTTCGAGGGCGACCAACTGACGTACGCCGAGCTGGACTCGCGCGCCACCCGGCTCGCCCACGCCCTGCGCGCCGAGGGGGTGCACCCCGGTGCCGTCGTCGCGGTCGCCCTGCCCCGCTCGCTCGAACTCCTGGTCACCCTCTATGCGGTGCACAAGGCGGGCGCCGCCTATCTGCCGATCGACCCGGCCTACCCCGAGGACCGCAGGCGGTACATGCTCGACGACGCCGCGCCCGCCCTCACCGTCACCCCCGACACCTACCGCACCCTCCTCGCCCGCGAACACCCCGCCGACGAGGCCCCGCTGCCCGACGCCCTGCCCGATTCGCCCGCCTACCTCATCTACACCTCGGGCTCCACCGGCCGCCCCAAGGGCGTCGTCGTCCCGCACCGCGGCATCGTCAACCGGCTGCTGTGGATGCAGTCCGCCTACCGGCTCGACGCCGACGACCGGGTCCTGCACAAGACGCCGACCAGTTTCGACGTCTCCGTGTGGGAGCTGTTCTGGCCGCTCCTGGCCGGCGCCACCCTCGTCGTCGCACCCCCCGACGCCCACAAGGACCCCGACCAGCTCGTGCGCCTGATCCGTGCCGAGCGCGTCACCACCGTCCACTTCGTACCGTCGATGCTGGAGACGTTCCTGCGGGCCCCCGGCGCCGCCGACCACACCCCGCTGCGCCGCGTGATCTGCAGCGGCGAGGCGCTGCCCACCGGTTTGGCCGGGCGCTTCCACGCCCTGTTCGACACCGCGGGCACCGGCCTGCACAACCTCTACGGGCCCACCGAGGCGTCCGTGGACGTCACCGACTGGCGCAGCCGCGGCGACGAGGCCGGCGCCACCGTGCCCATCGGCCACCCCGTCGACAACACCCGCGTCCACGTCCTGGACGCCGGGCTGCGGCCCGTGCCGGTCGGCGCGACCGGGGAGTTGTACCTCGCCGGCGTCCAGCTCGCCCACGGCTACCTCGGCCGGACGCCGCTCACCGCCGAGCGCTTCGTCGCCGACCCGTTCGGCCCGCCCGGCGGCCGCATGTACCGCACCGGCGACCTGGTGCACCGCACCCCGGACGGCGCCCTCGTCTTCCTCGGCCGGGCCGACGACCAGGTCAAGCTGAAGGGCTTCCGGATCGAACTCGGCGAGATCGCCGCCCGCCTCGATCTGCACCCGCACGTCGGGCAGTCGGCGGTCGTGGTGCGCGAGGACACGCCCGGGGCTCCGCGCCTGGTGGCGTACGTCGTCCCGGCGAGCCCTGCCCTGGCAAGCGTCGTCCTGGCAAGCGTCGTCCTGGCGAGTGCCGTCCCGGCGAGCGGCGTCCCGGCGGGCGCCGATTGCGACGAGGACGCGCTGCGCGCGCACTGCGCGGCCGCCCTGCCCGAGCATATGGTGCCCAGCGCCTTCGTCCGCCTGGACCGCATGCCGCTGTCCCTCAGCGGAAAGCTGGACCGACGGGCGTTGCCCGCCCCGGTGTTCGGCGCCTCCGGCGGCGGGCGGCCAGCCGCCGGAGTTCTGGAGGAGCAGCTGTGCGCGCTGTTCTCGCAGGTGCTCGGCGTCGAGGGCGTCGGCCCCGAGGACGGCTTCTTCGCCCTGGGCGGCGACTCCATCCTCTCCATTCAACTCGTCGCCGCCGCCCGCAAGGCGGGCCTCGCCCTCACTCCCCGTGACGTCTTCAAGCACCGCACCCCGGCCCGGCTCGCCTTGCTCGCCTCGGTCGCCGCACCGGCCGCAGCGGCCGTGCCCGCCGAGCCGTCGGACGCCGGGACCGGCACCGTGCACCCCGGGCCGATCACGCGATGGCTGCTCGAACAGGGCGGCCCCGTCGACGGGTTCAACCAGTCCGTCCTCGTCCGCACGCCCGAAGGCGCCACCACCGAGGAACTGACGCGAGCCCTCCAGACACTGCTCGATCACCACGACGCCCTGCGCCTGAGCCTCACCACCGACGCCTCGGGATGGCGACTCGACGTCGCCGCACCCGGCACCGTACGGGCCGCCGGCTGCCTGGCCCACGCGGTGGCACCCACCGGTCAACCGCTGGCGGATGTGGTGGCCGCCGAGGCGCGCGCCGCCCAGCAGGCCCTCGACCCGCGCGCCGGACGCGTCGTCAGAGCCGTCCACCTGACGGACCCGGCGGGCGAGGAGGGACGGCTGCTGCTGATGGTCCACCACCTTGCCGTCGACGGGGTGTCCTGGCGCATCCTCCTGCCCGACCTGGCCGCCGCCTGGACCGCCGCGCACGAGGGCCGCACCGCCGTACTCGACCCGGTCCCCACGTCACTGCGCACCTTCGCCCGGCGCGCGTCCGAGGCCGCCACCGACCCGGCCCGTACGGCTGAACTGGCCCTCTGGCAGGACATCCTGGCCGCGGACGAGCCCACCCTCGGCCACCGCCCTCTGGACCCGGCGCGCGACACGTACGCCACCCGCCGCGAGGTCACCGTCACGCTGTCCGCCGCCGACACCGAAGCCCTGCTGACCGACGTGCCGCAGGCCTTCCACGCCGGAGTGGACGACGTCCTGCTCACCGCACTCGCCCTCGCCGTCACCCGGCGGCGCGGCAGGGCGGCGTACGACGGCGGTGTGCTCGTGGACCTGGAGGGCCACGGCCGCCACGAACTCGGCAACGACCTCGATCTGACCCGGACCGTCGGCTGGTTCACCAGCCTCCACCCGGTCAGCCTCGACCCGGTCCGCCTCGCCCCGGCCGTCACCGACTGGGCGCAGGTCCTTGGCGCGGGACCGGCGCTCGGACAGGCCCTGAAGGCCGTCAAGGAGCAGCTGCGCGCGATCCCGGACCGGGGCATCGGCTACGGCCTGCTGCGCCACCTCAACCCCGACACCGCCCCCGTGCTCGCCGCCCGGCCGGGACCGCAGATCGGCTTCAACTACCTGGGCCGGACGGCCACCGGCCACGCCGGGGACTGGGAGCAGACCGACGAGGCGTACGCCGTGGACGCCGTCGCGGACGCGGAGATGCCGCTGCCGCACGCCCTGGACGTCAACGCCGTCACGGAGGACCGCCCCGACGGGCCACGGCTGACCGCCGGCTGGTCCTGGCCTGGCGGTCTCCTCGACGAGGCGGACGTGCGCGACCTCGCCGACAGCTGGGCGGACGTGCTGCGCGCCCTGGTCACGTATGCCCGGCGTCCCGGTGCGGGCGGCCTGACCTCCTCGGACTTGGCACTGACGGAACTGACGGGCGAGCGGGTGCCGCAGGCCGAACTGGAGACGCTCGAAGACGCTCGCATGCGGGCAGGTGCGGGGGCAGGTACAAGGGCAGGTACGGGGGTGGGCGTCGAGGACATCCTGCCGCTGACCCCGCTCCAGCAGGGCCTGTACTTCCACGCCCTCTACGACGCGGCCCTGCCCGACGCCTACCACGTCCAGCTCACCCTCGACCTGGCCGGAACCGTCGACGAGGCCGCGTTACGCACCGCCTGCCAGACCCTGGTCGACCGGCACGCCGCGCTGCGCACCGCCTTCACCCTGCTCGACTCCGGCACGCCCGCCCAACTGATCGTCTCCGGCGCCGAAGCGGCCTGGGAGGTACACGACTTGAGCGCGTGCGCTCCCGCCGAACGCGATGCGCGCCGCGAGGAAATCCTGGCCGCCGACCGGGCCCGGCGGTTCGACCTGGCGGCGGCGCCGCTGGTGCGGTTCGCCCTGGTCCGGGAGGGCGGGGATGGCGGGGAGGGCGGGGATGCCGTCACGTTGGTTGTGACGGTCCATCACATCGTTTTGGACGGGTGGTCGGTGCCCGTCGTATTGAGGGAACTTCTGGCTTACTACAGCCAGTTGGTGGACGCGGGAGCTACCGCGCCGTCCGGGCCGCGTCCGGGCCCGGCCCTGCGCGAACACCTCGCCTGGCGGGCCGGGCAGGACCGTGGGGCGGCCGAGAAGGCGTGGCGGGAGGCGCTCGATGGGCTCGCCGCGCCGACGCTGATCGCTCCGGCCGCCGCGCCCGCCGTTCCCGTGCTGCCGGAACGGGTGACCGCGGAGCTGACCGAGGCGGAGACACGGGCGCTGACCGCGTTCGCCCGGGAGCGGGACCTCACGCTCAACACCGTCGTGCAGGGTGCCTGGGCGCACGCGCTCGCCGCCCTCACCGGCCTGCGCGACGTCGTCTTCGGCGCGGTCGTCTCGGTCCGGCCGCCCGAACTGCCGGGCGCCCGGGACGCGGTGGGTCTTTTCATCGAGACGGTGCCGGTCCGGGTACGGGTCGACGATCCGGAGGCGTTCGGCGACGCGCTGTCGCGCCTCCAGGACGAGCAGACCACGCTCACCGAGCACCATCATCTGGGCCTGGCAGCCATCCAGCGGCTCGCGGGAACGGGCGGGGCCCCGCTGTTCGACACGTCAGTCGTATTCGAGAACTATCCCTCGACCGAAGCCGACGCCGACACCGACACCGACGTCCCGGCGGGCGGGCTGCGCCTGAGGGGCGTGCAGGGCCGGGACGCGTACCACTACCCGCTCAACCTCATGGGGGTCCCCGGCGACCGTCTCTACCTCCAGCTCACCCACCGGCCCGACGCGGTCGACCGGCGCACCGCCGAGCGGGCCATGACGCTGCTGCGTACCGCGCTGCGGGACATCGCCGGCACCGGGCGACCCGCCGCGGCTCCTGCACCGGCCGGCCCGGTCACCGAGGAGGCGCTGTGCGCGTTGTTCGCGCAGGCCCTCGGCGTCGACCGGGTCGCACCGTCCGACGACTTCTTCGTCCGCGGCGGCGACTCCCTGCGCGCCCTGCGTCTGACCGGCCGACTGCGCGCCCTGACCGGGGACCCCGGCCTCCCGCTGCGCACGGTCCTGGACGCGCGCACGCCCCGCGATCTCGCCCGCCACCTCGCCTGACGCCCCCTCGCTCCCCCAAGCCCTCACTCCCCCAAGCCCTCACGCCCTCACGCCCTCACGCCCTCACGACGGGAAGCCCCATGAACAGCCCCTTCGAGAACCCCGACGCCTCCTACCTCGTCCTCGTCAACGCCGAGGGCCAGCACTCCCTGTGGCCCGCCTTCGCCGAGGTGCCCGCAGGGTGGGAGGTCGTCCTGCCCGGCGGCAGCCGTGCAGCGTGCCTCGCCCACGTCGAGGAGCACTGGACCGATCTGCGCCCCAAGAGTCTGATCGCCGCCATGGACTCCCGGTGAGACCGCAGGACGCCGTCCTAGCCGCCGCGTTCCTCGCCCGCTTCGCGCAACTCGGCCTGTTCTCCGTCGAGGTGCTCATCCTCCTGGACCGCGGGGTGGCCACCGAACGCGTCGGCGTGGTGCTGACGGCGGCCGCGGTGGGCAGCGGCGCCGCCCAGCTGCTCCTGGCCCGCTTCGGCCACCGGCTCGCGGCGGTGCACACCGCCCGGATCGGGCTACTCCTACAGGCGGCGGGCTGCGCCGCGTTCGGTGTCGTCGGCGCCTGGTGGAGCTTCGCCGTGGCCGACCTCCTGGTGATGGCGGGCAGCGCCGCCGTCACCACCGGGCTGCGGACCCTGGTGGCCGACACGGCGTCGGACCGTACAGACCGTACAGACCGTGCGGACCGGGGCGAGAACGCCTTCGGCGCGCTCACCGCCGCGCAGATGGCGGGGGCGTTCGCCGGACCGCTGTGCACCGGCGCGGTGGTCTCGGCCGGCACCGCCGTGGCGGCCTGGCCCGCGACGGCGGCGACGCTCGGCGCGGCCCTGGTCCTTGCCCGTGCGGCGCACGGTCCGACCGTCGCGCCAGTCGGTAGAACCCTGGCCGGGCGGCCACCTCAGGATGTGCCACACGGTGTGGCGATCCGCGTCTGGCCGTACGCCGTGCTGCTGTTCGGTATCACCGGACTGTACGGCGGCTATGCCGTCGCCTGGAGTGTCTATCTGCGGGACCTGGGCGCCCCCGACACCGTGGTCGCCTGGTCCGCGGCGGCCATCGCGCTGCCCAGCCTGCTGCTCTCCCCCCGCGTCGGCAGGCTCCTTCCGCACGTGCCGCGCACCGCCCTGCTGCACGGGGCGGTGCTGCTGATCGGTGGCTGCGCGCTGCTCTACCCGCACCTGGGCGCCGTCGCCCCGGCGGTGGCGCTCTCCCTCGTCGAGGGTGCGCTGCTCGCGGTGGCGCTGCCGCTGGTCTCCGCCCAAGTCGCCCTGCGTGCGGGGCGACTCGGCACCCCCAGGGCCTTCGGTGTGCTCGGCCTCGCCGACGCTCTGGGCAGCGGCCTGGGCACGGCCGTGGCCGGTGTGCTGATCGCCGCCGGCGGCACCCCGTACGTCTTCCGCTTCTGCGGACTGCTCTGCCTGGTGTGTGCCGCCGTGGCCCTCGCAGCTCCGCGCCCGTCCCCCTCCCCCTCCCCCTCCCCCGCGGCGTCACCCGACGCCACCGAGCGACGCCCGTCATCGAGCATCCAGAACGGCAGGTAGGACATGAGCCACGTGCTCCCCGTCGAGTACGAACTCTCCCCGACGGAAGCCGACCAGATCCACAACCACGTCAAGGAGCATCTGGCCCGGACCGGGCCGGACGCGCCCGGGCCCGCCGAACCGGACTTCTACGACCGTCACTGGGACGCGGGTCTGGGACTTCCCGAGGGGCTGCGCAAGTTCCTCGAACACTTCCGCCGCACGGAGCCGTCCGCGGCCCTGGTCGTGCACGGCTTCCCGGTGGACGACGCGGCCGTGGGGCCGACCCCCGGCCACTGGGACGGCATCGTCCCCAACTCCGCAACGCTGGAGCAGGAGTTCTTCCTCGCCATGTGCGGCAGCGCGCTGGGCGACCCGTACACCTTCTCCACTCTCCAGCTCGGCCGCATGGTGCAGAACCTGCTGCCGATCAAGGGTGACGAGCTGCGGCAGAACGGCCACAGCAGTGAATGCCTCCTGGAGTTCCACACGGAGGACGGCTTCCACCCGGGCCGCTGCGACTATCTCCTGCTGTTCGGGGTCCGCAACCACGACCGGGTCCCGACCATCGTGGCGTCGGTGCGGGACGTGCGTCTGAGCGAGCGCGACATCGATGTCCTGCGCTCGCCCCGCTTCCTGATACGCCCCGACGACGAGCACATACGCCAGCTCCAGACGCGGTGCCCGGACCATCCGGCGCTGGCCAGGATGGTCCAGTTCCAGGCGGCGCCGCCCGCGGTGCCGGTGATCTCCGGTGAGCACGAGCGGCCCTACCTGCGCATCGACTACCCGTTCATGGAGTGCGTGGGCGGCGACACGGCCGCCCAGCGGGCTCTGGACGCGTTGATGGCGGAGCTGGAGCGTGTGCAGCAGAACGTGGTGGTCGAGCAGGGCAGCCTCGCCGTCGTCGACAACTACGTGGCCGTGCACGGCAGGCGGGCCTTCCGCGCCCGGCTGGATGGTTCGGACCGCTGGCTCAAGCGGATGATCGTCAGCCGCGACCTGCGCAAGGCCGTCGCCAGCATCAAGCCGGACAGCGCGCGCGTCCTGTACTGAGGCCGGCCGATGCCAAGGGCTTTGAGGCTCCCGATACCAACCCGAAGGGGAACGGAACCATGCGTACAGTCGTGATCTCAGGCGCGTCCAGCGGCATCGGAGCGGCCACCGCGGAACGCTTCGCCCGGGCGGGCGACCGCGTGACGAACCTGGACGTCCGCCCGCCCGACGCACCGGTGAGCGGCGTCGAGTGGATACGTGTCGACACCGCGGACTGGTCGGCCGTGGACGCCGCCCTGGCCGACGTACGTGACGCGCGGGGCGCCATCGACGTCGTCATCGCCAACGCGGGAATCAGCGTCCGGCACGGAGTCCTGGACATCACGGAGGCGGCGGCCCGCCGGGTCGTCGACGTCAACCTGCTCGGCGTCCTCGGCCTGTGGCGCGGCGCCGCGCGCATCATGGCGGGGCAGGAGCAAGGCGGCGTACTCCTGGCGACGGCTTCGGTCAACGGCCGCCGCGGGTACCCGCATTACGCCGACTACAACGCCACCAAGGCGGGCATCGTCTCGCTCACGCAGACGTTCGCGATGGAACTGAGCCCGCTGGTCCGGGCGGCGTGCGTCAGCCCCGGCGCGGTCCTCACCCCGATGCAGATGGCCGAGTACACGGACGAGATGTTCGCCGAGACCAACGCCCGCATCCCGGCGGGCCGCCACGCGGCCCCGGAGGAGATCGCATCGGCGTTCTTCTACCTGGCGTCCGACGAGGCGTCCTTCCTCACCGGCCAGGAACTGGTCCTTGACGGCGGGGAGATCGCGGGCGCGACGACGACGGTGTGGGGGTCGGCGCTGTCAGGGCGGTCCGGGCGGGAGGGGCGGGAGCGGCATCGACGCGAACGGGGGTAGGGGGCGTTATAGCCCCAGCCGGAACCGCCGCCCTCCAAGGCCGCCCGAGCGCGCCAAGATCAAGGGCGGCCTTGGAGGGGGCCAGCCAGGTTGGCCCGATCACGCTCCTGACGCGGGCATGACGTGACGTGACGTGAGAGCAACGGACCCAGCAGGGATCAGATGTGCGACGGCCCGGCCCTGCGGACGTGCAGCACGCTTCCGTCCAGGGGCAGCGGTGCCACGTCGACCAGGGTGAGGCCCGCATCGGCGAACAGCCGGGCGTAGTGGTCGGCCCGCCTTTCCCTGCCGCCGACGTTGCACATCATGTGCAGGTCCCAGGCCGTGGCCAGCGAGGTCGAGCCGTCGGCGGGCAGGACGCGTTCGACGACGAGCAGATCGGCGGTGGCGGGCATGGCACGGGCACAGTGGCCCAGGATCTCGCGGCAGCGCTCGTCGTCCCAGTCGTGCAGGACGCGGGACAGTACGTACACCTCGCCGCCCGCGGGCACGTCGGCGAAGTCGCCCGCCCTGAAGCCGCACCGCTGCGTGTGCCCGGCCGCGCCGAGGAGGCGGCGGGCGGCTTCGAGCGTGTGCGGGCGTTCCAGCAGGACGCCCCGCAGGCGGGGATGAGCGGAAAGGATTCGGCCGAGCAGTTCGCCGTTGCCGCCCGCGATGTCGACCACGGTGGCCCCGTCGGGCGCCGCGGCCAGGACCGGGTGGGCCGGCAGCGGGTCGAACATCCTTGCACCAGCGGCCATCGACTGGTCGAAGAGTTCCGCGAGTCGTGGGTCACGGGCGAAGTGGTCGAAGTGGTTGTCGCCGAAGCGCTGTTCGAAGGCGACCTGCCCGGTGCGCACGGTGTGGTCGAGCCCGGCGAAGGACTCGTAGAACGCCCCTCCGTACATCAGCGCCAGAGCCCGCATCGACCCTTCGGTGTCCCTGCGCAGCAGTGCGCCGGTTTCCGTCAGGCGGTAACCGTCACCCTCCTCACTGACCACACCGAGCATCGCGAGGTAGCGCAGCAGGGTGGCCAGGTTCGGCTCGCGCGCACCGGCGTCCCGCGCCAGCTGCGCGACGGTCACACTCTGCTGCGCGTCCATCGCGTCGGCCACCTCCAACCGTACGAACGCGGCCAGGGCCTGCGTCGTCCACGCTCCCGTCATTAGGCGCAGCAGGCTCTCGGCGGGCTGCCGCCTGCGGAACTCGTCGAGGTGGGCGGCGAGGAGGTCACGGTGATCGCCGGGGACATACAGCTCTACGCGCCGGTACCCCGCCTTGGCCTGCGTGGGCGCGGCGAAGTAGAACACCGTGCCGTCCTCGTGCGGGTTGTAGCCACCGCCGTCGGGCGCGGCACCGTACCGTCCCAGGGCCGCGCACAGGCCGCGCAGGACCAGCGGGTCCGCTGCCCTGACCTCGAAGGAGACATGCGCCTCGTGCTGCTGGTCCCGCTCGTGCGCGGCGAGCGTCTCCAGGGACGACCCCGGCGGCACGGTCAGCGTGAACACCTCGACCATGCGCCGCGTGCCGTCCGGGCAGTCCACCCCGGGGCGCAGGATTTCGACGGTGAGGTCAGCCGCACACCGCTGGTGGCGTACGGCCAGACGTTCGCGCACGATGACGCTCGGCTGCGGCGGCGCCTCCACGACGAGACCGCATTCGGTGATCATGGCGTGCAGTGCCGCCTCGTCGGGCGGGAAGACCAGGAGCGCGGCGTGCGAGAAGTCGCAGCGTTCCGCCAGCGCCCGCAGCTCCGGGCCGTCGAGCCCGGGCAGCAGCAGCGCAAGCAGTGCGGCGGTGTCCTGCTCTTTGACGAAGTCGACCGCCGCGCGCAGGCGGGACGTATCGCCCGACAATGTCGTGATCATTGCGGGAGGTTCCTCATTCCGGGTTCAACGCATGCACAGGGAGGTGCGCACACGGACATACGCGCACGGGTGTACGCGAGTAAAAGGGGTTCGGGGAAGAAGGGAGCTACGGGGGCTATGGGGGCTACACGCCCACGTAGTGCTCCGCGAACCAGTCCTGCTGGCTGCGCGAGGTGCGCAACGAGGCGAGGCGCGAGCGCCGCAGGGAGTTGTGGAACAGCGATTCACCGTCCGTACCGGACGGGCCGTGCAACAGGCCGATCATCCAGTGGGAGAACTCCTGTGCACGCCAGATGTGTGTCAGGCATCGCGCCGAGTAGGAGTCCAGGCCGACGAGGTCTCCGGAAGTGAGGGCGTCGATCAGGGCATGGCCCAGGAGCGCCGCTTCGAGCACCGCGAGATTGGCGCCCTTCGCCGCGGACGGACTGATCAGCCCGGCGGCGTCGCCCGCCAGGAACAGCGCGCCGTGACGCAGCGGTTCGAGCACGTCGGACTCCAGGTCGACGACTGACCGCTGCAGGATGGGCCCGCGGTGCAGCGGGCCGTACTCGCGCGCCCGCATGCGCAGTTCCAGTTCGTCCCAGATCCGCTCCCGGGACCATGCACCGGCCTGGGTGCCGCGCTCGCACTGCAGGTAGTAGCGGGTGACCTCGCTGGTGCGGGCCATGTGCCCGGCGAAGCCGCGCTCGTGCACCGCGTACCCGACGGCATCCAGGCTGGGCGGCGCCTGGGCGAGCAGCCCCAGCCAGGTCACGCCGTGATCGCGGTGGTGACGGACCGTTTTGGCAGGCAGGGAGCGCCGGGCCGCCCCGTGCCGCCCGTCGCAACCGGCCACGTACCGGGCACGCCACAGACGCGGCCGCCCGTCGGCTTCGCGTACGACTACCGCGGGCCGATCGCTGTCGGCATCGCGCACGGCCACGGCCTCGGCGGCGAAACGAATCTGCCCGCCGCGTGCCACGAAGCGCGTCAGCAGGTCGGACACCAAGTCCTGCTGAGGGTAGACGGTATGGCGCTCTCTCCGGCCGAGCCCGCTGTAGTCCAGCCGGAAGCGGCCGTCCCCGGTGCGGAACTCACAGGTGCCGTGCATCCGTCCGCGCCGGTGCAGGCCCTCGGCAAGACCGTGCTCGTCGAGAATCCGTACGGTGTTGGCGGCCAGGAACCCCGCGCGGGAGCGCGTCTCGACATGGGCGCGCTCGGCCCGCTCCAGGACGACGCAGTCGATCCCGCGGTCCAAGAGGATGTTGCCGAGTACGAGCCCGGCGGGACCGGCCCCCAGAACGATCACACCGGTCTCATGATCAGCCGCACGCGGCCGACTCTTCCCGTCTGTCACGAGGCCAGATACTAAAGAGACCAAACCCGTCATCTGCGCCCGGATCACCCAAATGCCTGCATCCGATGGGAAAAGCAGTCACTCGGCATCACACACCAGCGCACGCACCCCCGCGCGCGCCCCAGCGCCACCCACCCCTCCGCGCAGCCGGCCCACGAGGGGAGACCTCCAAGTTCCTGGACGTCTTCCGGTTCGGGCTTTCGAGGAGCGCGAAGATCTGACGGCAGATGGTCCGCTTGAGACACCGCTGTGCGCCTCGGGAAGCCTTGCCATCGGCCGCACGGCGGGTGACGTAGGTCCTGCTGTGGCCGGCCCGGGCCGCTGCCCCGAGGGCTGCGGGTTCACGCCCGGGACGCGGTCTCCCGGATCAGCGGCTCGAACGCTCGCCGCACATAAGCGTCGAACGGCGCCGTCAGCGCTCCGTCGATCACCCGCAGCACCCGGTGCTGTGCCGCGAACTCTTTGAGCGCCGCGCGGGAGTCCGGCTCCACTCCCCCGCCGATGATCAGCACCCCGAACTCCTCTGTCTCCAACAGTTTCCGGGCCTCCTCGTCGGTACTCGTCCCCTCCGCGTCGAAGCCGTCCGCGCGCAGCGTGGCCAGCACGTCCGTCACCCTCGCGGGCGTCCTTCCCAGCACGAGCGTTTTCATGAACGTTCCCCTCCGGTACGCCGACAGCGACGCACCCAACCTCGAAACCTCCAGCGGAATTGAGGTCAACTCCGCCCCGAGCCCACCCGGCTCTCCCCTCCCCTCAAGATCCGGGGAGGGCCCCGTGCGTGGCCGGCCACACGGCGCGCAGTGCGACCTCATCGGTGCAATCTCAGGGGCGCCACCCCACGTCCCGCCCGGTGAAGGCCGCCAACTCGTCCAGCGCGGATGCCGGTTGCGGCAGCCGGGCCGGGGCGAAGGCCCCGAAGTCGCGCGCACCCATGGCCTCGTTCTCGCGGGCTGCGACGAGCGCCAGCCGGATCAGATCGGCGTCGGCATCGAACGGGACGCCGAGCGCCCGGGCGACATCCCAGCCGTGCACGACCAGCTCCATGACCATGACGCCGCCGGCGAACCGGGCCGCCTGCGAGGAGCCATAGAAGTCGACCTCGCCCTCCCAGGCCTGCGGCACGGACCAGGCATCGGCGAGGTCCCCGGCCACTTCGTCGAACCGGTTCCACGAGCCGTCCGGGCCCGGCCGCCAGGGGGTGCGCCGGGCCGCATGCGTGCCGCGGGACAGTACGTCGAGCAGGTGCGCGCCGAGCTGGTCGACCGTGAACGCCTCGCATGGAGTAGGCAACGCGCCCTTGCCGTCGAGGGATCGGGCTGTGACCAGCGGGCCCAGCGCGGCCACGGCGCGGGCCACCGCGGTTGTCCGGTCGGTCTGTGTCGTCGTGCTCGTCGTGGTCGTCGTGGTCGTCACTGCTGGTTCGCCTCCACCTCGAGCGAGATCGTGATGACGTCTCCGACGACCGCGCCGGCGGGGCCGGCGCTCACCCCGAAGTCCGAGCGACGGATCTCGGTGGTGGCCGAGAAGCCGACGGCGGGCTTGCCGTCGAACCCGTTCCCGAATCCGTTGAGTTCCAGGGCGAGCGTGACGGGGCGGGTGACCCCGCGCAGGGTGAGGTCGCCGTCGACCAGGAACGCGTCCTTCGCGGCCCTTACACCGGTGGATGAGAACGTCATGTCCGGGAATGCCTCGACGTGCAGGAAGTCCTCGGCCCGCACATGGTCGTCGCGCTGTGCGCTGCCGGTGGACACGGAGCCGGTGTGGATGGTCGCGACGACCGAGGACTCGCCCGGATCCTCGCCGGTGACGATGCGCCCCTCGAAGGAGTCGAAACGGCCGCGCACCTTGGCGATCCCCAAGTGCTTCACGGAGAACGACACTTCGGAGTGTGTCGCGTCGATGATCCACACTCCGGCCGAGTAGCCAGGCAGGGCGGCGATGGAGAGCTGCTGGACCGACATGGAGAACCCCTTGATGAAGAGATAGCCGACTTGATAGTTGAGCTCTCACTAACTGATCTCTCAACTATCGTAGCCCACTCGTGTTGAGACCTCAACTACTTGTACGCTCGACACCATGGCCACCCACTCCACGCCGAAGACCGACCCCCGCTGGCTCACCCCCCGCCAACAAGAGATCTGGCGCACCTACATGGCGACCGCCATTGCCCTGCAGACCCGGCTCGACCGCCAGCTGCGCACCGACGCGGGCATGCCAGTCGCCTACTACGAGATCCTCGTCGTGCTCTCCGAGAGCCCCGACCGCTCCCTGCGCATGAGCCACCTCGCCGAGGTCTGCAATTCGTCGCGCAGCCGGCTCTCCCACGCCATGAACGCGATGGAGAAGTCCGGCTGGGTCAGCCGCTGCGCGGTCGACGGCGACCGGCGCGGCGCAGTCGCCCAGCTCACCGACGAGGGATACGAGGCCCTGCGCGAGGCCGCACCCGGCCACGTCACCGAAGTCCAGGAGAGCCTGTTCGACAGCCTCACCGACGAACAGGCAGAGCAGCTGCACGACATCAGCCAGGCCATCGGCGCGACCCTGCGTATCCGCGACTGACGCCGGCACCCGCTTGGTATAGGCGGGCGGCGCTGCCGGATCCGGTGCCTGGCCGATGACAGGCGGAGTGGCCGCCCGGTTTCCGGCATCGGCCGGTCCCGCTCTCGGCTTCCGGTCATCACCGGGAGCAACTGCCCGCCGAGATCAGGGGAGTTGCAGAACTCCCACGAACGGGACGCCGCAGCGAGTGTGCGCGACGGACCGAAGGCGTTATGCGCGGCGGCGATGGTCGGCCATGACCTCGTCGAGCACGCGACGGGTCGACTGCTCAGTCGCAGCATCGCCGTCGCCCGCCTCAATGCTCTGCGCGAGTACGAGCAGTGCTTTCCAGGTCAGCCAGCCGCGGGCCCGAGCCCACGTGCCCTCGTCCTGGCCGACGGCGCGCCGGAATGCCTCGCGGCTCTCCCCGGCGAACATGCCCCAGGCGATGACGAGGTCGCAGGCCGGGTCGCCGACGCCGGAGGTCCCGAAGTCGATGACGGCGCTCAGTTGACCGTCCACGACGAGGAGATTGCCCTGGGCGATGTCGCCGTGGAACCAGACGGGCGGGCCCGTCCACTCGGCGTCGAGGGCCTCGTCCCAGATGGTGGCGGCGTGCGCGGTGTCAACGTGCCCCTCGAGCGTCGCGAGACAGCGCCGGGTCTCGTCGTCGTAGTGAGCCGGCGGGGCGCCCCGGTAGAAGCTGTGGGCGCCCGCAACAGGCCCGCCCGTCGTGTCGCACCGTTGCAGGGCGAGGATGAACTCGGCGACGGATTCGGCGAAGTGCGGCAGGTCGACGATCCGCTCCGGGGACGCTGTCTGCCCGGCGATCCAGCCGCGCACCGACCACGGGTGCGGATAGCCCTCGCCAGGCTCACCCCTGCCCAGGACCTGCGGGATGGGCACCGGCAGGGCGGGCGCCAAACGAGGCAGCCAGGTGTTCTCCTTGTCGACGGCCGGCACATAGGCGGCATGCGTCGGCAGCCGCACGGTCATGGAGTCGCCGAGCCGGTAGGTGCGGTTGTCCCACCCGTCCACCGCGACCGGCACGACCGGCAGATGGGCCCACTGCGGGAACTGGGCACGGACCAGACGGCGCACCAGGCCGGCGTCGATCCCGGCCCGCCCGTCGGGAGGCGGGGAGAGATGTGAAGGCGTTGTCTGTGTCATCACTCAGGATCGTCCGCCGCTTGGCACATCTCCCGCAACGGGATTAGCGCTCCGGGGCCATCGCCCATGAGGATCCGGGACGCGGTCTTGTGCCGCATGCCAGTCCCTAGCCGCGCACGAGCCGCGTACGCGTCAAGCAGGCCTGCGATTTCTTCACATCTCCCACGCCAGCTGCACGACTCGAGGTGGCATGGTTGATCAACTGGTGGGCCGGACACTCCGCGTCCGCGCTGGGGGGACTTTCATGCGTACTCGTACTGCTCGTACTGCTCGTACTACTGCAGCTTCGGCCGTTTTGATCCTGTGCACTGTGATGGGCTCGGCGGCCTGTTCGTCGTCCTCGGACGGCAATCCGTCCTCGGACACTTCGACTTCGGACGAACAGAGCAAGAGCCAGCGCCAGGCGAACAAGGGCGCCCCCGATGCCGATCCCTCGGCCTGCGCGACTTCCAGCGAGAAGATCCCGGAAGACTGCGCGGTCGACATGGATGTAGCCGAGATGGACGAGGCAACTCCTGCCACGGAGCCGCCTGCGACGAATGCGACGTCGGCACCCTCGACGAAGTGACTGCATCTGTGACGGGCGGCCTGGCTCGACGGGGGAGCGTCGGAGCCGGCTGCTTCGTTCGGCCGTCATTCGCAAGTTTTCCCGGGGACGGGGAGCTCAGTGCCCCTGCCGAGGGTCACCCAATAGTTCCAGGGCATCCCGTGCCGCTGCGACGACGTCTCCCCACGCTCTGGAACGAATGATCTCTTCATCGCTCCCGGCAGGGGAAGACAGAACGACATCGAGCGCGGAATTCAGCGCCATCATGGCGGAGACTTCACCGTCGTCGAGCAGGACGTACCCCAGTCGACCGCTTGGTTCGTCCAAGACACCCGAGTCATCGAAGAAGTCCAGCACTTCGTCGAGGGTAGAGGCGGCCGCGTCTGGATTTCCCCAGTTTTCCTTTTGCCAGCCCCTGTCGCCCAGCTTGGCCAGCCAATCGAGCAACTGATCCCTTATCCAGGGCGTCTGCAGGTGGCGTCCGTCAGGGGGCATCCCGAGTTCTCCAAGTTGTTCACTCGCTGTGGGGCACATCAGCCGCCTGGCGACTGGCGCCTGACGTCTCATCAACTTAGGGCTCCCGCGACCCTGATGGTGGCGTGGGGATGTCAAGCTGTTCGAGCGGCGGTCCGGACCGTCGTAGCGTCTGATGACCATTGACAGCGATGGAGAGCGGGGTGGCCCATGCACGGCGCAGGCGATCGGATTGACACTTCGACGGCGCATTCGGCGCGGGTGTACGACTACATCCTTGGAGGCAAGGACCACTACCCTGTCGACGCCCGGGCGGGCGACGCCATGTGCCAGCACTGGCCTGCGCTGCCCGTACACATGCTGGAGAACCGCCGCTTCATGCACCGTGCCGGACGCTACCTCGCCCGGGAGCAAGGCATCCGGCAGTTCCTCGATATCGGTACCGGTCTTCCCACAGCCCCCAACCTGCACGAGGTCGTACAGGAGGTGGCGCCGGAGTCCCGGCTGGTCTACGTCGACAATGACCCCATCGTCCTCGCCCACGCCCGTGCCCTCCTGCAGAGCTCGTCCGAGGGGGCGACCGCTTACATCGACGCTGACATGCACGACCCGGACGCCATCCTGGACAGTTCCGGATTCCGTTCGCTGATCGACGTGAACGAGCCGGTCGGCCTGATGATCATCGGGATTCTGCACTTCATCTTGCCGCCGGACGACCGGCGCCTGGTGCAACGCCTGCTCGACCCACTGCCGTCGGGCAGCTTCCTGGCGATGACCATCGGCACCGCTGACTTCGCGCCCGAGGAAGTCGGCCGGGTGGCCGAGGAGTACGCCGGGCAGGGCATGCCCATGGCTCTGCGCGACCTGGCGACCACCAGCTCCTTCTTCGATGGGATGGATCTGGTCGACCCCGGTGTCACACAAGTTCACAAGTGGAGGCCGGGCCCCGAGCAGGACGGCATCGACGATCGCGCAATCGCCATGTACGGGGCGGTGGCGCGTAAGCGCTGACCCGGCGGTCCACGCCACTGACGTGGATCTACAGCGGGGCAGCCTCAGGGGCGTGGCGAGAGCGAGCGCACAGGTGTGCGGGTGTGCGGGCCAGCGCTTTCATCGCGCCTCGACCGCCTAACCTCGTTCCGCACTCCTGGGAGCGGAACGGGTCGTACCCTTTAGTCCATGGCTACGCAATTCGCTGATCTCGCCGATGAACGCGGAATCGCCCTCGCCGCACCTCTGCCGCATGCGGCCCTGTTCGCGGCGGTGCGGTGCCTCGGGCTCGCCCAGGGCACCCGCGGCGAGGCGGAGGCGCTGCAAGGCACGCTGTGGCACTACATGCGGGCTGCCGAGATCTCGAACTCCCCCGAAGCCCGCGTTCCTTGCGACGTGCTCCGGGCAGCCACACTCTGCCTGCGCAAGTGGCGGGCCGTGACCGGCTCGACCCTGTGGCGCGACACGGACGACGCCGAACTGACCATCGCCTGGCGCGAAGGCCTGAACGCGCACCGCCCCAAGTAGATCGGCGGCGGCTGAACCGCCAACGCCACCGCCCTGGAGCAGCGGATACCCGAACCTGGACACCGCAGGTTCGCAGCCTGCCGCCCCCGTCGCAGCGAACGGTCGCCCGCACCTCCCGGACGACCCCGCTCAACACCTCGGACCGTAGACCCCTCACGGACCCCGGCTGCACGGTCAGTGCACCGGCCGCCAGTGGGGGGACGCCTCGTCCAGAGTCCGGAACGGCTGCTGCCGCGTCGGGTCGTCCCAGATCAAGCAGCCCCACACCAGGCCGGGCACATCGGATCCCATCCGGTCGGGCGGCCCCTCGGTGAGGGTGCCGAACACCTCGTCGAAGTAATTGGCCATCGACGGAAACTCGACAGGGCCATCCGGAGGATCAGTCAAGTACCAGGAACCCATCCCGCCGTCGGACACCCAGTGACCGGACTCCGGACCGGCCTCGTCACCGGTCAACCACGGCACCCCGGCCAGACCGCCCCAGCCATCCGGCTTTCCGACGCCGGGAAGACGGAGCCCCACCGCCTGCCCCGGCGGCAGGATGATCCCACCGGGCAGGAATGCCCCGGAGCCGACCTCGCCCTGCTCGTCTTCCTCGATGACCTGGTGATCCACTCCCCCGCACAGCCGCCACAGAGCAACCAACTCCCTGGGAAGCCCGAAGCCCAGCTGCCGACGCAGCGCCGCTTCCGCCGCGTCGATCTCCTCCTCGGGCACAGGCGGAAGCAAGCTCCGATGCGACAGCGGCGCGTGTTCGGCCAACCACTGCGTGAGCCGGGCCCACGCCGCCTGCACCCGCTCTATCTCTTCGCTCATGCAGCGCACCGTACAGACAACACACGCAACACACGCCCGCCAAATGCCCGTTGAGACCATGATTGGGCCACAGCCACAGCCAGAGGTCAGACGGCGCTGCGGTCAGCGGCGCGGGCCCTCTGCCTTGATCATGTCCCAGCTGTCGGTGACCATGGCGATCTTGCCCTTGGCGGGGATGTACGCCTGTGCCTGGTGCAGGTAGTCCACGAGGAACACCCGCTCGTCCTTCTTGCTGCCGGCAAGGAGTGCGATCTGGGGGGACGGGGTGATGCGCGCGGCCGGGTCGGTGGTGTGCATGTACTCCTGGACGTCGGCGTTGAAGTAGGTCAGCGTGCCGCCGCCCTTCGTCTGCAGGGCGTAGACCTTCTTGTGGTCCGTCTTGCCCGCCTTGAACTCGGACTTGCCGCCGGGGTTGAGCATCTTGTTCTGGTCCAGGGGGAACTGGGTCATCCACTTCGCCGTCTGGCTGGCCCCCACCTTCCCGCCCAGCTTTTCGTCGCCCGAGTACAGGGCGACCAGCGCATCGTCCATCTTGTCCGGCGCGAGGGTGCCTCGCGCCTTGGCGGTGTCGCTGACCGGCACCGCGAATCCGTCGCCGTCCTTGGCCGGCTCCGGCGTCTTGGGGTCCTTCTTGGTGGTCCAGCCGCTCCAGACGGCCTTCCAGTCGCCGCCCTGCTTGTCGAAGATGACCGTGGCCCTGCTGGTCTTGGGCGAAGTGCCGTTGGCACCCTTGGTGTCGGCGCGCATCGCGAACCAGGTCACACCGCTCTTCGCGGACGGGATCACGTACTCGCGGTTGACGTAGGAAAACGGCTTGCGGCCGTCGGCCATGTCCTTGGCGGAGCGCAACTTGTCCTGCTTGTAGGTGTTCGCGCTCGTCTCGAAAAGACCGTCGCCCTCGACTGCGGACAGGATGCCGCTGTCCCGCTTCGCGTTGGCCTGGTTGTTGACCTTCACGTACTTGTCGGCGATCTTCTTCGCGTCGGCCTGCGTGACCACGCCGCTGGGGGCGCGGTCGGCGGCGGTCTTTCCGTTCTTGTCGCCTGACTTCGAGTCGTCGGCGCCGGACGAGCAGGCGCTGGCGGCCAGGGCGAGAGCGGCCGTCCCTGCGGCTACGACGAGTGCGGTGCGGTTCCTGCGGTGCATGAACATCCCCGTTGGGTTGAAATGGAATCCGTGGTTCCTGGTCAGTCAGGGAGCCACGCTAGCCCCCGCCTCGAATCGGCAGCCCTCCGCCCCGAATCGGCCGGGACCGGATCCGATGGCACCTACATGGAACCGGCTCCGAACGGAAGATCGTCTTGATCTAGGAAGGGCCGAGGAAGGGCCACGGTGCACGGTCCGCCGTCGTACCCGCCCCGGCCGGATTTCGAGGGAAAGAGCTGTATGAAGTTCCGCAAGATCGCGTACACGCTGTTCGCCGCGACCACGCTGGCCATGGCCGGTGCCGGTGCGGCCCATGCTGCCGACATCGCCCCGGGCTGGGAGCGCTACGGCGTCTACTCCACCGACGCCGAGTGCCAGAACAAGGCCGGCGAACTCACCTCCGCAGGGAAGATCAACGGAGCTGAGTGCTACGCCGAAGGCCGCGGCCACGCGCTGGACGTGCACTACAAGTAGCAACCCCGCCCGCCTGGTGCGGACCGGCGTCCCGCGGCGTTCCGCACCAGGGCCAGGGCCCGCGGCGGCGCCTCCAGGCAGCCCGGCTGCCTACCCACCTACAAGTAGCCCGGCTCACCCGTCGCCGCGAAACGGGTGACGGACCTGCGGATGAGGTCGAGGAACTGCGGAAGGCCGTCGGCGACCCTGTCGAACTCCGCCGCGTCCGCGGAAGCCGTCCGGGACCGGTGGATCACGCCGTCCCGGTCGGCGGCGAACAGGATGCCGCCTCCGTCCGAGCCGATCACCATGCCGTGCGGATCATCGGCCGCCGGGATGAAGACGTAGCCCTCCTGCGCCACCCGGTGCAGGACATCGTGCGCCGAGTGGATGAAGTAGCCGTTGCCCACATCGGGCAGGGCGACCTCCCCGATGGACTCGTAGAAGGTCAGCATTGCGGCGGATCCCGGCATGTCGCGCCCGTATTCACGGGCGGCATGCCGGTCGGCCTCGTCGGCGACGCGCACCTCGTTGCCCTCGGGCGGGTACCCGTACGTCTCCTCGAAGGTCGCGGCCATCGCGCTCACCGCGGCCGTGATCTCCTCGCGCCATCGCGACAGCCAAGCAGCCGAGTACGCGGTCCCGTCCATGGTCCGGATCATCGCACTCCCCCACCGCCCGGCCGATGCGTGCCCGCCCGGCGGGCGGCCGACGGCGCCGGGGCGGCGCTTGAAGCTAGGGTTCCGGAAAGCACATCGTGAACCGGAACAAGGAGCAGACGTGAGCGAGCCGGCGTCCATCGCCCTGCAGCAGGAGATCGCCCGAGAACTGGAGGTCGCCGAGACCTTCGAGGCCGAGGGGGAGATCGAACGCCGGGCGGCTTTCCTCGCCGAGCGGCTGACTTCGACCGGTCTGCGCTCCCTCGTGCTCGGTATCAGCGGCGGCGTCGACTCCACCGTCGCCGGCCGGCTGTGCCAGCTCGCCGTCGAGCGGGCCCGGGCCGCCGGGCACGAGGCGCGGTTCTACGCGATGCGGCTGCCCTACGGCGTCCAGGCCGACGAGCACGACGCCCAGCTCGCGCTCTCCTTCATCCAGGCCGACGAGGTCCTGACGGTGGACATCAAGCCCGCGAGCGACGCCGCGCTCCAGGCCTCGCTGGACGCCGGAGTGAGCTTCCGCGACGCCTCCCACCAGGACTTCGTCCACGGCAACATCAAGGCCCGGCAGCGCATGATCGCCCAGTACGTGGTGGCCGGTTCGTACGGCGGCCTGGTCGTCGGCACCGACCACGCCGCCGAGGCGGTCTCCGGGTTCTTCACCAAGTTCGGGGACGGCGCCGCCGACCTGGTCCCGCTGACCGGCCTGACCAAGCGCCGGGTGCGCGCCGTCGCGGACGCGCTGGGCGCGCCCGCCGAGCTGGTGTGGAAGTCGCCGACGGCCGACCTGGAGACGCTCGCCCCGGGCAAGGCCGACGAGGACGCGCTCGGGGTCACCTACGACAACATCGACGACTTCCTGGAAGGCAAGCCGGTGGACGAGCAGGTCTTCGAAAAGATCATCAGCCGTTACCGTCTCACCGACCACAAGCGCCGGCTGCCCATCGCCCCCTGAGCGGCTGCTAGGTGCGGCTGCCGTTGGAGCGGCCGAAGAGTTCGACCTCCGCTATGGCCACCTGCTTCTTCGCGGAGGCAGCGTGGGCCGACTCGACGGTGAAGCGGACCCGGGTGACCTCGCCGACGCGGAAGGAGCGGCGCTGGCCGCCCGGGCCCGGGTCCAGGGTCAGGTCGCGGGTCGCGGTGGAGCCGTCCTTCCTGGTGACCTCGGCCTTGACGCGGTGGGGCAGCGCGGACTTGCCGAGCTCGTCGGCGCGGGTCGAGACGCCCGGCGTGATGATGACGTCGAGCAGGCGGGTGGGCTGGGTGAAGCGCACTTCGATCCACTCGCCCTGGCCCGACTCCGCCACCCCCGGACCCCACCAGGTGTTGTTGAGCTTGTCGAAGGCCAGCTTCGCCGGATGGCCTGCGTACGCGTTCGAGGCGCGGATCTCGTCCGGCTCGACCGGAGCACGCTTGGCGAAGTGGTCGCGCGTGGCCTGGATGCCGTCGGAGAGGTTCACGGCGACGAAGATGAGCAGCGTCAGGACGACGGCCCAGGTGATCCAGGTGCCGATGTTGTCCAGGACGCGGCGCAGGCGGGGGCGTTCGCCCGCCCACGGCGTCTGGTTGCGGCCGGGGCCCATGAGGCGGCGCCACCACGGCAGCGGTCCCGGCGTCTGGTCGGCCCTCTCGGCGAGCGGCATCGCGCAGCGGGCGCAGAAGTGGCGGTCGGGGCGGTTCGGGGTGGAGCACCACTGGCACGGCGGGCCGTTGCCCGGCTGCGGTGCCTGGCCGGGCACGCGCACGTGCGGGCGCTCGGCGTCGGGGCGTCCGGGCAGGACCGGGCTCACGGCCGGGGGCGGCGGGGCCGCCTGCGGGTCCGCGACGGGCACCAGGAGGGAGCGGACGGTTTCCGGGCCGGGGGTGTACGCGGGCGCCACCGGGTCGTTGGGTGCCGTGTCCGTCAAGTCCGGGTTGCCGGGGGCGGGTTGAGGCGCGGGCCCGCCGGGCTCGCCAGGTGCGGCCCGGCGGGGCAGGCCGGAGTCGGCGGCGCGCGGCCCGGCGACCGGGGCGGAGGCGGAGGCGGCTGCCGCATCTGGGCCCGCAGGGGCGGACGCGGGAGGCGTCGTACGGGACGGGCGGGCGAAGCCGTCCCAGCCGGGTCCGGGGGCGGATCCCGCCCCGGGTCCCGCCCCAGGGCCCGCCCCGGAGCCCGCATGGGCGCCCGGGTCCGCGCCCGGCGCCGCCCCTGAGCGTGCCCCGGCCGGATCCCAGCTGAGGACGGCGCCGCAGGCGTCGCAGAACGACTGACCGGGTTCCACGCGGGCGTCGCACTCGGTGCAGTTCTGCCTGGTCATGACTCCAGAGTCCTTTCGGAGGATGTGACCGCGGTGGCGGCGGTGACGGCGGTGACGGCGGTGACGGTGACGGAGTAGGGCATGTGGGCGGGGCGGGCGGCGGCCACGAGCGTGTCCAGGCGGTGGGTGTCCGCCGGTGTCGGGTCGGGCAGTCGGAGCGCCACGTGCAGGTGGGGGCGGGGGCTGCCGGGGATCGGGCCGCGGGGGCGCGCGCTCCACGCCGCGCCGCCGCTCTCGGTGATCTCCGGTGCGGTGCCGAACGCGAGGCGCACCGCCTCCGCAAGGCCCTGACGTGTGCCCCGTACCCGGTGCAGTGCGGCCGCGGCGGCGACGGCGGCACGCAGCCGTGCCTCGGACTCGATGCCGTCGGTTTCGGCGCCCACCCAGATGCTCAGCCACTGGGCGAAGTCGGCCGGGGTGAGCGCGGGGTCGAAGTAGGTGTCCAGGCAGTCCAGGACGTTCAGGATCGGCGCCATGACCTCGTCGAGGCCCGCGACGAACTTCTGCGCCAGGGTGTCGTCGGCGAAGACGGCCGGGAGCATCATGCCGATGGGTGCGGAGGAGCCGAGGCCGTCGATGGAGCCCCTCATGAGCGGCCACCCGGAGGGTGCGCGGCAGTTGTCACGAGGCGTCCCCGATCACTCGTACGCGGTGGTCGAAGGAGAACACCAGGGCGGAGGGCTCCAGGTCGATGCGGTCGGTGCGGTCGCCGCGCTTGCCGGTCAGCGGGTCGGCCGGGTGCAGGACGACCTCGTCGACCAGCTCCACGCCCGGCACCCGCTGCAGGACGGCGAAGATCTCGCCCGCCTGGACGGGACGGCCGAAGGGCCAGCCCCTGCCGTCCGCGCCGCCGGTGAGCGGGTCGAGGTGGCGGTAGATGGCGTCGTGGGCGGCGCGCCGTACGCGGTCGGTCTCCACCCCGCGGAACGCGTGCACCGTGGCCACCACCGTGATGCCCTGGTAGTACGGCGGGCCGACGGCGAGCCGCGTGCCGATCAGGCGGCGCTCGTCGAGGTGGCGGGTGATGCGGTCCAACAGGGCGTCGCCGGGCACGAGTTGCTCGAACCGCAGCCGTCCGCCGGGGTCGGGCACGGCCTGCGGCACGACCAGGACACGCACCGCGTGCGCCCCGTAGTCGTCGACCTTGCCCTCCAGGCACATGATGCGGGCGGTCTCGGGAGCCGCCCGGCGGGCGAGTTCCTCGTAGTCGCGCAGGGTCACGGCGCGCTCCTGGGCGCGCAGCGTGATGGGGGCGCGGACCTTCGCCTCCTCGACCGTCTCGCCGTCGACCCCGCTGTGCGCGGCCTCCCGGTTGACGACCGCAGTGATGTACGGGATGGAGGTGCGCAGCACGCTCAGGGCGCCGCGCGCCACGTTGCCGGCCCTGCCCCCGCCGATGCGGTAGCGGCGGGCGCGGATGACGGCGCCCTTGGGGGCGACCCGGCCGTACTGGCGCAGCGAGCCGTCGGCCTCGCGCACGGCGGGACCGAAGGCGATGTCGCCGGTGGTCGCGTCCAGGGTGATGTGCCGGTCGTCGGGGCGGGATTCGGCGAAGTGCCGCACCACCTGCCAGTCCTCCCAGCCGTTGTGCTCGGCGGTCTGGAGCAGTACGGGCGGGTCGTCGCCGACGACGGGCGCGTGGGCGAGCCGCAGCCGCTGGCCGGGCAGTCCGGTGGCCTCGCCGAGTGCTTCGTCGTACACCGTGTCGGCGTGGATGACCCCGGTGGTGCCGCCGATGGTGCAGGCGTCGCCGGAGCGCACCGTCGGCGAGGTGGTGTAGAAGGGCTGGTCGGCGGCCGGTTCGGTGACGCGGCAGCGCATCCAGCCCGCCTCGTGGCCGCCGTTGCGGGACAGGATGTGGCCGCCGGGCACGTGCAGGACGACGTCGCCGGGCTTGTTGAGGCCGCCGGTGTCGTCGCGGTGCACCTCGCACTGCTGCCAGCCGTCCGCCGTCCACGCCTCCCAGACCAGCGGGGGCTGGCGGGGGTCGACGCCCACGCCGTCGACGCGGCTGTCGAGTTCGAGGGCGATCGCGCAGTGCGGGACGGCGGCGGTCAGGCCGAACAGCAGGCAGTCGCCGGGGCTCGGGGCCTCGGTGAAGCACATGACGTCGCTGCCCTCGGCGAGATCGGCGGTGCGGTCGGCGACGGGCTCCCCGCGGCGCTGCACCATCACGTGCCGCAGCATGCACGGGACGATGCGCAGGGCGTGCTCGGTGGCGAAGACGACGGCGTCCTCGGTCTCGGTGCGCAGCGTCGTCACCTCGGTGCCGACGGGCACGGCCACCGGCTCGTCCCGTGGGGCGGACAGCCAGAAGGTGACGTCGGTGCGCGCGGCGGACGGCGGGAACAGCGTGATGCCGACCAGGTCGAGGAAGGCCAGGTGGTTCTTCTCCGGGACGCGGTTGAGGCGGTAGACGATCTGGTCCGCCATGTGCGCGACCGTTTCGACGAGGGTGACGCCGGGGTCGGAGACGTTGTGGTCGGTCCACTCCGGGGCGCGCTGCTGTATGTAGCGCTTGGCGTCGTCGACGAACTGCTGGAAACGGCGGTCGTCGAGGTTGGGGCTCTGCAGGGACATCAGCGGTCGCTTTCGGGGAAGGCACCGGGGCCGTCGGACGTCTCCGCGACCCCCGGTTCCTCGTGGGAGGGAATGACGTAGAAGGGGAAGACGAGGCTGCGCGGGTTGTTCGTGCCGCGGATCGCGTAGCGCACGTCGATGAACAGCACGTTCTGGTCCTCGCCCGCGGTGACCTCGACCTCGTGCACCTCGATGCGCGGCTCCCACCGGTCCAGGCTCAGATACACCTCGTGCTGGATACGGCCCGCGGTCTGCTCGTTGACCGGCGCGAACACCAGGTCGTGGATGGCGCAGCCGAACTCCGGGCGCATCGGCCGCTCGCCGGGAGCGGTCGCGAGGACGAGCCGGATGGCCTCCTCGACCTCGCGCTCCCCGCTGACCAGGGCGATGCCGCCGGTGGGGCCGATGCGCAGCGGGAACGCCCAGCCGGAGCCGACGAACTGTTCGGCCATCAGGAAAACACCGGTCCTCTCTCGGGATGCGGGGTCGCGTCAGTCGTGCGGTGCATCAGAAGGGCAGGGGTTTCCGGTTGACCAGGACCACCCCGTTCAGCCCGATGTTGGTCGAGTTCAGGGCCATCGTGGCGCCGGAGGTGAGCGCCATCGCCCCGACGGTGTTCAACGTGACCCCGCCCGCCGCGACGAGGGACGCCATGCCGGCCGCCCGTACGTTGAAGAACGACGTATTCACGCTGAACCCGCCGCCGCCCGCGTTCATGTTCACGGCGCTCGCGGCCCGGAGGCTGAGCACCCCACCGCTCTGGATGGACACATTGCGCTTGGCTCTGAGCGTGAGATCCGTCCCCGCCTGGACGGACACGGAGCGGCTGCCCTTGATGGTGACCGAGCCCTTGCTGTCCACCGTGATCTCGGTCTTGGCCCGGTCGAGGTTGACGGTCAGCTTGTTGTCGCCCGTGGAGACCCGTACGCCCCGGTTGCTGCCCACCCGCTGGCTGAGGAGGTCGACGCGGTTGCCGGTGCGGTCGGAGATGGTGTGGCGGCTGGCCTGGTTCCGTGCCCCGGAGTACAGCGGGGCCTTGTTACGGGTCGGCTTGTCCTTGCCGTTGTAGAGCCCGCCGATCACGAAGGGATGGTCGAGCGCGCCCCGGTCGAAGCCGACGAGGACCTCGTCTCCCACGTCGAGGGGGAAGATGCCGCCGCCGCGCTTGCCGCCCAGCTGCACACAGCGCGTCCAGTCACTGACGTACGTGTCGTCGAGCCACGGGAACTTCAGCTTCACGCGGGCCTGTTCGTCCTTGGTGTCCACGTCCGTGACGACGGCGTTGGCCACGCCGGGCAGCCGCGGCTCGCTCTCCGTACCGCCCGAGGTGAGCCCGTACAGGGAGCGCCACTGGCGGCCGCTGACCGTTACCCAGGACTCGTAGCGCTGCCCGTTGCCGAACACGTGCCGCACCGAGGTCGTCGTGTACTTGCCCTGGAAGGGCCAGCCGACGTCGGCCAGCGCCACCGGCACGCCCGGCCGCAGCTTGGGGTTGCCGTGGACGATGACCTCGAGTTCGGAGAACGAGGAGGCCACGTCGTCGAAGAGCGCGTCGGCGGCGTGCTTGGCCTCTGGCCCCTTGTCGTAGGGCAGCGACGTCTGCACGAGCTTGGTCTTCTTGAAGGCGGCCGCGGCCTTCTTCGGCGTGGAGCCGATGGAGAAGACGGGGTTGTTGGCGCGGCGCGACGTCTCCACGATCTCCTGCGCGTTGACGACGTCGTAGCCACGCACCTCCACCTCGGCCACTTGGTCGGCGGCGGTCACGGAGGTCCGCAGGCGCAGGATGTCGCTCCCGGACTTCAGGACGAGGGGGTTCTTCGCGCTGCGCGCGCCGCTCGGCGACGGCGCGCCCGACGAGGGCTTCGGCGAGACGAAGTTGAACTTGCCCTTGGCGTCGAGGGACATCACCATTTTGTTCTCGTCCGCGAGGCGGGCGATGAAGTCCCAGTCGGTGACGTTGGCCTGGCTGATGAACTCGTAGTTCCCCTTCGAGGACTCGATCTTCCCGATGGGCACGCCCGCGAGCCCGGCCAGCTTCTTGACGATCGAGGACGCGGTCTCGTTCGCGTACGCGACCACGCGGCGCCGGCGCAGGAAACGGTGCCCGAGGTCGTAGCCGCGGATGACGGTGAAGGAGCCGGTGCCGTCGTAGTCGGCCTCCAGGGCGGTGACCTCGCCGGTCAGGAGCGGTTCGCCGGAGCCCTGCCCGTCGGCCACCGGGGTGAGGACCACCTCGGTGCCGAACTGGACCTTGAGCTCCTTGAGGAGCAGACGGTGCGGGTCACGGAAGGTGAGCCGGAACGCGGCGGGCACCCCGGCACCCTGGTCGACCCAGCCGTCGACGAACATCCGGGCGTACTCGTCGGGGAGTTTCTTCCCGCCGAGCTTCACCTTCATCACACTGGAAAAAGCTGTGTCGGCCATCAGCGACCCACCTCCTGCGCCGCGGGCAGCACGAGTTCCGTACCGGACCTGAGGGTCGACGGGTCGTCGATCCCGTTGGCCTCGGCGATGGCCCGCCACACCGTGGCGTCGCCGTACTCACGCCAGGCAAGGGACTGCAGCGAGTCGCCGGCGACGACCCGGTGCACGCTCTGCGCGGTGAGCGCGCCGGAGGTCGGGTTCTGCCCCGGGGCCTCGCGCGGGATCTCGTGGAGACGCAGCTGGCAAGTGGCCCGGATGGGTACGCCCGACGTGCCGAAGAGGGTGTACGAGGCGTCGACGGAAGCGACGTAGGCGGTGAATCGGGCCGTCTTGAACGACCCCCACTGGAAGATCACCCACGGCGGCGACGGCTGGTCGGCCTTCTTGCTCTTGGCGGTCACCCCACAGCAGTCGAGGAGCGTCTGCACCTTCTTCAGGACCTGGTTGCTCGTGGGCCGGTCGGAGGAGTCGAGGAAGATCTCCAAGCCCATCTCGCGCTGCTCCGATCCCATGAACTCCGGCATCGCGCCGTCGCGGTTGTCCGCGGTCGGCGTCACCGTCCAGTTGGCGCGGCGTCCGATGGTCAGCTGCGCCGGGTTGAAGTCGAACTTGAACGTCTTGATGAGTCCGCCCGGCGTGGTGCTGGTGCCGACGGGAGGCTCGTGGATGGCGAGGCTTGCGCGAACGAGGCTCTTGCCGGCGCCTGTGCTCTTGGGCATGTGGGTGTCTCCTGCTCCTCTCTCCGGACTCCCGGGTCACTCGGACCCCGGGCCCCTTGCTGGTTCCGGTCTCTCAGTCCGTGAACCCGTGGTGGGCGATCTCCAGGACCTCCGTGGCGACGGCCGGGCTGCTGGGATCGAGCCGGGGGCCCTGCCAGCTGACGGGGAGCACGTCGATCAGGCCCCAGCGCGCCACCTCCGACCCGTCCGCGCGCAGCGCCGCGATCTGGGCGGTGGGCCGCTTGATCCCCGTCTGCACGGAGGAGATCCACTTGGCGACCTTCGTGGTGTCCGGGGTGAGGGGGCGGGTGAGGCGGATGGTGGAGAAGGTGACGCGGGAGGGCAGTTGCCAGACGAACCCGTTGTTGCCGCCCTCCTGGTGCTGCTCGATCTCCACCTGGGACGAAAGACCCTCGCACCCGTTGAAGAAGCCGAGGCTCTGGCCGTCGATGGACAGGCTGAACCAGATCGTGGAACCCGGGTCCTGGCGGGGCATCGCGGGTGGGCCTTTCTGTCGGTGCTGTGGGTGGTGCTGTTGTCGCTGCGGCGGGCGGTGGCGGGGGGCCGGGGGGCGGATCAGCGGCGGTCGTCGCGGAGCCTGCCGATCCGTTCGCGGTCCATGCGGAGTTCGGTGCGTACGAGGCGTGTGACGCGGCCGATCATGCGGTGCGTGAGTTCGTCGAGCTGGAAGTCCGTGAGGTCCTTCGGGTCGAACGTCCCCTCGGGCACCCGGGTGTACCCGGGCGGCGGCGTACTGCTGGAGACGGACGCGGTCGCCGAGGCCGTGTTCCTGTCGGGCGGGAACGGCAACGGATCGTCCTGGACCGTCTCCTGCTCCTTCTCCTGCTCCTTCTCCTTCTCCTTCTCCCTCTCCTGTCGGCTCCGCTGGTCCCGGCTGCCCGGCCACATCCGCGCCAGAGCGTTCGCGGCGGTGGCCCCGGCAGCGGCCGCGAGCGTCTCGGTGGCCGAACGGGAAGCGGAGCGGGTCGCCGAACGGAGACCTCGCTGAACGACGGCTCCTGCAACGGGACTTGGGCCGGGGCCTGCGGCGGTGGCACTGCTGGTGCGGGCAATGGGCAGGGGCTGGGCGGAGGTCGCGGGGGACGGTGTCGAGGGGGCGACCAGGCGGGCTACGGGGAGGGGCGACTGACGTGCGGTGGCGGTGGTGCTGGGTGAGGTGAGGAGGGGGCGTACCGGGGTGGCGGGCATGGTGGGCCGGGCGAATGCGGCTGATGCGGCTGGTGCGGCTGATGCGGCTGATGCGGCGAGACGTTGGACCGGCGGGATCGTGGTCGCGTTGGACTGAGGTGTACGGGGGCGTTGCGCCGGGGCAGGTTCGGCGGGTGTCGCCACGGTCGGCCTTGAGGCAGCCGCAGGCGCAGACACCGAGGCCGAGTTGAGGGCGGTGGCGGCGCGCTGCACGGGCCGTGTTGCGGGTACGGCCCGTTGCACGGGCGGCGGCGCCTGCGCCGTCGATGCGGTGGGGCGCGAGGTCTCGGAGGCCGGCTGCGTGGTGCCGGTGAAGGGTGCGGGACCCGGGTGCGGGTGAGGGGCGGGGCCGGTGGTCGGTCCGGAGGCGGTGGCTCGCTGTATTGGCAGTGCAGTGGCTCGTTGGGCCGGTGACACGGCGGGGCCTGCAGGTCCTGATGCTCCGGGGGGCGGCGGCATGGTGCCGGGGTCCGGTGCGGAAACCGGATGCGGGGCGGAGGGGGTGGTGCGCTGAACCGGCGGCGCTGGTGGCGTCGCGTACCCCGGCGAGGGAGCAGGGCCGGTGGGAGTCGCACGCTCCTGTGAGGGAGCAGGCGCGGTGCGCGTGTGGGGTGTGACGGATCGCTGAACGGTAGGCACCGTCGGGCCCGTGGGCCCGGGCGAGGTGGGAGCCGCGTTCGGAACGTCCTTGCGCGGCGCCGGATTCGACGACGGTGTAGACGAGGTGGGCAAGCTGGGCAGGTTGGGCACCCTGGGTGCGGTGGTCCGCTGGGTCGGCGCGGAGGCAGGGGGGCGTGGGTCGCCGGTCGGCGTGGCGGGTGGGTTGGAGGCGACGGCCCGCTGCACCGGGGGCAGAGCTGTGCGCTCGCTGCTGGGTGACTCGGCAGGCCCCTGCCGCAGCGAGTCCGTGAGCGGTACGGCTCCCGGAGGCGGTGCGGTGACCGGCGCGCCGAGGGGGATGCGACCGCGCGGGGCGGGCCTGCTGACGGGTGCCGTGGAGCGCTGGACCGTGGGCGCGGGCGGCGTGGCGGCCTGGTGCGCGGGCGGCTCGGCGGGGGTGGTGGGGGTGTTGGGTGCTTCGGTGGCGCTGGAGGGGCCCGAGTGTGCCGACGTGGATGGCGTGGCCGAAGTCGGCGTGGACGTAGGCGCCTTGGGCATAAGTGTCTTGGGCGTGGCGCCGGACGTGACCGGGGCGCCGAGGCCCGGGCGGTTGAGCTTGCGGGAGGCGCTGCGCTGGACCGTCGCGGGGCGGGAGCTCGTGGGCCGGGGGCTCGCGGACGGTTGAGGCGCGCCCGAACTCGACGTCGGCATGCCCGTACGAGCCATCTCCCCCGATGCGGGCGAGTTGCCTGCCGCCGTACGCGAAACACTGCCCCCCGTACGAGGGCTGCCTGACGCCGCTCGATGGTTGGAGTCCACCCTCGACGTCGGCGTCCCCGTACGAGCCGTCTCCCCCGACGCGGGCCAGTTGCCTGCCGCCGTACGCGAAACACCGCCCTCCGTACGAGGGCTGCCTGCCGCCGCTCGATGGTTGGAGTCCACCCTCGACGTCGGCGTCCCCGTACGAGCCATCTCCCCCGACGCGGGCGAGTTGCCTGCCGCCGTACGCGAAACACCGCCCTCCGTACGAGGGCTGCCTGCCGCCGCTCGATGGTTGGAGTCCACCGCAGGCGCGGCGGGCGGCGAAGGATGCGGGGCAGCGGGCGCAGGGCTGCTGTGCGCGCTCCGAGCCGCCCGTTGCACCGCCGGTCCCGCAGCGGAGGGCCCGGGACGGTCCGTCGGCTTCGCGGCGGCCCGGGAGGCGGTGCTCGCCGAATCGGCAGAACGTGTCGCGGCAGCCGACGAAGCGCCCGGCTGCGGCTGAGGCGCGGACAGCCGAGCTGTCGGCTCCGGCATCGGCATCGGCATCGGCATCGGCATCGGCATCGACGAAGTACCCGTGAACGGCGGCGCTGAGGGGAGTCCCCCTCCCCCAGCGTCCGCCGAGTCAGCCCGGTTCCCCGCCCCGCTGCTCTCGGCAACCGCGGCCGCCGGCGCAGGCCCGCGACGGGCCACCGGCAGGACGCGGCGCTGCACCGCCGCAGGCGCGACCGGCGCTCTGGTCAGGGCGGGTGGCCGCGTGGCGGCCAAGGACACGGCGGGCGTCACACGTACCCCGCGGGCCGGCGCGGGAGGCGGCGTGGCAGCGCTCGGTGCACGGGACGGCGTGACGGCCGGCGTCCCGCTCCCCTCCTGCATGGCACGCGAGCGCTGCACGGACCGGGGCACGGGTACCTCGCTGCCGGAACTTTGCACCTCCGGGTTCCGTGGCCGCTGGAGCCCCACCGCGGGTGCTCCGTTACCGCCCCGGCTCCCGGGCGCCGCAGCACGCTGCACCGGCAAGGGCGAAGCCACCGGCGCCTGCCTGGGCCGCCGCGCGGACGGCAGCCCCGTACCGCCAACTCCCGTTACAGGACCGCCGGATGTCACACCACCCGGCCGACCGGTGGACGGCGCCTCGGATGCTCCCGGCGCAGCCGCCCGCTGCACCTCCCGCAACGGCGCCACCGGCATCGCCCGCGCCGACGGGGGCGGCGACGCCGGCGTCCAGGGCGCCGCGCGCCCAGCCCCCTCCAGCCCCGTGACCGGCCGCGCCGTATCGCTCAGGCTCCCGGACGACGAGGAGAAGGCGGAGGAGAGCAGGCTGCTCGACGACGCTTCGTCCAGGACTCCCGTGCGCGATGACGTCTCCGCGAACGAGGGGTTCTGCCACGTGGACAGCCGCATGCCGAACGCGGAGTCCGCGACGGCGGACCCGCCGTCGTGCACGGCCCGCTGGATCGGCGGCAGCCCCGACCACGCGCCCGGCAGCGCTGCGGCACTGCTGGACGCAGCGCCGGACTGCGCCTCGGACGCGGAGTCGGTGGCCGACGGAGCCGCGGCGGCAGCACCGTCGAGCGCCTCCGCGCCCCCGCCCACGTCCGCGCGCTCGCCCCGCCCCCGCAGCCGGTCGAAGAACCCCACGCCTCAGCCCTCCGCCCCGGCGAGCGTCACGAAGGACGCGATCTGGTCCGCGTAACGGCGGCGGTCGTGGTGTTCCAGGTCCAGGATCGTCTCCAGGTTCCAGTGGAAGTGATAGGCGACGTACGCGATCTCCTCGTGCAGTCGGTCGGTCGCGTACGTCACGATTCCCCCAGGCGGCTCCCGCCGAGTTCCACCTCGAACGGCTCGGAGCAGTGCGGGCACACCACGGCGGCGCGGGTGTGTCCCTCGGCGTTGATCTGGCGGTAGAAGTCCTGGAGGAACGCGAGGTCGGAGGCGAACAGGTTCTCCACCGTCCCGTCGTGCACCGACGGCAGCGTGCCCAGGCGCGTGATGACCCGGCCCAGGAGCACCACCGACAGGTACGCCGGGTTCTCCTGGACGCGGACATCGCGCAGCGGGATCAGTTCGTCCCGCGCGGTCGACAGGCGCATCACGCCGTCGCGGTGCACGGTGCCCGCCTCGTCCACGTATCCGCGCGGCAACTGGAAGGGGAACTCCGTGCGCAGGGCCCGCGGTGCGGTGTCGGCAGGAGCGGCGGAGGGAGCCTGAGCGGGGGGCTCCGCTCCCCCCGCCGCAGTCTGGGCGGTGGCCGGGGGCGCCGCGACGACCGCGCCCCCGTCCGGCGTACCGAAAGCCTTGCGGCGCATTACTCGATGACCAGTTCTTCGAAGACGATGGTCACGGTCTCGGTGAGCACGGCGGCCTCGCCGGCCTTCAGGCTGCTGGCGTCGATCTTGCTGCACCAGGCGTTGCGCAGGTTGTAGCGCTTCACCGGGTTGTCCTCGTAATCCATCATGATGATCGAGGCGTTCTTGCGGGCCGTGCTCATGCGACCGGTGATCGAGTCATTGATCCACTGCGTGAACGCGGACGACTGGGTCATGCCGCGCACCACGGTGCACTGCCCGTTCTTCTGCACGCCCGGCAGGATGGCGGTCTCGATCTTGCCCTGCGCGGTGTTCTGCTGGCTGACGATGATGTCCTGTTCGAGGGTCAGGCCGCTGACCTCCTGGAGGTACTCGACCATCACGCCGTCGATCTGCAGACCGAAGTTGTGTGATGTGAGGGAGTCACCCTGCATGAGACTCATGGAATCGCTGTCCTTCTAACGCTTTGTGGCGATGGCGTACGACGGTGGTGGAGGCGGACGATCGGATGGGCAGGCGGGCCGCCTACTCGTCCAACTCCCCGCTGCCGCTGGAGAACTGGGACAGGCGGAAGATCACGAACTCCGCGGGCTTGACCGGCGCGACACCGATCTCGCACACGACGCGGCCCAGATCGACCGACTCCGGCGGGTTGGTCTCCTCGTCGCACTTGACGTAGAACGCCTCCTCGGGCCGCTGGCCGAAGAGCGCGCCGTTGCGCCACTCGGTGACCAGGAACGCCGAGATGTTGCGCCGGATCCGGGCCCACAGCGCGTGGTCGTTCGGCTCGAACACCACCCACTGGGTGCCGATCAGGATCGACTCCTCCAGGTAGTTGAAGTACCGGCGGATGTTCAGGTAGCGCCACTCGGGGTCGGAGGCCAGGGTGCGCGCGCCCCAGACGCGGATGCCGCGGCCCGGGAAGGCGCGGATGCAGTTGACGCCGATGGGGTTGAGCAGGTCCTGCTCGCCGCGGGTGATCTGGAGCTCCAGGTCGACCGCGCCGCGTACGACCTCGTTGGCGGGGGCCTTGTGCACGCCGCGCTCGGCGTCGTTGCGGGCCCAGATGCCGGCGATGTGACCGCTCGGCGGCATCATGCGGGCCTTGCCCGATGCCGGGTCGAAGGTCTTGAGCCAGGGGTAGTACAGAGCCGCGTACTTGGAGTCGTAGCCGGCCGTCTCCTGGCGCCACACCCGTATCTGACGGGCATTCAGGGTCGGCGGGGGGTCGATGACCGCGACGCGGTCGCCCATCAGCTCGCAGTGCGCGATGAGGCCGAGCTGCACGGCCTTGACGGCCTCCAGGTCGATCGCGCCCTGTTGGTAGGCGGCCATGAGGTCGGGGACGGCCACCATGGAGATCTCATCGATGGCCTCGAGGCCGCCGAAGCCGGTGCGGTCGGCGGAGTCGCCGAGGTACTGGGCCGGACCGGGGTGCGAGGTCTCGTCCTGTTCCACGGCCGCGGGCGCGGACGCGGGCACGGGGGCCGGGGCGGGCGGCGCGGGCAGCGCGACGGTCTGGTTCTCCGGGCGGGTGAGCTGCGCCCCGGAGGCGTTCTCCGTCACGGTGATGAGCTTGGAGCGCTCCTTGACCTGGGTGACGACGTAGGTCCGGTTGCCCTTCTTGGCGCTCACGTCGAAGGTCTCGACCGGCTTGTCACCGCTCTTGACGATGAGCTTGAAGCGCTCGGCGGGGCCCTCGCCCTCGGGGTCGGCGACCTCGACGCTCAGCGGGCCGTTGGCACCCTGGCCGGTGGCCGCCACGGAGAAGGCGCCGAGCTGCTTGGGCTCGGCGGCGGGCAGTGCGGGTGCGGGCGCCGAGCCGTTCACCGCGGCGGGGTTCTTGCTGTCCCCCGTCGACCCGTTCGAGCCCTCGGCGGAGCCGCCCACGCGGACCACGTACGCCGCGGAACCGCCGTTGTTGAAGAAGCCGTAGACCGAGTGCGCGAGGTAGTAGCCGTCGGTGAAGTCGCCGAAAGCGGCGACGTACTGGGTCCAGTTGGTCACCAGCGTGGGCTCGTTCAACGGACCGGACGAGGCGAGTCCGACGAAGGCCGCCACGGAGGTCCCCACTCCCTCGATCGGGCGCGAACCGCCGGACACCTCCTCGACGTAGACGCCGGGCGACAAGTAGGACGGCATGCTCTGCTCTCCTCGGGGTACGAGACGGGACTCCTCCAGCCTGATCGGCGCGGTGCGCCGCCGGAATGTCCTCGGGTGCCATGCCTTGGGCAACGTCGGTGCCCGCAAGGGCACTTCGCCGCGGACCGGTGAGGTACGTCCGCGCTGCCCGTCTCGTTTCGTTGCCCGTAAGTCTGCCCCCGTGGCCCTGCCCGGGAGGGGGCCGGATGCACGAGGGTGGTGGGTCACGTTCGCCTCGGAGGCGCGGGAGTTGTCTCGGGAGTTGTCTTGAGGGGATCCCGGCGGCCGCTGCCTCCCTGCCTACCGGAGAGACGGGACTGCCATGCGTGCGCAGGAAGAACGGCCGCGGCAAGAGGCTGCCGGCCCGGGGCGCGGCACGCGCCGGACCACGTCCGCTCCCGCGGGCCTGGGCCCGGGCCAGGGGCCGATGACCCGGGAGAAGATGGCGACGCTGCAGAACCTGGTGGGCAATCGTGTGGTGGCGCGCCGCATCGCCCCGGAGCAGCACGTGCACGGCGGCGGCTGCGGCCACGACGGGGTGGAGGCCGCCCGTCCGAAGGAGGCCGGTCCCGGAGAGGCCGGTCCCCAAGACCACAGCTCTCTGCTCGCTGCCGCCTTGGCTTCGCAGGGCGGTGGCCGTCCGCTGCCGGAACCGATGCGCGCCGCCGGGGAGTCGTTCTACGGCACCGACATGACGCACGGCCGCCTCCACGACGACACGGTGGCCCAGCGGGCCACCGAGGCGATGGGCGCCCAGGCCATGACGATCGGCAACCACGTCTTCCTTCCGCCGCGGGCCGCGGGGAACCCGCAGATCGTCGGTCACGAACTCAGCCACCTCAGCGACAACCTCAACGGCAAGCCCGAGACGGGACGCGACGAGGGCAGAGGGGTCCCGGTCACCGACCCCGCCCAGTCCTCCGAGAAGCGGGCGGACACCAGGGGCGCCGCCTTCGCCGCGCGGTCCAGGACCGCGCCCCCCGCGATCGCCCAGCGGGCCGTCAAGGGCGGCAGGGCGGGGTCCGGTGGGCCGCGCCTGACCGGCCCCCCTGTCGTGGCCCGCGTGAAGGACACCAAGGCCAAGGCCCCGGCCAAGGAGAAAGCCCCGGCCAAGGCGAAGGCCCCGGCGAAGGCTCCGGACAAGGGCAAGGCCAAGGCCGAGGGGAGCGGCGAGTCGAGAATGGCGGCTTGGGAGCACCGCTTCAAGAAGATCGACAAACTGGCCAGGGCCTGCACCTGCGGTCAGCAGAACTCGCGTGCGGGCCGGGTCACCGCGGAGGCCCTGCTCCGTCTCCCGCGTTCCTACAGGCACCAGACGGACGAACAGAGCCTGCGGCACATCTCCCGCGTCCTCTACAAGGCCCTCGGCCACCTGAAGACGAAGGAGACGGACGCCCCCGAGTCGGCGGGTGCGGCAGGTGCGGCAGCGGGCCAGACCAAGGAGCAGGAGATCCAGTCCATGCTCGTCAACGGCCACCTGGTCTTCACCACCAACCTGAATCAGACCGTCAAAGACCTCCACACCGCGCTCCTGGCAGCCGGCCCCGAAACAGACGGGGTGGACGCGGATGCCCAGGCCCTGCGGGACATCATGCTCACCGACTTCGACGACCCCGGTTACGAGGCCGACGACGAGCAGGAGATGACGGCCACGGCTGCGGGCAAGCGCCCGGCACCCGCGGGCGCTCACCAGGCCGACAAGCGACGCAGGACCGACAAGGGCGCCGCGCCCGCGCCGGCGAAGGACGATGACGACAGCCAACGGAACCGGCAGGCCCGACTGAAGATCGCTGCGGGTTTCACGATGCAGGCCATGCCGCCGGTGCCGCCGGGCGCGGCGATGGATGTGGAGGGACAGGACCCGCACGCCGGGGCCGGTTCGTACAAGCGCGACAACCGGACGCTGCAAGCCCTGCGGGACATGACGTACGTCCGCAAGGTCGACATCTCCAACGCCCGTGTCGCGAAGGACGACGACTACCGTGCGTATCTGGCCGAATTGCTCGCGGTGGACAGCCAGTACAAGGGCTACGCGTATCTCCTGGTGAACGGTGACACCCAGGATGACCAGCACGCCGAGCAGAAACTGCTGATGCTGCTCAACCACGCGGGTGTCAGCGGCGAAAACCCGCCCGACGGGTCGGTGCTCGTCCGCGGCCGCAAGCGACCGTGCCAAGGCTGTCTCGCGCTCCTGGACTTCGTCAAGAAGGACCTGAACATCGACCTCCGTTACGACAAGAACGGAAACCACTACTTCGTGGGTTCAGTCGAAACCGGCGTCAAGCACATGCACCGGGACGCCGGGGAGAAGTCCGAGGAATTCTATGGCCACCTCGAAGGTCATATGGGGAAGAAACCGACCGTTTATGTCTCGGCACCCAGGAACGCACCTGCCCTTGAAGCAGAGGGAGTCGGCGACCCCGAAATGGGCGGCGAGGGGGGCCTGCAGCAGAGGATGGTGCTCCTTGAGGTGCGGGACGAGAAGACGGGCGAACTCACGCATCTGAAGTACCCCAACCTCGGTGAGCAGTACATGGTGGACACCCCGTCCAACACCGAAGCCTCGGGCGACGAACTGGTGGATAGAACCAGCCGGATGGGTCTCGGGAGCCAGTCCGTCTGGAAGCAGCGGGGCGCGCCCGAGCCGGAGAGGAAGCCTGCGCAGCCCAAGATGAGCGCCGAGGAGTTCGAGGCGGTCGTCGCTCCGCAGCTGCTGGGGTTGATGCATGACGACCTCAAGGCCGAACGGGAGAACCATGTAGAAGGAAAGAAGTACGAGGAGGACTTCTCCGAAGCCTTGATCGACAAGATCAACGAACTGACGGCCAAGGAGAATTCGGTGACCAGCCAGGCGGTGATCGCCGATTGGTTCGACATCTCGTCGGTGGCATTGGGCAACAAGCTGAAGAAGAAGGAGCGGAAGCAGGCTCGGAGCGTCGTCAACGCGGCGACCAAGAGGGAGCTCGAGAGCAAGATGAAGGACTTCGACCCCAATTTCCACAGTGCGTGGAAAAAGGTCGAAGAAGGCGGAGAGATGAAGGTCCCCAAGTTCGAGAAGGAATTCAAACGACTCCTCGGGGAGATCATGTACGGACGTGGGGGCGAAAATGTCTCCCCGGCGGCACTGGCCAAGGCCCTCAAGGTGAAACAGCGCCCCTTCAAGGACACCCATGCTCCAGCGATTCGCAAAGAGTTCGGCTACAAGTAGGGCACGTCAGGTGCAGGGGGGCCGCTCACTGACCCGGCGGACACTGCCGCCGCCCCTGAGGGCAACGGACTCTGCCCGGCGGACTCCTGACGGCCCGCCCAGACCCTCCTAGCGTCGAGGCGTGAGCCTATGGACTTCTCTGGAACCCGCCTCCGCGACCGTCGATCCCGGCAGCAGCACCACGGTGCGCCTGAAGGTGCGCAACACCGGTGACATCGTCGACGAGTACCGCTTCGAACCGGTCGGTGATCTCTCGCCCTGGATCACGGTGGAGCCGCCGTCGCTGCGGCTCTACCCGGGGACGACCGGCACGGTGGAGCTGACGTTCGCCCCGCCGCGTACGCCGGACGCCGCCGCGGGACCCAACCCGTACGCGGTGCGGATCACGCCCACCGAACACCCGGACGCCGTCACCGTCCCCGAGGGCAACCTCACCATCACCCCCTTCACCGAGGTGCGCGCCGAACTGGTGCCGCCGACGGTGAAGGGGCGGTTCCGGGGGCGGCCGCGGCTCGCGGTGGACAACCTCGGCAACACCAAGGTCACCGCATCGCTCAGCGGCAGCGACACCGGGGACCGGCTCTCGTACGACCTGCAGCCCAGCAACATCCAGATCGAGCCGGGCCGGGCCGCGTTCGTGAAGACGACGCTGCGGCCCCGGCAGATCACCTGGTTCGGGTCGAAGCAGGAGCAGCCCTACACACTGGCCGTACGGCGCTCCGGCACCGAACCGATGGACGTGGACGGCACCTTCGTACAGCGCGGGATTCTGCCGGGCTGGCTGGCCACCACCTTCGGTCTGCTTCTCGCGGTCGCCATCGCTTTCGTCGTGATCTGGCTGTCGTACAACCCGCAGGTGAAGAGTGTGGCGCGGGAGAAGCCGGTGGAGGCGGGCAAGATCGCGCCGTCCAGTCCGCCGCCTCCCATCAGCAGTCCGCCGGCCTCACCCGAGGAGAAGCCGGAGGACGACAAGAAGGAGGACTCCGACGGCGGCTCGGACTCCGGGGGCGGCGGAGGCGGCGGAGGAGGGGGCGACAAGCCGCCGAAGCCCAAGAAGGAGACCGCCGCCGACGCGGTGCGCAAGGTCGCCGAGCGCAGCGAGGGCCGCCACATCTGCTACCGCGCCTTCGTCGCGGGCGACGGCTGGCAGGACCCGGTGTGCGACGGGGCCGAGGCCGGCACGGTCGGCAAGGGCACGCCCATCAAGGCCCTGAACATCGCGGTGGTCAACACCGGGGGTGTCAGCGGCACCGGCGCCTGGGTGGGCGAAGGATGGCGCAAGGAGATCCCGTGGGCGGAGGTGGAGGACGGCAAGAACATGTACTTCGGCAGTTCGAAGAGCGCCGACCCCGCTCTGGAGGGCTACACCTTCAAGGTCCTCGACGGCGTCGTGTGCAGCGACGCCCGCGTGAAGGACGAGCAGTGGATGGGCAGGGTGTGCACCGACCCCGGCGGGTGGAAGTACCACGGGAGCCCGATCGAGCAGTACAAGCAGCTGGAAGCGGTCCGCTTCACCGTGTGACGGCCCCCGCTGCCACACGGCCGGTCCTCACCAGTTGGCTTCGCCCGGCACGAGCCGGCCCGCCTTGCGGTACTCGCGGCGGGCGCCCTCCAGGAGGTCGCCCGCCGCGACCGGCTCGTCCCGGCCGGCCGCGAGGTAGGCGGCGGTGACCACCGCGCTGCGAATGGAGCCGCCGGCCAGCTCGAACTGCCCCGCAAGCGGGTCGAGTTCGATGTTCTCGACGCGGGGCACGTGCGCCAGGCCGTGGCGCCACAGAGCGAGGCGCTGCCCCGCGTCCGGGAAGGGGAAGTCGACCACCAGGTCCAGGCGGCGGGTGAACGCGTCGTCGATGTTGGCGCGCAGGTTGGTGGTCAGGAGCGCGATGCCGTCGAAGGACTCCAGGCGCTGCAGCAGGTAGGCGCTCTCCATGTTGGCGTACCGGTCATGGGAGTCCTTGACCTCGGAGCGCTTGCCGAAGACGGCGTCGGCCTCGTCGAAGAGGAGCACCGCGTCCGTACGGTCGGCCTCCGTGAAGATCCGCTCCAGGTTCTTCTCGGTCTCCCCTACGTACTTGTCGACGATCGAGGAGAGCTGGACGACGTAGAGGTCCACCCCCAGATCGGCGGCGACGACCTCGGCCGACAGCGTCTTGCCGGTACCTGACTCCCCCGCGAACAGTCCAAGGACCCCGCGTCCGCGGCCGCCGCCCGCGCTGAGCCGCCAGTCGCCCAGTACGCGGTCGCGGTGGCGGGCGCGCAGGGCGAGTTCCCGGAGCTGGGTGAGGGGCGCGGGGGGCAGGACCAGGTCCTGCCAGGTCACCGCGGGCCGGATACGGCGGGCGTGCTGTTCGAGGCCGGAGGCCGACTGCTGCCGTGCGGCGAGCCGGACGTGGGCGGCGGTGAGTTCGGTCCCGTCGAAGGCGGCGAGCGCCGCGGCGGCCTGGGCGGCGCGCCCGATGCGCTCGCCGCCGAGGTGGTACGGGGCCACGGTGCCGGCCAGGTCGAAGCCGTCGGCGGCCGTGCCGAGGGCGGTCCGCCATGTCGCGGTGCCGCCTGCCGGGAGCCGGGGTGCCTGGAGCACCAGCGGGTCGTGGGCGGACCACTGCGGGTCGTACGGGCGGGGGTCGGCCAGGAGCACGGTCACATCCGTGGCCGCGTTCAACTCGGCCACCATCGCGCCCGGTTGCTCGGGGAGGTCCGACACGACGACCGCCCGGCCGGTGAGGCGCGCCTCGCGCAGCAGCTCGGGGAGGTGGTGCCCGGGGCCGGAGAAGCGCAGGGCGTCCAGGCCCGCCGCGTGCAGGGCGGAGGCGATGGCGGGCAGGGCGTCGCCCCCGCGGTGTTCTTGCAGGTAGGCGGTGCAGGGGCCTGCGCCGATGCGGGCGGCCAGACGGGGGACGAAGTCGTCGTCGTGCGCGGCCCCCGGCTGAGGAGTCGGCACCGGCGTGGGCATGGGCATGGGCTGCAGCAGGCCCAGGAGCGCGGCATCGGGGGTGGTGTCGCCCAGCAGATGGGCGGTGATCCGGTCGGGCACGAGCAAGGAGCGGGTGAGCAGCGGCCGTTCGGCGTCCTCGATGTGCAGCAGCCCCAGGGAACGGAGGGGCGCCGAGAGGTGGAAGCGGGCGCGGGCGTCCGGCAGATGAGCGGGGATACCGCACAGCTCCAGGGCGAGTCCCACGGTGGCGCGGCGGCGGCTCACGTCGTCGTTGAGGTAACCGTAGAGCGGCTCGAAGGTGCGGTCGATGTCGGGGGCGATGGCGATGAGCAGGACGGCCGCGTCCAGCTCGGTCAGGCGCAACCTGGCGGCGGTCCGGGCGAGTTGGTCGTCGGGGGCAGGGCTGATCCGCGGCCAGGACGCCGCTGCCTCCGGTGCCGCGCGAGGCCCGGCGTGCAGCAGGTGACGTATGGCTTCTTCGGACAGGTACAAGCCGCGCAACGGGTCGCTCGCGGTGGGGTCGTCGGCCGAGCGGGACTCGATGAGGGCGGTCACCGTCTGCCGCAGCCCCGCCAGCCGGTCGAGGAGGGAGTGAGCGGGCCCTGTGGCACCGGGCTCCCGGGGGCGGGCGGGGTCTTCCAGGGACGTCGTCATCAGGGCTGCTCCGTGCGGCGCGCCGCCGCCTGCTCGTGGGCGGTGCGGGCGGCGGCCACCTGGCGGGGCCGGTGGGAACGCTCGGCCGAGCGGGGCGGTCCGCCGTCGGCCGCGCGCAGCCGGACCGTCGCGCCCTCGGTGACCGGGGGCCCCGCGTCGTAGTCGGGGTAGGCCGGGAACGGCACGGTGACCGCGAGGTCCAGGGAGGGCTTGAGTTCGCCGCCGAGGGCGGACCAGATGTCGGCGAGGGACCTGGCCTCCGACTGGCTGCCGGAGACCGTCACGGGAATCGAGAGGCCCGGGCGCCCGAGCGCGTCCGGGAGTTCCCCGGCGGACAGCAGCTCGTGCGGCAGCAGGGTCGCCAGTACGGCCGACAGCAGGCGGTGTTCGTCCTGCGGCGTCTTCGTCCAGGCCGTCACCAGATAGGAGAGCCGGAACCAGCGCGGAGGACGGCGGCGGCGCACCACGATGTCACGTTCGTCGCGCAGTCCGGTGTGACCTCGCTGCCGCAGGGACACGTCCTCCCGGATGTCGTACAAGTAGGCGTTGACCACGGGTGCGTTGCGCCGGGCCGCCCAGTCGCGGGTGGGCACGTCGAAGGACACCTCGATGCCGGATCCGGACAGCGCCCCACCGCCGATGAGGCCCTTGAGCACCTCGTCCACCTCATGGATCACCCTTGCGCTCCCACCTGCCGTTCGCTCAACCGCCGTTCGGGCCGGCGACGGCCCTGCCCTCGATCGTGCTCTCCGGAGCGACCGGCGTGCAGGTACGCCGGGGATGACGGCGGGGCAGGGTTGGCTGCCTCAAAGGGCTGCTCGGGGAGCCCGTTCGGCCCCCTGCGATGCGGTGGCCGCTCGACTCAGCTACCTGGCGGCGTTCAACAGGGATGTTCAGCGTCTGACCGCTCGCTCCGTTCGCTCCGTGACTGACAACTCAACTACTCGGCTTCCCCATACTCATCAGGCCGCGCAGACCGTCCTGCAGCGCCTTGACCGGCACCTCGTCGAACAACGCCAGCTGCGCGGCGAACCCCTGAGCCGTTGCGGCCATTACCCGCGCCACACGTTCGGCCGGGACGTCGTCACGCATCATGCCCGCCGCCTGATACCCCTCGACGATCCTCACCCAGGCCACCCGCACCTCGCCGAACCCCTGCCGCATCACCGCCGCGAGCTCTTCGCTGCGCAGGGTCTCCGCCCACACCTGGACCATCAACCGCGGGAAGTACGCGACCTCCCCATCCTGTGCGCCCGGCTGCTGCCCCATCACCTGAGTCAGCGCCCGGCCGACCAACACATCCGGCGGAGGCGGCGGAGTCTCCTTGCCAGCTCCCTCGAAGGTCTCCCGCAGCCGCTCAAGGGCCTCTCCGACGATCACGCCGATCAGCTCTTCCTTGCCGCGGAAGTAGCGGTAGACCGCACCGGCCGAAAGACCGACCTCCTTCAGCACATCCTGCATCGAGGTGGCGTGGAAACCATTGCGGGCAAAGCAGCGAGCAGCACCGTCAAGGATCTGACGACGCCGTGCGTCGAGATGCTCCTGAGATACGCGAGCCATACCGGCCAAGCTAAAACGAACATTCATTCCTGACAAGCGCCCTGAGGACGACGTCAGCCGACGACGGTCCAGGTGTCGTTTCCGGCGAGGAGTTCGGCGAGGTCGCCCTTGCCGTTCTGTTCGATGGCGGTGTCGAGCTGGTCGGCCATGAGGGTGTCGTAGACGGGGCGTTGGATGTTGCGGAAGACGCCGATGGGGGTGTGGTGCAGGGTGTCGGGATCGGCGAGGCGGGAGAGGGCGAAGGCGGTCGTCGGGGAGGTGGAGTGCGCGTCGTGGACGAGGATGTGTGACTCGGTGTCCGGGGTGACCGGGACGACTTCGAGGTCGCCGGTGGCGGGGTCGCGTACGACGCCCTTGGAGCTGTCGGGGCCGAAGCGGATGGGCTGGCCGTGTTCCAGCCGGATGACCGCCTCTTCGGCCTGCTGCTTGTCCTTCAACACTTCGAAGGCGCCGTCGTTGAAGATGTTGCAGTTCTGGTAGATCTCCACCAGGGCGGTACCGGGATGGTCGGCGGCCTCGCGCAGCACGCTGGTGAGGTGCTTGCGGTCGGAGTCCACGGTGCGTGCCACGAATGACGCCTCCGCGCCGATGGCGAGGGAGACCGGGTTGAAGGGGGCGTCCAGGGAGCCCATCGGCGTCGACTTGGTGATCTTCCCGACTTCGGAGGTCGGGGAGTACTGGCCCTTGGTCAGCCCGTAGATGCGGTTGTTGAACAGCAGGATCTTGAGGTTGACGTTGCGGCGCAGGGCGTGGATGAGGTGGCTGCCGCCGATGGACAGGGCGTCGCCGTCGCCGGTGACCACCCACACGGACAGGTCCCGTCGGGAGGAGGCGAGTCCGGTGGCGATGGCGGGGGCGCGGCCGTGGATGGAGTGCATCCCGTAGGTGTTCATGTAGTACGGGAAGCGCGAGGAGCAGCCGATGCCGGAGACGAAGACGATGTTCTCTTTGGCCAGGCCGAGTTCGGGCATGAAGCCCTGCACGGCGGCCAGGACGGCGTAGTCCCCGCAGCCCGGGCACCACCGCACCTCCTGGTCGGACTTGAAGTCCCTGGCGGACTGCGTGGCCTCGGCCTTGGGGACGAGGGTGAGTGCCTCAGCGGGCATGGAGAGCCTCCCGGAGTACGGCGGCCAGCTGCTCGGCCTTGAACGGCATTCCGTTGACCTGGTTGTACGAGTGCGCGTCCACGAGATATTTAGCCCTGATGAGGGTGGCGAGTTGGCCCAGGTTCATCTCCGGGACGACCACGCGGTCATACGAGCGCAGCACCTCGCCCAGATTCCGCGGGAAGGGGTTGAGGTGGCGCAGATGGGCCTGCGCGACGCTCTCGCCGACCGCGCGCAGCCGGCGGACCGCCGCGGTGATCGGCCCGTAGGTCGAACCCCAGCCCAGGACCAGCAGCCTGGCGTCCCCGGTCACGTCGTCGACCTCCAGGTCCGGCACCCGGATTCCGTCGATCTTGGCCTGGCGGGTGCGGACCATGAAGTCGTGGTTGGCCGGATCGTAGGAGATGTTGCCGGTGCCGTCCTGCTTCTCGATCCCGCCGATCCGGTGCTCCAGGCCCGGCGTGCCCGGAATCGCCCACGGACGGGCCAGCGTCTGCGGATCCCGCTTATAGGGCCAGAAGACTTCGGTGCCGTCCGCCTCCGTGTGGTTGGGTCCGGAGGCGAACTGCACCCGCAGGTCGGGCAGTTCGTCGGTGTCCGGGATCCGCCACGGCTCCGAGCCGTTGGCCAGATAGCCGTCCGACAGCAGGAAGACGGGGGTGCGGTAGGTGACCGCGATCCGGGCCGCCTCCAGCGCCGCGTCGAAGCAGTCGGCCGGGGTCCTCGGCGCCACGATCGGCACCGGCGCTTCCCCGTTGCGCCCGTACATCGCCTGCAGCAGGTCGGCCTGCTCGGTCTTGGTCGGCAGTCCGGTGCTCGGTCCGCCCCGCTGGATGTCCACCACCAGCAGCGGCAGCTCCAGCGACACCGCCAGGCCGATGGTCTCCGACTTCAGCGCCACCCCCGGACCGGAGGTGGTCGTGACCGCCAGCGACCCGCCGAACGCGGCGCCCAGCGCCGCCCCGATCCCCGCGATCTCGTCCTCCGCCTGGAAGGTCCGCACCCCGAAATTCTTGTGCCGCGACAGCTCGTGCAGGATGTCCGAGGCCGGAGTGATCGGATACGAGCCCAGATACAACGGCAGATCCGCCTGCCGGCCCGCCGCGACCAACCCGTACGACAACGCCAGATTCCCCGAGATATTGCGGTACGTCCCCGCCGGAAACGCGGCCGCCGCCGGGGCCACCTCGTAGGAGACCGCGAAGTCCTCCGACGTCTCCCCGAAATTCCAGCCCGCCCGGAACGCGGCGATGTTCGCCGCCGCGATGTCCGGCTTCTTGGCGAACTTGGACCGCAGGAACTTCTCCGTGCCCTCGGTGGGCCGGTGATACATCCACGACAACAACCCAAGGGCGAACATGTTCTTCGACCGGCCCGCGTCCTTGCGCGACAGGTCGAACTCCTTCAGCGCCTCCACCGTCAGCGTGGTCAGCGGCACCGGGTGCACGCTGTAGCCGTCCAGCGAGCCGTCCTCCAGCGGCGACACCTCATAGCCCACCTTGGCCATCGCCCGCTTGGAGAACTCGTCCGTGTTCACGATGATCTCCGCGCCGCGCGGCACATCGGCGATGTTCGCCTTCAACGCGGCCGGGTTCATCGCCACCAGCACGTTCGGCGCGTCACCCGGCGTCAGGATGTCGTGATCGGCGAAATGCAGCTGAAAGGACGACACCCCCGGCAGCGTCCCGGCAGGCGCCCGGATCTCCGCCGGGAAATTCGGCAGCGTCGACAGATCATTCCCGAACGACGCCGTCTCCGAAGTGAACCGGTCCCCCGTCAACTGCATACCGTCACCCGAATCACCCGCAAAGCGAATGATCACCCGATCCAGACGGCGTACATCCTTCTCCCCGGTCGAGTGTGACGGCGTGGCCGGTACTGAAGTGTTCGGTGACATATGGGGATCCTGATCAGTCTTGGATTTCACAGATGGTTTCACCGGCCGCCAGGCTTCCTCCGGCCGTCTCCGCCGTGAGGCCCTTGATGGTGCCCGAGCGGTGGGCGTTGAGGGGTTGTTCCATCTTCATGGCCTCCAGGACGACGACCAGGTCGCCCTCCTTGACCTCCTGGCCCTCCTCGACCGCGACCTTGACGATCGTGCCCTGCATGGGCGAGGCCAGGGTGTCGCCGGAGGCCGCCGGGCCCGACTTCTTCGCCGCGCGCCGCTTGGGGCGGGCGCCGCCCGCGGCGGCCGTGCGGGCGATGGTCATGCCGAGCGAGGAGGGCAGCGAGACCTCAAGACGCTTGCCGCCGACCTCGACGACCACCGTCTCGCGGCCCGGCTCCTCGTCCGTCTCGGCGTCGGCCGCAGCGGCGAACGCCGGGATCTCGTTGACGAACTCGGTCTCGATCCACCGGGTGTGCACCGTGAACGGGTCGCTGGAGCTGGTCAGTTCGGGTGCGAACGCCGGGTCCCTGACGACCGCGCGGTGGAAGGGGATGGCGGTGGCCATGCCCTCCACGGTGAACTCCTCCAGGGCGCGGGCGGCCCGCTGAAGGGCCTGCTGACGCGTCGCGCCGGTGACGATCAGCTTGGCCAGGAGCGAGTCCCAGGCCGGGCCGATCACCGAGCCGGACTCCACGCCCGCGTCCAGGCGCACGCCCGGACCCGACGGCGGGTCGAAGAGGGTCACCGTGCCCGGCGCGGGCAGGAAGCCGCGGCCGGGGTCCTCGCCGTTGATGCGGAACTCGAAGGAGTGGCCCCGCATCTGGGGGTCTCCGTAACCGAGCTCCTCGCCGTCCGCGATGCGGAACATCTCGCGGACCAGGTCCAGGCCGGTGACCTCCTCGGTGACCGGGTGCTCCACCTGCAGACGGGTGTTGACCTCCAGGAAGGAGATCGTGCCGTCGGTGCCGACCAGGAACTCCACGGTGCCGGCGCCCACATAGCCGGCCTCCTTGAGGATCGCCTTGGACGCCGCGTACAGCTCGGCGTTCTGCGCTTCGCTCAGGAACGGCGCGGGGGCCTCCTCCACCAGCTTCTGGTGGCGGCGCTGCAGCGAACAGTCACGGGTGGACACCACGACCACGTTGCCGTGCTGGTCGGCCAGGCACTGCGTCTCCACATGCCGCGGCTTGTCCAGATGGCGCGGCGTACCGGCCACCAACGGCGTGCCGTCCACCAGCAGAGCACCCGCGCGCTGCGCGATGTGCCGGGCGGCGACCTTGTCACCCAGGTCGCGGATGGCCTGCGGCGGCGGGCCGATCCAGATCAGGCCCGCGTCCAGCACGGCCCGGGCGAATTCGGCGTTCTCCGAAAGGAAGCCGTATCCGGGGTGGATCGCATCCGCCCCCGCGTCCTTGGCCGCGGCCAGCACCTTGGAAATGTCCAGGTAGCTGGTGGCCGGAGTGTCACCGCCCAGGGCGAACGCCTCATCTGCCGCGCGTACATGCAGCGCATCCCGGTCAGGATCTGCGTAGACGGCTACGCTCGCGATCCCCGCGTCCCGGCATGCCCGAGCAACGCGGACAGCGATTTCGCCACGGTCGGCGATGAGCACCTTGCGCATGGCCATGCGGGGTTCCCTTCTGTACAGGGGAGTTACCGGGACAGGGGCCGACGGTTCTCGCGACGGCGGGCGGGACGGCGGGCCGCCGGCCGCCGCATACCGCCATGACGCTCAGCCGTGCTGCTCTCGCAGCGTCACCGCGAGGTATTGGCCCCAGCCGTCGGCGGAGATCTCGAAGAACTGCCGTGTGTCGAGGTCGAGTCGGAGTTCCTTGCGGAACTTGGCGAGGGTTCGCATCGCGCCCAGCGAGTCGTAGCCGAAGTCCAGCAGGTTGAAGTCGCCCGTGAATTCCGCCCGTTGCACGCCCAACTGCTGGGCCAGCACTTCCCAGACGTACTCGTCGAGCGCCTGCTCGCGTTCCTCGACGGGCAGGCCCAGCGCCCATTTCAGTACCTCGTCGGCCGCCGTCTCCTCCTCGGCCTGTCCGGAGTCCCCTTCATGGTCGATACCGGTGAGGACCGGCCGTGTCCGCTGGGATTCCATGAGCGGCCTGACGACTTCCCAGTCGACCTCCGCGACGATGCGCTGTCCCTCGCCGCGAGCGATCACCGACCCCAGATGGGCGAGCGCCGTCCCGTGGTCGAGAGCCCGGAATCCGGTGGCCGCCACCCGCTCCGGCTTCCCGCGCCCGCCGAGTCCGCTGACCATGTCCCAGCGGCCCCAGTTGAGGGTGGCCGCCGGCAGGGAACGCGCACGGCGGTGCGCGGCGAGCGCGTCGAGGAATTGGTTCGCCGCCGTATAGGCACCCATGTGTGCGGCTCCCCAGACAGAGGCCACGGAGGACATGAGCACGAAGAAGTCGAGCGGCAGGTCCGCCACCGCCTCGTGCAGCAGCCAGGCGCCGTCGGTCTTGGGCCGCAGCACCTCGCGGAAGAGCTCCGGTTCCGCGTCGGCCAGGTCCTGGCCCAGGGAGAGCCCCGCCGCATGGACCACTCCGGCGAGGGGCCGGGCGCCCCGGGCCGATTCGGTGACGAGTTCGTGCATCGCCGACTCGTCGCACACGTCCGCCGCGACGACCCGTACGTCTGCTCCCTGTTCCTCCAGGGCCCGGACGGCTGCCACGCGTTCGGCGGTGTCGGGCGGCAGGGAGCCGTCGTCCCATGTGTGACGGTCGGGGAGGCCCGTGCGGCTGGTGAGCACCAGGTGACGTGCCCCGGACTCGACGAGCCAGCCCGCGACCAGCAGACCCACACCGCCGAGACCTCCGGTGACCAGATACTCGGCATCGGGCCTGATCACCGGCAGCGCCACAGCGTCGGCGTCCGCACGCCGGGTCAGCCGGGGCACCAGCGTCCTGCCCCCGCGTACCGCGATCTGGTCATCGTCCGGGGCGACTTCATGGAGCAGCATCGCCGCCAGGGCGTCCAGGTCGGTGTCGGTCTGCGGATCGAGGTCGATGCTGCCGCCCCACAGCCCGGGGTGTTCGAGCGCGATGGTCTTGCCGAGGCCGATCAGCGGCGCCGCGCCGACTGCCAGCGGGCCGTTCTCCTCGCCGGTCGGCTGAGCGCCCCGGGTGATGACCCACAGACGGGCGTCACTGGAGGTGCCGGCAGAGCCGCCGTCCTCCGGCATCCGGGCGAGCGAACGCACGATCTGGGCCATGGCCTCCGGGCCAAGGCTGCGCGCCCGCGCCACGTCGTCGGCGTCGGCGTCATCACCGAGCGGGACGTCGAGGCTCCACATGTGCACGATGCGATCCAGCGGACCCGCCTGGCGGACGAATTCGGCGACGGCGGCGAGCCCGCCCGTCTCCGGCCGGTCGGTGCCCGCCGTGTCGGCGTCGCCCACGGCGGCGTCGGCCGCGTAGCACAGGAGGCATTCGTCACCCGCCTCCTCAAGGCGCTGGGCGAGCAGTTCGGCCATGCCCGACGCGTCGGCGAGGAGCAGTGTGCGGCCCGGGCGGGCGAGTGCGGTGGTGTCCGGCCTCAGGGGTGTGGGGGTCTGCTGCCAGTCGAGGTCGTAGACACCGGGTGCCGTGTCGGCGGCGGTCGTCGATACGGTCGGCCCGCCCGCCGTCGTCTCCCCCACGGGGAAGGCGTAGCGCTGCCGCTGGAACGGGTAGCCGGGGAGTTCGATGCGCCGCCGGGGGCCGTCGTCGTCGCGGGACCAGACGATGGGGGCGCCCAGGAGGTAGAGCCGGGCGAGGCTGTCCCGTATCCCGGCGGCGTCGGAGCTGCCCGGGCGGATCGACGCCAGCCACTGGAGGCTGTGGTCCGGCACGGCGCGCGCGCCCATGCCGAGCAGCACCCTGCCGGGTCCCACTTCGAGGAAGGTGCTCACGCCGGAGTCCCGCAGCGCGTGCAGTCCGTCGTGGAACCGGACGGTGCCGCGGGCGTGCCGGCACCAGTACTGGGGGTCCCGCAGGGTGTCGGCTTCCGCGAACGTGCCGGTCACGTTGGAGACGAGGGGGATCTTGGGCGGCCTCGGGGAGAGTGCGGCGGCGGCGCGGGCCAGTTCCGGCAGTGCGGCGTCCGTCATGGGTGAGTGGAACGCGTGCGACACCTTGAGCCGCTTGGCGGTGACTCCGCGCTCCGCCAGCTCGGCCTCGATGGCCTCGATGTCGGTGAACGGTCCGGAGAGGACGGTGCTTTCGGGGCCGTTCACCGCGGCGAGAGCGACGTCGGCCCCGCGCGCCCCGATGGCGGCCAGCGCGTCGGCCTCCGACAGCGGTACGGCGAGCATGGCTCCTGTCGGCGACTGTTCGTCCATGGCGCGCCCGCGCGCCGCGATCAGGGCGACGGAGTCCTCCAGCGTCAGTACGCCGGCGACGCATGCGGCGGTGATCTCCCCCACGCTGTGCCCCATCACGGCGGCCGGGCGGATCCCCCGGGAGAGCCAGAGCTGAGCCAGCGCGTACTCGACGGAGAACAGCGCGGGCTGCGTCCAGCGCGTGCGGTCCAGGTCGGTGCTCTCCGGGCCGAAGACCACGGCGGGCAGTGGCTTGTCGGTGTGCTCGCGAAGCAGTTCGGCGCAGCGGTCGAAGGCCTCGCGGAAGACGGGCTCGGTGGCGTACAGCTCGCTCGCCATACCGGCGTACTGGGAGCCCTGTCCGCTGAACAGGAACGCGACCTTGGGGCGGGCGCGCACCGGCGCCTTGCCCGAAGCCGGTGCGCCGGGTGCCCCGTCGGCGAAGCGCCGCAGCTGCTCCGCCATCGCGGCGGGCGAGTCGCCGACGACGGCCAACCGGTGTGCCTGGTGGGCACGTTGGGTGTGGGCGCTGTGGCACAGGTCCCGCAGGGTGCCGGTTCCGGTGCGGCCGCCGAAGTCCTCGAGGAACCGGGAGTAGCGGTCCGCGACGGCGCGCAGGGCCTCGGGCGTACGGGCGGACAGGGCGAGCAGCTGTGCGTGGTCCGGGGCCGCCGACGACTCGTGCCGGGCGGGTTCGGGCGTGGGCGGCTGCTCGACGATGACATGTGCGTTGGTGCCGCTGGCGCCGAATGAGCTGACTCCCGCGAGGCGGGGGCGGCCGTTCTCGGGCCAGGGCACCGTCTCGGTGGGCACGGTCAGATGCAGGCGGTGCCACTCCACCATCGGATTGGGGTGGTGGAAGTGGAGGTTGGGCGGTATCGCGCCGCGCTGCACGACGAGGATCGCCTTGATGAGTCCCGCGATGCCCGCGGCGGCTTCCAGGTGTCCGATGTTGGTCTTGGCGGAGCCGACGTAGAGGTGGTCGGTGCTGTCCCGGCCCGCGCCGAGCACCGCCTCCAGGCTGTGCAGTTCGGTGGGGTCGCCGAGCACGGTGCCGGTGCCGTGCGCCTCGACGTAGCCGATGTCGGAGCCCGCCACGCGGGCGTCGGAGAGCGCCGCCCGGATCACCGCCTGCTGGGCGGTGCCGTTGGGTACGGAGATGCCGCTGGCCCGGCCGTCGTGGTTGAGGGCGCTGCCGCGGATCACGGCGAGGACGCGGTCCGAGTCCCGCCGCGCGTCCGAAAGGCGCTTGAGCACGATCATGCCGCAGCCTTCGCCGCGGCCGTATCCGTTGGCGGAGGCGTCGAAGGTCTTGCACCGGCCGTCGGGGGCCACCGCCTGCGACTGGCTCAGGAGCACGAATCCGTACGGGGCGAGGATGGCGTTGACCCCGCCGGCGAGGGCGAGTTCGGTCTCTCCCGAGCGCAGGCTGCGTATCGCCTGGTGCACGGCGGTGAGGGATGACGAGCAGGCGGTGTCGACCACCTGCGCCGGTCCCTGGAGGCCGAACGTGTGGCAGACGCGGCCGGCGATGAAGCTGTTCTCGCCGAACAGTTGGTAACTGTCGATCGCCTCGGCCGCGCCGAACTGCTGCCGCATGCGGACGTAGTCGCTCGTGCTGGCTCCGATGAAGACACCGGTGCCGCTGCCCTGGAGCGAGTCCGGCGCGATCCCCGCGTGCTCGAATGCGGCCCAGGCTCCCTCAAGCACCATGCGCTGCTGGGGATCCATGCCCAGGGCCTCTGGGGGCGAGATGCCGAAGAGTTGGGCGTCGAACTCCTCGGCCGTTTCGACGTATCCGGCCCGGGTCACATAGGCCTTGCCCGGAACGCCCGGCTCGGGGTCCTCGTACGGGGCTGCGTCCCAGCGGTCGGCGGGAAACGGCCCGACCGCGTCCACTTTCTCCTGGAGAAGGTTCCAGAACGCGTCCGGATTCTCCGCGTCACCCGGAAAGCGCGTACTCATTCCGATCACGGCGATCGGCTCGTGCGCCGCGCGGTCCCGTTCTTCCAGTGCGCCGCGGAGCCGGGACACCATGTCCAGCGCCCGTGACAGCTTTTCGCTGAAGTCGACCTGTTCCGCGGGAGAATCCGTGGACGTCATGGAAGCCTTCCTCCGAAGTAGCACTGGTGAGAAATCCGGGCCCGCTTGTGCGGTACGTACTCCCAGTGCTGACCCTGACAGTCGCCGGCCGCCGCTCACAAGTGGCCTTCGGTATGACATCGGGGCGCACCAGGCGGCCCGGACGCGCCCTAAAGGACGAGTCTCATCCCTGAGTACCGAGCCGGAACTCATCAGTTGTACTGAAGACGGCGTGCAGGCGGCCCTGTTAGCTTCGAATTCAGTCGCTTCGACTTCTCGAGGAGATTCCCCATGCGAAAAGCGCAGGACCCGGAGAGCAAAGCCCCGGCACAGCTCAAGAATCCAGAGCATGACGTCATTATTCTCGGGGCCGGTATTGCCGGGTCAATCCTCGGTGCGATTCTCGCGCGCAATGGAGCCCGCGTGGTGATCGTGGACGCGGGATCACACCCTCGCTTCGCCGTGGGCGAGTCCATGATTCCCTACACCCTGCTCGGACTCCGGATCCTGTCCGAGCGGTACGGCGTCCCCGAGATCGCGACCCTCTCCTCGTACAAGGACTGCAACAGGGACATCGGCACGAACTTCGGGCAGAAGCGGCACTTCGGGTTCCTGCGCCACACGGAGGGCAACGAGCCGAACCCGCGCGAGGGAACCCAGTTCAGCACGCCGGGCATCCTCAACCGCTCCGGCCACCTGTTCCGCCAGGACACGGACGCGTACCTCTTCAACGCGGCGGTGCGCTACGGCTGCGCCACGCGGCTCGGCTTCCGCGTCGAGGACGTCGAGATCGACGACGACTCGGTCGCCGTCGTCGGCAGCGACGGCACGGCGATTCGCGGCCGGTACCTGGTGGACGCGAGCGGCTTCCGCTCGCCGCTGGCCGAGAAGCTCGACCTGCGTGAGGAGCCCTGCCGGTTCCAGCACCACTCGCGGTCCCTGTTCACGCACATGATCGACGTGAAGAGCACCGACGAGGTCCTGCACCATCCGAAGGCGGAGAGGCCCCCCATCCCCTGGGAGTCGGGGACCATGCACCACCTCTTCGACCGGGGCTGGTTCTGGGCCATTCCCTTCAACAACCACTCGGGGTCGAAGAACCCGCTGGTCAGTGTCGGTCTCACCATGGACCCCCGGGTATACCCGAAGACCGGTCTCAGCCCCGAGGACGAGTTCCGCGAGTTCGCCTCGCGGTATCCGGCGGTGGAGCGCCAGTTCGCCAGCGCCAAGGCGGTGCGCCCGTGGGTTTCCACCGATCGCCTCCAGTACTCCTCCAAGCGCTCCGTCGGGGACCGCTGGTGCCTGATGTCGCATGCCTCCGGCTTCCTGGACCCGCTCTTCTCGCGTGGCATCTCGAACACGGTGGAGGTCATCAACGCGCTGTCCTGGCGGCTGCTCGACGCCCTGCGCACCAATGACTTCTCCGTCGAGAAGTTCGAGTACGTCTCCACACTGGAACAGGGGCTGCTCGACTACAACGACAAGCTCGTCAACAGTGCCTTCATCGCCTTCGACAACTACGAACTCTGGAGCGCGGTATTCCGCATCTGGTCGTTCGGTTCCGTCATCGGTGGATTCCGGCTCCAGCGCGCGCTGTCCCAGTTCCGCAGGACGGGCGACGTCGACTACCTCAAGAAGCTCGAAGACGTACAGAACGTCGGCTTGTGGTGGCCCGACCACCCCCAGTACGGCCAGCTCTTCGACTCCATGGTCGACCAGTGCCAGCAATTCGAGAAGAAGGAAATATCGGGCGCCGCGGCGGCGGACGAACTCTACCGTCAGCTCGAACGCGCCGACTACATCCCGAAGGGCCCGGGATTCGCCGACCGCAACGTCCATTTCCTGCGCCCTTCGCCAGCCAAGCTCGCCCGGATGGGAATGTGGCTCGCGCGCGAGGCGCCGGCCGACATCAAGGACATGATCGGCGGCGTCGCGATCGAAATGGCGAAGACCGGACTCCGCGGCCGTCGACTCTTCTGATCAGCGGATACGAGAAGAAGCAGCGAAGAAAAAGCGAAGAATCAACGGAAGGAAAGAAGTTCGGTGTCAAAGGTAAAGTTCCTCACGCCCGAGTCCTTTCAGAAGATCAAGGAGCTCGGTGCAGGGCTCCCGGCGCTGCCCGGTGCCGATCTGCGGATCCAGTACCTGGTCACGGAGGTCCCGCAGCGCGGCGAGGTCCGTTACGCCCTGATCATCAACGAGGGCCGCATCGTGGATGTCGTCGACGGAGTCATCGACGACCCCTCGTTCGACGTCACCATGCCGTACGAGGTGAGCGTCAAGATCCACCGGCTTGAGCTGACGCCGCCTCAGGCCGCCGCGGCCGGACAGGTGAAGATCGGCGGTGACCAGGAGAAGCTCCAGGTCATGATGAGCGTCGTCGGCCGCCCCGAGTACCAGGCGCTGGTCAAGGAACTCGCCGGCCTCACCGAGTTCTGAGGTACGCCGGGCTGCGGATTCCGATCCCGCGATCTCCGCAGCCCGCTCGAAAGTGTCCGTCCCACGGGGGGCTCGGCATGCGTCACGCCCGAGAGCTCTCCGCCGTCCGGATATCGGCTTCCTCCCGGTTCCCCCTGCCCAGCGGAGATCCTGCATGAAGAGCGCTGAACACACGGAGTGGATCACCATCACCACCCTCGGTGGTATCGCTCTGGTTCTCGTGGTCGGAGCGGCCTTCGCCGCCCTCGCGCGCCGCCTGCACCAGCCGACGGTCATCGGCGAGATCACCGCCGGAATCTGTCTGGGGCCGAGCCTGCTCGGGGCGCTCCCCGGCAATCTGCCCGAGCACTTCTTCCCCATGGACGTCCGGCCCTACTTGAACGTCGTGGCCCAAGTGGGCCTGCTCCTCTTCATGTTCACCATCGGGTGGCACTTCGACCCCACCACCCTGCGGGGCCGCGGGCGCGCCACCGGCACCATCTGGCTGGGCGCGGCGGCGCTGCCGATGGCCCTCGGCTTCGGCATGGCAGCGCTGCTGTACGGCTCCTACCGAACGGTCAACGGCGAGGACATCGCGTTTCTGCACTTCGGGCTCTTCATCGGCACCGCCATATCGATCGCCGCCTTCCCGGTCCTCGCGCGCATCATCACGGACAAGCAGCTGCACCACACACGCCTGGGCAACTTCGCGCTCGCGCTCGCCGCACTGGACGACATCCTCGCCTGGTGCCTGCTGGCCGTCGTCGTCGCCCTGGTCTCCGCGTCCGGCGCGGGCACCTTCCTCGGCGTCATCGGGTGGGGCATCGTCTACGTCGTCGTGATGCTGGGCGTGGTCCGGCCCGTACTGGCCGCCCTGGCCGCACGGGCCAGCACCGCCGCCGCACACGTGCTCCCCCTGCTCGCCGCCGCCGGCGCCCTCACCTCGGCGTACGTGACGTCGGAGATCGGCCTGCACGCCATCTTCGGGGCCTTCTTCTTCGGCCTGGTCATGCCCCGCTCCGATCAGCAGGAGCTGCTGCGCCAGTCCGCTTTGATCCCCATCGAGCACACGAGCAAGCTGCTGCTGCCCGTCTTCTTCGTGGTCACCGGACTCTCCGTGGACCTCACCTCGCTCACGTCGACCGGTGCGGTACACATGGTGCTGATCATCGCGGTCGCTTGTGCGGGAAAGCTCGGCGGCGTGCTGCTCTGCTCCCGCCTCAACGGCATGAGCTGGCACGAGTCCTACACGCTCGGCCTGCTGCTGAACACGCGGGGCCTCACCGAACTGGTCATCCTGAACGTCGGCCTGGGCATCGGACTGCTCAGCACCGAGCTCTTCAGCGCCATGGTGATGATGGCGCTCGTCACCACCGGCATGACCTCTCCGCTGCTGTCCCGCACCCTGCGCCGCCCCGCGGCCGCGCCCCCGGCGTCCGAGCAGCAGGACGTACGACCGGCGCCGGCCGTCCCCTCCTCCGGATCGCGCTGACCCCACAGCGCTTCCGCTGACCCCACAGCGCTTCCATCGACCGCCGAGCAGGAGAGAACCGTGGACTTCGGCTGGAACGACGACCAACTGGCCCGGTACGAGAAGACGCTGTCCGATGTGCGCGCGGCGTTCCCCTTCGAGGACACGTCGAAGGCGACGACCCGTTACCAGCGCGAGGACTGGTTGCGCCTGGGCAAGTTGGGGCTCCTGGGGCTGAGCGTCCCGGCCTGCCACGGAGGTGGCGGACTCGGCGCCCTGGACACCGCGCACCAGGTCGAGGCGCTCGGCCGGGGCTGCCCCGAGACCGGGCTCGTCTTCGCCGCCAGTGCCCATCTGTTCGCCTGCGCCATGCCGCTCGTGGGCTTCGGATCGGCGGAGCTGCGCGAGGAGTTGCTGCCCCGCATGTGCACCGGTGAGCTGATCGCGGGCAACGCGATGACCGAGCCGGAAGCGGGCTCCGACGTCTCCCGGCTGTCCGTCACCGCACGACGCACCGACGGCGGCTGGCTGCTCGACGGCGAGAAGAGCTTCGTCAGCAACGGTCCCGTGGCGGACGTCTACGTCACCTACGCCACCACCGCCCCCAAGGCCGGTCACTTCGGTGTCACCGGATTCGTCGTGCGCCGCGGCGCGCAGGGCCTCACGATCGGCGAGGCCATGGACAAGATGGGCCTGCTGCAGTGCCCCGCGGGCACCATTCGGTTCGACCACTGCTTCGTACCCGACTCGGACACCCTGGGTGAGCCGGGGCAAGGCGGAGCGATCTTCCAGCACTCCATGGGGTGGGAACGCGCCTGCCTGTTCGCCGGCTATCTGGGCCTCATGGACCGCCTGGTGGACCAATGCTCCGAACATGCCCGCAACCGGCGCCAGTTCGGCCACCGCCTGATCGACTTCCAGGCGGTCTCCCACCGGATCGCCGAGATGAAGCTGCGGACCGAGAGCGCGCGTCTGCTGCTCTACCGCGCCTGCTGGGAGATGGACCAGGGCAACCCCGCCACGCTGTCCGTCGCGCTGTCGAAGCTGGCCGTCTCCGAAAGCGTGCTGAGCAACTCGCTGGACGCCGTACGGATCTTCGGCGGGCGCGGCTACCAGCGTGCCGACCGCATCGAGGCCGCGCTGCGTGACGCGGTGCCCTCGGTGCTCTTCTCCGGAACCTCCGACATCCAGCGCGAGATCATCACCAGGGAGCTCGGGATATGAGGCTGCACCAGCTGCTCATCGATTCGGCGAAGACCTTCCCGAACGCCTTGGCCGTGGCCGGTCTCCAGGAGCGCGCCACGTACGAGGAACTCGACCGGCTCGCCGACCGCTACGCCGCGGCGCTCGCCGCCCGGGGAGTGCGCCCCGGTGACCGTGTGGTCATCTGGAGCCACAAGAGCGTCTCCGTGATCGCCGTCATGCAGGCCGCACTGCGGCTCGGCGCCATCTACGTCCCCGTGGCCGGTTCCAACCCGCCCGCGCGCCTGTCACTGATCGTGGACAGCGCGGCGCCGGCACTCGTCGTGGCCGACGGCGAAGGCGCCGAGCGCGCCTCCCGGGCCGACTGGTCCGGACGCGTCGCGAGCTTCGCGGACCTCCTGGCGGAGGCACCGGCCGGGTCACCGTCGCCGTCACCGTCGCCGTACGAGAACGGGCCGGACGACCCCGCCTACATCCTCTACACCTCCGGCTCGACCGGCACGCCCAAGGGCGTCTGCATCAGCCACCGCAACGCGCTGGCCTTCGTCCAGTGGGCGGCGGAGGAACTCGAGGTCGGTCCCGACGACCGGCTGTCCAATCACGCCCCGTTCAACTTCGACCTCTCGGTCTTCGATCTCTACGCCGCGTTCCTCTCCGGAGCCTCGGTGCACCTGGTGCCGGAGGACATGGCCTACGCGCCCGCCCAGCTCGTGCGGTTCCTGCGGGACGAAGGGATCACCGTGTGGTACTCGGTGCCCTCCGCACTCAGCCTGATGATGCGCGACGGACAGCTCCTCGACGACGCGCCCCCCACGGAACTGCGTGCGTGTGTCTTCGCCGGGGAACCCTTTGCCCTCCCCCAGGTCCAGGCGCTGCGCCAGGCCTGGCCCAAGGTGCGCCTCCTCAACTGGTACGGCCCGACCGAAACCAATGTGTGCACGTCGTACGAGGTCACGGACGCCGACCTGGAACGCGAAACGCCGCTGCCCATCGGCCGCGCCTGCTCCGGCGACACCGTGCTGCTCGATGCGGGCGACGAGGGCGAAATCGTGGTCTCGGGACCGACCGTGATGCTCGGCTACTGGGGACAGCAGCCGCACGAGGGCCCCTACGGCACCGGCGACATCGCCCGCCAGGACGCGGACGGCACACTGCACTACGCCGGCCGGCGCGACCACATGGTGAAGATCCGGGGCCACCGCATCGAGCTGGGCGAGATCGAGGCGGCACTGGCCTCGATGGACTCCGTCACGGACGCCGCCGTGGTGGTGCTCGGCTCCGGCTTCGGCGCGCGGCTGCACGCGACGCTCGTCCCCTCCGGCGAGAAGCCCCCTACGCTCCTCGCCGTCAAGCGGCACTGCGCCCAACGCCTGCCCACGTACATGATCGTGGACCGGATATCGGTCTGCGCCGACCTGCCCAGAACACCCAACGGCAAGGTGGACAGGCGCCGGCTCGTCTCCGACGCCGAGGCGGGTGAGCAGTGATGGGAATCTCCGCCGACCAGCACCTTTTCGACACCGGCGCCCCCGAGTCCATCGACCGGCAGACCTTCCGCTCCCTGATGGGTTCCCTCGCCAGCGGCGTGAGCGTGGTCACCACGCTGGACGGCTCCGGGCCCAAGGGCTTCACCTGCTCGGCCGTCTGCAGCGTCTCCGCCAGCCCTCCGATGCTGCTGTCCGGCGTCAGCAATCGCAGCGGCACCCTGCGGACGATCATCGAGACCGGCCGGTTCGCGGTGAACTTCCTCGGCGAGCAGGGCCGCAATGTCTCCAATCTGTTCGCCTCCGACTCCAGGACGAAGTTCGACGAGCTCGGCTGGGAGCCCGGCAAGGTCACCGGCATGCCGCTCCTGGAGCCGACGGTGGCCCACGCGGAGTGCGTACTGGCCCAGTCCGTGCTCGTCGGGGACCACACGCTGCTCGTCGGCCGGATCGTCGGCGGCGGCACCGAGCAGGAACGCCGTCCGCTGGCCTACTGGCGCGGTGACTACGCGCAGTTGCTGCGGCCCGGGCTCTCGCGCACGGAGGAATCATGAGCGTCGACCGACAAGAAGCCATCGCCATCGTCGGCGCGGGCTGCCGCTTCCCCGGCGGTGCCAACGGGCCCGACGGGCTGTGGCGGCTGCTGCGCGACGGCACCGACGTAATCACCGAAGTGCCCCCGTCCCGCTGGGACTTGGAGCGCTACTACGATCCCGAACCGGGGACGCCCGGCAAGATGTACACCCGCTGGGGCGGCTTCCTGCCGGACGCCGACATGTTCGACGCCGCCTTCTTCGGGATCGCGCCCCGCGAGGCGCGGCAGATGGACCCGCAGCAGCGGCTGCTCCTCGAAGTCGCCTGGGAGGCCCTGGAGGACGCCGGGATCCGCCCCAAGACGCTCGCCGACACCCGCACCGCGGTGTTCACCGGCGGGCTCGGCGCGGACTACTTCGTCCTCCATTCCCAGCAGGCCGGTCGCCACGGAATCGACCCCTGGTACGCGTCGGGCAAGGAGCCAAGCTTCAGTTCGGGCAGGCTCTCCTACCACCTGGGGCTGCGCGGCCCGAGCATCTCTCTGAGCACCGCCTGCTCCTCCTCGCTCGTCGCCGTGCACCTCGCCCGGCAGTCCCTGCTCCTCGGCGAGTCGGACGCGGCGCTGGTGGGCGGCGTGAACCTGCTGCTCGCGCCCGAGCTGACGATGTTCATGTGCCAGGCGGGCGCGATGTCCCCCGAGGGCCGCTGCAAGGTCTTCGACGCGAAGGCGGACGGCATCGTACGGGGCGACGGCTGCGCCGTACTGGTCCTCAAGCGGCTGAGCGACGCGCTCGCCGACGGGGACGACGTGCTCGCGGTCATCCGGGGCTCGGCCGTCAACCACGACGGGCAGAGCGTCGGCCTGACCGTGCCCAACACCGAGGCCCAGCAGGAGCTGCTCCAGGACGCACTGCGCAGCGCGGGCATGCAGCCTCACGACATCGGCTACGTCGAGGCGCACGGCACCGGCACCCCGCTGGGCGACCCGATCGAGATGTACGCGCTTGGCCATGTCCTGGGCCGCGGCAGGCCGCACGACGAACCGTTGACGGTCGGCTCGGTGAAGACGAACCTGGGCCACACCGACGCGGCGGCCGGAGTCGCCGGCCTGCTCAAGGCCGCCCTCGCGGTCCGGTACGGCGAGATCCCGCCCCACCTCCATCTCGACACGCCCAATCCGGGCATCGCCTGGGACGAGTGGCGGCTCAAGCCGCCGTCCTCGTCGGGGTCGCTGCCCTGGCCGGGCAGGTCGGACCGGCCGCGGGCGGCGGGCGTGAGCGCCTTCGGGCTCAGCGGCACCAACGCGCACGTGATCGTCGAGGAACCCCCCGCGCGCCCGGTGGGCACGCCGCCCTCCCCCGCCCACGAGCAGGGCAGGCCGCTGGTCCTTCCGCTGTCCGCCCGCAGCGGCGGCGCGCTGCGCGAGCTGGCCGCCGCGCACCATGACCGGCTCTCCCGGCTCGCCACGGACACGGACACGGACCCGCGCAACGGCACGAGCGTGCTGGGCGCGTACGTCGACACCGCGGCCCGGCGTCGTACGCACCACGAGCAGCGCAGGCTCGCCGTCGTCGGTGCCGACGCGGCGGAACTGGCGGCCGAGCTCGATGCCCAGCTGAGGTACGGAAACGCGTCCGTCGACGCCGTGGCCGACGACACCGGGGGCAAGCCCGGCAAGGTGTGCTTCGTCTTCTCCGGACAGGGCGGACAGTGGCCCGGGATGGGGCGGCAGCTCTGGGAGCGGGAGCCCGTCTTCCGCGCAAGTCTCCAGGAGTGCGACGAACTGATCTCCGGCCTCGCGGGCTGGTCCGTCGTCGCGGAACTGACCGCCGACGAGGAGCGTTCCCGGCTCGCCGACACGGAGATCGCCCAGCCGGTCGTCTTCGCCGTCCAGGTCGCCCTGACCGCGCTGTGGCGCTCGTGGGGCGTGCGGCCACGGGCCGTGGTGGGGCACAGCATGGGGGAGATCGCCGCCGCACATGTGGCGGGAGCGCTGTCCCTCCAGGACGCCGCACGCATCGTCGTGCACCGTGGCCGACTGCTGCAGGCGATCGCCGGCCAGGGCCGAATGGCCTCCGCGGCGCTGTCCGAGGCAGAGGTGACCGCCCTCCTGGGTCCCTACGACGGCCGCCTGCACATCGCGGCGGTCAACGGCCCCCGCAGCACCGTGGTCGCGGGTGAACCAGCCACGGTCGAGGCGTTCGTCGATGCGGTGCGGGAACAGGGCGCCGACTGCCGGACGATGCCCGGCACCTACGCCTTCCACACTCCCCAACTGTCCTTGTACGGCGATGAGTTGGCCTCCGTGCTCGAAGGCATGGAGCCGGGTGAGTGCACGGTGCCGATGTTCACCACGGTGCCCACCCCGGACGATGACGCCACGACGCCGTTCGGCGCGGAGCACTGGGCACGCAATGTCTGCGCCCCCGTGCGGTTCGTCGAGGCCATCGGGGCGGCGATCCGCGCCGGACACCGGACGTTCGTCGAGATCGGCCCCCATCCCGTGCTGTCCCAGCCGATCACCCAGGAGCTGGAAGCACAGGGACTCGACGGCGTCATCGTGCCGTCGCTGCGGCGCGCCACCGACGACGTACGCACCTCGCGGACCGCCCTGAGCACCCTCTACACGCACGGCGTGAGCACCGACCTCACCGAGGTCAACCCGCGCTACGACGAGTTGAGCAAACTGCTGCCGAGCTACCCCTGGCAGGGAGAACGGCTGTGGTTCCCGCAGACGGCACCGGACTCCGCGCCGCCGGCCGCGCCGGCCTCTTCGGAACCCGCGGCGCAGGCCGTCCAGGAGACCTCCGCCGTGTCGTACGAAAGGACCGGACTCACCGCGCTGGTCGCCGAGATGGTCGCCCGTGCTCTCGGCTTCACGGACGCCGGGACGGTCAAGCACGGCCAGGGCTTCGCGGAACTCGGCATGGACAGCCTGGGCGCCGTGCAGCTCGCCAGGTCCTTGGAGCGGGCGCTGCACATCAAGCTGCCCAAGACCGTGGCCCTGGACCACCCCACGGTCGACCGGCTGAGCGACTACCTCCTGCCGCGGCTTGCCCGGCCCGAGGACGGACCTCCGCAGGACGCGGCGGTCGACTCGGCCGGTTCCGCACCGCGGCAGGAGCCCCTGGCGCTGTCCGGCGCCGCGTCCCTCCCGGCGCCGGACAGCCCGACGGATCCGGAGCCCATCGCCGTCGTGGGCCTGGGCTGCCGCTTCCCCGGCGGAGCCGAAGGGCCGGACGCCTACTGGCAGATGCTCCGTCAGGGGGTCGACGCCATCCGCACCATTCCCGAGGGCCGGCTCGAGGGAGCCGGTCTGTGGCGGGGCGGCTTCATCGACGGCGTCGACGAATTCGACGCCCCCTTCTTCCGCGTCCCGCCGCGCGAGGCACGCGTGATGGACCCCCAGCAGCGGCTCTTCCTCGAAGTCGCCTGGGAGGCGCTGGAGCACGCGGGCCTGCCGCCGACGGCCCTGGCGGGCACGCGTACAGGTGTCTTCCTGGGCATGAATTCCACGGACTACGGCCAGATCGTCACGCGCAACCCGGACAACATCGACGCCTTCTACGGAACGGGGAACTCCTTCACCGCCGCGACGGGCCGCCTGTCGTACCTGCTCGGCCTGCACGGTCCGAGCCTGGCCGTGGACACCGCCTGCTCCTCCTCGCTCGTCGCCATCCACCTGGCGGTGCGCAGCCTGCGCACCGGCGAGAGCGAGGTGGCGATCGCGGGCGGCGTCAACCTCATCCTGAACGACACCATTCACCGTTCCACCAGTGCGATGGGGGCACTCGCCCCCGACGGCAGGTGCAAGACCTTCGACGCGTCGGCGGACGGCTACACGCGCGGTGAGGGCTGCGGCATCGTCGTCCTCAAACCCCTGTCGGCCGCGCTCGCCGACGGCGACGACGTGCTGGCGCTCGTCCTGGGGTCGGCCGTCAACCAGGACGGCGCGAGCAGCGGCCTGACGGTGCCCAACGGACCGGCCCAGGAAGACCTGCTGCGCGAGGCCCTCGCCGACTCCCGCGTGCGCCCGGACGAAGTCGGCTACGTCGAGGCGCACGGCACGGGCACACCTCTCGGCGATCCGATCGAACTCCAGTCGCTGGGCGCCGTACTCGGCCGGCGGGAGGACGACGGACGCTGCTGGGTCGGCTCCGTGAAGACGAACTTCGGGCATCTGGAGGCGGCTTCGGGCATCGCCGGATTCATCAAGAGCGTGCTGGCGCTGCGGCACGCCGAGATCCCGCCGCATCTGCACTTCCGGGAGCCGAGCCCGGACATCCCCTGGGACAGCCTGCCCCTCGACGTGCCGACACGGTCCGTGGCGTGGGAGCCGGACGGCGGACGCCGGATCGCGGGAGTCAGCGCCTTCGGCTTCAGCGGGACCAACGCCCATGTGGTGCTGGCCGAGACACCGGGCGCCGATCCCGTGCGGGACCGGCCCGTGCGGGACCGGCCCGTGCCGGTGACGCAGGACGCCGCCGCCGAGGGCATGTTCGCTCTCCCGCTGTCCGCGGCGACCCGGCCCGCCCTGGAGGCGCAGGCACGGGCGTACGGCGAACTGCTCGCCGCCGACGACGGCCCGCGGCCGGACCTCACGGATCTCACGTACACCGCGGCCCTGCGCCGCAGCCACCTCGACCACCGTCTCGTGGCGGTGGGCAGGAACAGCGGGCAACTGGCCGAGCGGCTCGGCGCCTTCGCACGCGGGGAGAGCGTGCAGACCGGACTCAGTGTCGGTCACACGGGCGGACCACCCTCGCGCGGACCGGTGTTCGTCTTCTCCGGGCACGGCTCGTACTGGCAGGGCATGTGCCAGGACCTGATGCGCGACGAGCCCGCCTTCCGTACGGCGATCGAGGCCTGCGACAGGGAGCTGGGACGCCATCTCGACTGGTCGGTCGCGCGCACCCTCGCCGAGGGCCGCGAACCCAAGGCCGAACTGGACCAGCAGTTCCTGCTGTTCAGCGTCCAGTACGCGCTGGTGGAGATGTGGCGCCGGCTCGGTGTGGAGCCGGCCGCGGTCACCGGACACAGCATGGGAGAGGTCTCCGCGGCGCTCTGCGCCGGCGCGCTCGACCTGTCCCAGGCCGTGGACGTCATGGTGCACCGCACCGAGGTCCTGAAGGACCTCATGGGCACGGGTGCCATGGCCATGGTGGGTCTCGACGCCGAGCGCACCGCGGCCGAACTCGTGGGCTATGAGGACCGGCTCTGCGTGTCCGTGGTCAACAGCTACCGGTCCACGGTCATCTCGGGCGAGATCGGTGCCCTGGCCGAGGTCGAGGAACGGATGCGCAGCCGGAACATCTTCTTCCGGAAGGTCGCGGCCGGTGCCCCCGCGCACAGCCCGCTGGTCGAGCCGCTGCGGGCGCGTCTGGTGGACCGGCTCGCCGAGCTGACGGCGGTCGCCCCGCGTATCCCGCTCTACTCCTCGGTCCTGGGCGCGCGCCTGGAGACGCCGCCGGACGCCGACTACTGGGGCCGCAACCTGCGCCAGACCGTCTGGTACGCGGACTCGGTGCGCTCCCTGCTCGCGGAGGGCTACGACACCTTCGTCGAGCTGTCGCCGCACCCTCTCCAACTGGCGCCGACCGAGCACGAGCTGGACGCCGCGGGCGTCACCGACGCCCTTCTGGTGCCCTCGCTGAAGCGGGACACCGACGGCCGTGAGGCGCTGCTCACCGCGCTGGGCACGCTCCACGCCGGAGGCCGCGCGGTCAACTTCAAGCGGCTCTTCCCGCAGGGCGGCCGGCTCACCACCACACCGCGCTACGCATGGCAGCACAAGCGCTACTGGGTCGAGCACACGACGGCGCCCGCCGTGGGCCAAGGGGCGGGCGCGGCAGGCGGGCATCCGCTGCTCGCCCGCGAGCTGCGCACCGCGGGCCCGGCAGGCTCCCGGATCGTGGAGGCCGAGATCGGCGGCGACCTGGCCGGAGTCCTTGGCACGCAAGAGGTCGGCGACGCGACGCAGCTGGCCTCGGCGGGATGGCTGGAGATGGCCCTGGCCGCGGTCACCGGGAACGGCGCCAAACCCGGCCGTCTCGTGGACGTCGTCCTGGGCGGCGCGGGCTTCGTGACGCCGGAGGAAGGCGTGGTCGCGCAGCTGGTGCTCTCCCCCGGGCCGGCCGGCGCCCATGGCTTTTCGCTGCACGTGAGGCGGGCCGACGCCGCGGCGCCGTTCCGGACGATCGCCACCGGAAACTCCCTGCCGGGGACGGGCACCCCCCTGCCGTTCCCGCAGGACGGGCTTCCGGCGCACTGGGCGGAGCCCGATGAGCGGCTCGCGCGGTGGAGCGCCGCCGCCGGTGGCGGCCTGCCCCGCGTCCTGTCCGTACGGCGGGGCGAGAGAGCGGTGGAGGTCGAGGCGGAGCTCCCTCCCGCCACCCTGCGCTGGCTGTGCGGGCCCGCTCTCCTGGAGGCGGCGCTGCACCTGCCGCTGTTGCTGCTCGGCGACGACGAGCCGCTGGTTCCCAGCCGGATCGGTTCCCTCCTGGTCCGCGGCACGCCGGGCGATCGCGTCCGCATCGCCGCCTGGCAGACCTCGGAGCACGACGGCGCACCGCAGGCCCATGTCCGCGTGACCACTCCGGGCGGCGAGGTCGTCGCCGAACTGCGGGACCTGGTGCTCGCGCCGCCCCTTCAGCGGGAGCCCAGCGCCGAGGAGAGGCAGCGGGCGGCGGAGAGCCGCTACCTGGTCGCCTGGCCGGAACGGCCGCACGCCGCCGATGTGCCCGGCGGCCCGGCGGGTCCGGGGCACTGGCTGCTGCTGGCCGACCGGAGCGGCGTCGCCGACGAACTGGCCGCCCTGCTGCGGACGTTCGGGCAAGAAGTGGAGACCCTCACGCCGGAAGCGGGGGCGCAGCCGTCGGCCGAGCGGCTCACTGAGGTCTTGCGCCGTATGCCGGCCGGCTCGGTGCAGGGCATCGTGCACCTGACCGCGCTCGACCTGCCGGATCACGCGGTCAGCGACGAGGACTCGCTCCTGGACTCGGCCGACGTCGCCGCATCGGTGCCCGCCGTCGCCGCAGCCGCACAGGCGGTCACCGGCGCCGGGCCAGAACCGGCCCGTGTCACCTACGTCACGCGTGGCGCGACCCGCACGCAGAAGGGCGAACTGCCCGCGCCGCTGAGGGCGCCGGTGCACCGCCTCGCAGGCATCGCGGGGGTGGAGAGGCCCGCGGTGTGGGGCGGAGTCGTCGACCTGGACCCGCTGGCCCGTGACGCCGGGTCCGACGCGGCCGCCGTTCTCGCGGAACTCCTCGCCACGGACGACGAGGACCACGTCGCCGTCCGCGACGGTCGCAGACTGGCCGCCCGCATCACCCGCTGCGCACCGCCGGAGCCGAAGCTGGACGTGCCCGCGCTGCGCACCGACCGGACCTATCTGGTCGCCGGGGACGGCGGCGAGCTGACCGGCCACGTCGAGCGCTGGCTGAAGCAGCGCGGCGCCGGCCACGTGGTGCCGGTCGGGACGCCGGCGCCGCAGGACGACGGCCCGGGGCCGGGAGGCTTGCCGGGGCTGATCAAGGAGGCGGAGGAGCGTGGTGCTCCCGTCGCCGGTGTGGTCTGGCTCGGCACCGACTGGAAGCTGGACGCCGCCGGTGCCGCGTCACCGGAGCGCGACGAGCTGGCGAGCCTGCTGCGCGAACGGGCGCTCGGCGCCTGGACGTTGCACGACGCATGCCTCTCGGAAGGCCTTGACCTCGACCTCTTCGTCGTCTTCGGTTCGGTCGCCTCGCTGTGGGGAGCGGTGGGCTCCGGTCGGCAGGCCGCGCCGGACGCTTTCCTCACGGCGCTTGCCGAGCACCGGGACTCGCTCGGTCTGCCGGTCCGCCAGGTCGCGTGGGCGCCATGGGACGGCGTCGGCCTGCTGGACGGGGCCAGCGCCGGCCTCATGACCCGCAGTGGTCTGGAGCCGTTCGCGCCGTCGGACGCCCTGGACCTCCTGGACCACACGATGGCGGGGCACGACGCCCTGACGGCGGTGGCGCGGGCCGACTGGAGCCTGCTCCTGCCCCTGTACCAACAGGCCCTCCCCTGGCCGCTCTTCAGCGAGATCGCGGCGGAGGAGACGGCCGTACCGGCCAGCCGGGGCGAGCTCCTGGACCGGCTGGCGTCGCTGCCCCCGCAGGACCGCGACGAGTTGCTGCTCGACTGCGTCCTCGAGGAGGTCTCGGCGGTCCTCGGCCTGGACAGCGCCGATGAACTGGGCCCGGACCAGGGGTTCTTCGAGATCGGAATGACGTCCATCACCGTCCTGGAGATGCGGATCCGGCTGGAGCGGCGCTTCGGCTGCGGCCTGCCCGCGACGCTGGCGTTCGAGCATCCGACCTCCGCTGCCGTGGTGCGTCATCTGGCCACGGAAGTGCTGGGCCTCGATGAGGACACGGCCGGACCGCACGAACCGGCCGAACCCCGGGACGCGGCACAGCAGGACCCGACCGCCGGCACAGCGTCCGGGGCAGCGGCCTCGGAGATCGATCTGCTCGCCCTGCTCGACGAGGAAATCGCGGCGGCGGACTCGCTCATCAACCGGACTTCGTCTTGACCGAGTACGAATCGCAGAAGGGAAGGACCATGGACGCGTTGGCCGAAGCCGTTGTCGCGGGTGCGCCACCGGAAGTGCTGGAGTCCGAGAACGTTCCGAGCGAGTACCTCGCGGCGCACGTACGCAAGGAGGACTCCGGCATGTTCGCCGGGGTCGAGGACAAGGACGTACGCAAGTCGCTGCGGGTGGGGCGGGTTCCCATGCCGGAGCTGGCCCCCGACGAGGTCCTGGTGGCCGTCATGGCCAGCGCCGTCAACTACAACAGCGTCTGGTCAGCGATGTTCGAGCCGCTGCCCACCTTCGATTTCCTGCGCCGCTTCGGCAAGGAGGGCGGCTACGCGGCACGGCACGACCAGCCGCACCACGTCCTCGGTTCCGACGCCGCCGGGGTGATCGTCCGCAAGGGCGCGGGGGTACGGCGCTGGCGCGTGGGCGACCATGTCGTGGCGACCTGCATCCAAGTGGACGACCAGGAGCCCGCCACGCACGCCGACGGCATGCTCGGCGCCGGCCAGCGGGCCTGGGGCTTCGAGACGAACTTCGGCGGTCTCGCGCACTACGCCGTCGTACGGGCGAGCCAGCTGCTCGCCAAGCCCGCCCATCTGACCTGGGAGGAAGCCGCCAGCAACATGCTGACGGCGTCCACCTCCTACCGCATGCTGATCAGCGACCGGGGTGCCCGGGTCAAGCTCGGTGACGTCGTGCTGATCTGGGGCGCGACGGGCGGACTCGGCGCCTTCGCCGTGCAACTCGTCAAGAACGCGGGCGGCATCCCGGTCGGAGTGGTCAGCTCCGAACAGAAGGCGGAGCTCCTGCGCCGCCTCGGCTGTGACGTGGTGATCAACAGGAACGAGATCGGCATCGGCGGCGAACTCACGCCGGAACGCACCATCGAACAGGGCAAGCGCCTCGGCCGCCTGATCAGGGCGGAGGTCGGCGAGGACCCGCACATCGCCTTCGACTACGTCGGCCGGTCCACGTTCGGCATCTCCGTGTTCGTCGTGCGCCGCGGCGGGACCGTGGTCACCTGCGGTTCGAGCACCGGCTACCAGCACCAGTACGACAACCGGTACCTGTGGATGAACCTCAAGCGGATCATCGGCAGCCACGCCGCGAACCTCCAGGAACAGGCCGAGTGCAGCCGCCTGTTCAGCCTCGGAAAGCTGGTCCCCGTCCTGTCCACGGTCTATCCGCTCCAGGAGGTGGGCGAGGCCGTGCGACTGGTCCAGCGCAACGCGCACATCGGCAAGGTCGGGGTCCGCTGCCTCGCACCGCGGGACGGCACCGGCATCACGGACCCCGGCCTGCGGGCCCGCATCGGTGAGGAACGGCTCACCGCCCTGAGGACCGCCTGACAGCCGTCTCCCGGCAGCAGGCGCGACCCCTCCTCACCACCGGAAGAAATGGGGACTGGCCATGGCCAGGCAAGGAATCGGCATCCTGAGCACAGGTTCGTACGTCCCGAAGGAGGAGATCAGCAACGAGGAGGTGGCCGCCCGGGTCGGCGTAGAGGTCGAATGGATCGAGCGGAAGACCCAGATAATGGGGCGCCGTTATGCGGCGCCGTCCGAAGCGACGTCCGACCTGGCGGCCCGCGCCGCCGAGAAGGCGCTGGAGCAGGCCGGCCTGGAAGCCGGGCAGATCGACTACCTGATCCTGTCCACATCCACCGGCGACTCGCCCCAGCCGCCGACCAGTTACCTGGTGCAGGACCAGATCGGTGCCTGGAACGCCGCGTGCCTCGACATCAACGTGGTCTGCAGCGGATTCGTCTACGGCCTGGAACTGGCCCGTGCCCTGGTGGCGCAGCGCCCGGCGGCCCGCGTCCTGGTGATAGCGGCTGATCTCTACTCGCGCTGCCTCGACTTCTCGGACCGCCGTACCGCCGTACTGCTCGGGGACGGCGCGGGAGCCGCAGTGGTCTCCGCCGTGCCCGGGTCCGGGGGGTTCATCGACTTCCGGCTCGCCAGCCGGGGCGACGCACAGCGACTGATCCGGGTCGAGGCGGGCGGCAGCAGGCTCCCCGCCTCGGAGACGACCCTGGCCGAGGGCGGCCACTACTTCCGGATGGAGGGACGTGGTGTGCGGGACTTCGTCATGGAGAACTTCCCGCCGCTGGTGGCAGAGCTTTCGGCCCAGTGCGGCATCGGCATCGACGAGATACGCCACTTCGTGCCGCACCAGCCGAACGGCGTCCTCCTGGGGCAGCTCGCCGAGCACGCCGGCCTGGGCGGCGCGCGCACCCACCGCACGCTGGACCGCTACGGAAACATGGGCAGCGCCTCCGCCGCGGTGACCCTGGACGAAGCCAACCGCGCGGGTGAGCTGGGCGCGGGCGACATCGTGCTCATCGGCACCTTCGGGGGCGGGATGTCTCTGGGAGCCGGCCTGCTGCGCTGGTCGGAGGCGTCATGACGGAGCTTCCGCCGACGTCGACGAGCATCCGCCGGGTGGGCGTCGTCGGCTGCGGCCTGATGGGCCTCGGGATCATCGAACTGTGCGCACGTGCCGGTCTCGACGTGGTCGGCGTGGTGCGCTCGGCGGGCGCCGTCGAGCAGCGCCGGATCCGCCTCGAAGACTCCCTCGGGCGCGCCGCGCAGCGCGGGAAGATCACCGAGGACGAAGTCCGGGCGTGCCTCGGGCGGGTCCGCTTCACCACCGACCTGCTCGATGTCGCGGACCGCCAGTTCGTCATCGAGTGCGTCACCGAGAGCCGCGCCGTCAAGACGGAGCTCTTCACCGAGCTGGACAAGATCGTGGAGGATCCGGAAGCGGTCCTCGCGTCCAACACGTCGTCCCTGTCCATCATGGGGATGGCCCGGACGACGAACCGGCCGTCCCGGGTGCTGGGTGTCCACTTCTTCAGCCCTGCCCAGACCATCCCTCTCGTCGAGCTGATTCCCTCGCTGCACACGGACCCCTCCGTGGTGGAGAGCACCGCGGATTTCCTGACGGGAACGCTCGGCAAGGAAGTCATCCGCTCGGCGGACCGGACCGGCTTCGTGGTCAACATGCTGCTCATCCCCTATCTCCTGTCCGCGGTGCGCATGGTCGAGTCGGGGTTCGCCACGGCGGCGGTCATCGATCAGGGCATGCGGCAGGGCTGCGGCCATCCGATCGGCCCGCTCAAGCTGGTGGACCTCATCGGCATGGATGTCATCGCCTCGGTCTCCGACGCGATGTACGCGGAGTTCAAGGAGCCCTTGTACGCACCGCCGCCGCTGCTGAGCCGCATGGTCGAGGCCGGCTGGCTCGGAAAGAAGTCCGGGCGCGGCTTCTACACCTACTCCTAGCCCCGCTCCGGTCTGATCGACGAACATCGGAAGGAGACCGACCCAAGTGCGGTCACAGTCCACCGAAGAAGACCTGACTCTCTTCTGCCTCGCCCACGCGGGGGGAAGCGCGGCTCCGTTCCGGCTGTGGCAGTCGTTCGTTCCCGCCGGATGCCGGGTGGTGCCGCTGGAACTGCCCGGCCACGGATCGCGCCTGCGGGAACCGCTGGCCGGTGACATGGACGAGTTGGTCGAGGATCTCCTGCCCACGGTGCGCCGGGCGGCCACCGGCCGCTTCGCCGTCTTCGGGCACAGCTTCGGGTCGATTCTGGCCTTCCAGCTGAGCCGCCAGCTGTGCCGCATCGGCACTCCGCCCGCCGCCCTGCTGGTCGCGGGGCGCAACAGTCCCACCGGGGCGCTCACGCACCGCCCCATGCACAGGCTGCCGGACGAGCAACTCGTCGCCGAACTCAGCCGCTACGGAGGAATTCCCGAGGAACTGCGGGACATCCCGGAGTTGCTGCGGCTCTATCTTCCGGCCATCCGACACGACCTGCGGCTCACCGAGACCTACGCAAGGCCCCCCGGACCGGCGATGCGGGTTCCCCTCGCCGTCTACGCCGGACGCCGCGACAAGCTCATCGAGCTTCCGGAGGTGTTCGGCTGGGCGCACGAAACCACGGCCGAATTCGAGATGTCGGTGGTGTCCGACGGGCATTTCCTGCTCGACGGCGACGAGTTCAGGTCCATGGTCACCGCCCGGCTGCACCGGCTCATGCGGGCGCCGGACTCCGGTACGACCACCTCGCCCGCACACCGCACCGGCCTGCAACCCGCCGAACTCTGACGTACTTCGCCGCCCTCGGAAGACGGGCATCCACCTCAGCGAGGAGAAGAACAGTGAACGTGACCGACCGCGATGTGATCAGCAAGGCAGTGAGCCAGTACATCGCAGACAACTTCCTGGACGGAAGCGACGTCTCCGAATTGGCGGACGACACGCCCCTCCTCGAATGGGGAGTGCTCAGCTCGATGAACACCTCGCTGCTGATCGGCTTCATTCAGAAGGACCTCGGGGTGATCGTTCCGCCGACTCATCTCACCGCGAAGAACTTCACCGATGTGGAAGCCATCACCCATATGGTGCACACCCTCGCGACGGAGTCGGCATAAGGACTTCCCGGGCTTCCGGAAATGAGCACGTGAAAACCACCCGGGGCGGAGCACGCCCAGCGAAATGGAGAACACAGTGGACGCAGAGTTCGACGTCGGCATCATCGGTGGTGGCCCGGCGGGTTCGACCATGGCTTCCTACCTCGCCAAGGCGGGGCTCTCGGTGGCGGTCTTCGAGAGCGCGGTGTTCCCGAGGGAACACGTCGGGGAGTCACTGGTGCCCGCGACCACGCCGGTGCTCCTGGACATAGGCGCCATGTCCAAGATCGAGGAGGCGGGCTTCCCCAAGAAGTACGGGGCAGCCTGGACCTCGGCCGAGGACCGCGACATCGACCACATGGGATTCCGCGGGCTCACCCACGACTTCCGCGGCGCCGGCATTCTGTTCAGTGAGCGCAATCAGGACGGCGTGGACCGCGACTACACGTTCCACGTGGACCGCGGCAAGTTCGACCAGATTCTGCTCAAGCACGCGGAGGAGCTCGGCGCCAAGGTGTTCCAGGGCGTCCGGGTCGGCAAGGTCGACTTCGACGGTGAAATACCGCAGATAGAGGCCAAGATAGGCGGGAAGAGCGTCGACATACCCGTCCGTATGGTGGTGGACGCCAGCGGCCGTCGTACGCACCTGGGAACGCAGCAGAAGTTCAAGGTGCCGGACCCGGTGTTCAACCAGTACGCGGTGCACGCCTGGTTCAAGGGAATCGACAGGCACGCCCTGTCGGCCGACAAGGAGCAGGCCGACTACATCTTCGTCCACTTCCTGCCCGTCAGCGACACCTGGGTGTGGCAGATCCCGATCACGGAGGACATCACCTCGATCGGCGTCATCAGCCAGAAGCGCCGTTTCCAGGAGGCCGGCGGCGACCGCGACAAGTTCTTCTGGGACACCGTCGCCAGCCGCCCCGCGCTGCTCGACGTGCTCAAGAACGCCGAGCAGGTACGACCGCTCAAGACCGAGGGCGACTACAGCTACGGCATGACCCAGGTCGCCGGCGACAACTTCCTGCTCATCGGGGACGCCGCGAGGTTCGTCGACCCGATCTTCTCCAGCGGCGTCAGCGTGGCGCTCAACAGCGCGCGCATCGCGAGCCAGGACATCATCGCGGCTGCCGAGGCGGGTGACTTCTCCAAGGCGCGCTTCACCACGTACGAGACGAAGCTGCGCCGTGGCGTGCACAACTGGTACGAGTTCATTTCCATCTACTACCGGCTGAACATTCTCTTCACGGCGTTCGTCCAGGACCCGCGGTACCGCCTCGACGTCCTCAAGATGCTCCAGGGCGACGTGTACGACGACGAGGAGCCGAAGGCCCTCGCCGCCATGCGCGAGGTGGTGGAGACGGTGGAGAACGACCCCAACCACCTGTGGCATCCCTACCTGGGTGAGCTCAAGGCGCCGTCCACCGCGCCGACCTTCTGAGCGATCCGTCAGACCACACCGCCGGCACCGCCTCGTCCAGCCAGCCGGACGAGGCGGTGCCGGCGCCGTCCCGGCGCTGGTACACCCAGCTCACGCGGTAGGGCCGCTCCCCCTCCGGCAGAACCGTGGTCGCGCAGTGCCAGCCGGCCACCGCATGCCACTGGTCCGCCGGCCCGAGCGACCTCTCCGGCGCGCCGGCCCCAGTGAAGCCGAACCGGTCGAACGGATAGCGCATGCCCTGCCCCATGGCCTTGCTGTACGCCTCCTTCAGCGTCCACATCCTGACCAGTTCGCCGCTGCGGCGCTCGGGCGGCAGGGCGGCGAGGAGGACGCGTTCCTGCGGTGTGCACACGTCCCGGGCCCACCCGCTGTCGTCCAGCGGCCGGTCGGCCGCTTCCGCGTCCACGCCGATGCGGCCGTTTCTGCTCACCGCGGCGACCAGCAAGGGGCCGGAGTGGCTCAGACCCACTTCGAGTTCACCGCAGCCGCGCACGTACGGGCGTCCGTGCGGCATGTACGCGATGTCCACGCTCTGAGCGGGAGCGTCGAGAGCCGCACCGACGATGTGCCGGAAGAAGACGCGGGACGCCAGGTAGTCCCGCCGCGCCCGGGGATGGGTCAGCTTCAGGTAGTGAGTCAGCCGGCCGCCGAGCAGCCGCCGCAACTCCGCCTCGTCGGGGCCGGAGGGGCCGGCCGGAAGCCAGGCGGGTACCCAGCCGTACGCCACGGCGAACCCGTGACGCCGCAGGCTCTCACGTAACGGAAGCCAGGGGCCCGCGGGTCCCGGTGCGGGCAGCAGGGACGCGGAGGTGGTGAGCAAGGGATCAGCCGCCCGGTGTGCGCGGCCCGGCCGGCGGTGTCGCCCCGAGGTCGTAGCTCAGCCCGCCGTGGAAGCGCGCGAGCACCTCTTGGTGCACACGGTCCAGACAGGCCGGCGGCAGCTCCGGCAGCGCGATGCCGAGCAGCCCCGCGATGCGGTGCAGCGCAGCCGTCAGCCAGCACGTCTCGGCCGGGAAGCGCTCCTGGCGCCCATGTTGGTGCCACCACGCCCCGGCGCAGGCAGCGGCTGCGACCAGCAGTGCGTAGCGGTCCGCCAGGGAGCGGGCGTAGGGACCGGACAGGGCCGTGTGTCCGGCCGCGTCCAACGGCGCGCAGGCCTCGCCCAGTTCGGCGACCGCCACGACCATACGGCCGAGCAGTTCCCTCAGTACGGCGCTGCAGCCGGGGTGCGACCCCGTGTCGCCCGCGTTCGTGATGCGGGCCGCCTGTGAGGCAAGCGAACTCAACGGGTCTTCGGTCGCGGAGCGGGACGAGCACCGCATCGGCCGGGTCAGGTCGAGCGCCGGCAACGGCCCGTCGGGCCGGAACAGTGCCTCCGGGATCTCCTGGCCCTGCCCGCCGACGGTGAGCACACCGCCGTACCCGCGCGTGGGAAGCCGTGCGACGAGGACGGCCCACGGGGACACTTCGTCTCCCGTGGGCCACAGGGGCGAGGCCAGTTCGCTCAGTCGGCGCGCGAATCTCCGGTACGGGTCCGGGCTGTCGAGCCTCGCCCCTTCCAGCACGGTGGTCAGGTCGTGGCCGGTCTCCGTCAGCAGCCGTTCGGCGAGATATCCGGCGGCCGCCGAACACGCGGAGGCCCAGTCGGGCAGGAGATGCGCCGCCCGCGCGGCGCAGAGCGTGATGCAGTCGACCACCAGCAGGTCCAGGAAGGCTCCGGCGAGTATGTCCCGTCCGGGCGGGGCGGCCGTGCGGGACGGGGCGCCCGCCTGCGCCGCCTCCACCACGCCGTGCAGCAGCGGGTCGAGGCGGGCCAGCACCGTCGAGGCATGCAGACCGTGCGTCAACCGAGCGGCACGCAGGGCGAGTTCGAGACCACCCCCCGGTGCGTCGAGCACCGTGTCCCAGCCGACCGTGCGGCTGTGCCCACCGGCCGGCACCTCGTCCGGGGTGAGCAGGAGCGCGGTGTGGTGACGGCCGCCGCCTCGCCCCGCGTCATGGCGTGCCGTGACGACGACCGCGTGACAGCCGGGCGGCGCCGCGGCGCTGGGTTTCGCGGACAGCCGCAGGCCGCTTTGCTGCGTCAGCGCCGTGAAGCCGCCCTGCGGTGCCGACGCGCCGCCGCCCGCCGCTCCCAGCCGTTCGCCCCTCAACAGCAGTGCGGCCGCCCGCCGTTGCTGGCTCCGGGTTCCGCCGGCCCAGATGCGTGCCGCCGAGGGAAAGCTGCCGAGATACGGCTCGGCAGCCGCCGACAGATCCCTGCGCAGCACCGTGCGCACCAGTTGGTGCAGTTCCTCGGCACGACGGAGCCGCCCGCCCGCTGTCTCCGGCACGAACTCGGCGGGGAAGCCGTAGCGCCAAAGAGCGAGCGCGACCGTGTCCGGGGCCGCGCCCGCCCGGGAGAGGGAGCGCTCCAGGAGGGCGATCCGATTCACAGAGGGACGTTCCCGTGCTTGCGCTCGGGCAGCCGCCGCTGTTTGTCACGGAGCACCGCCAGCGAGCGGATCAGCACATGGCGTGTCTCACCGGGGTCGATGACGTCGTCGATTAGGCCGCGTTCCGCCGCGTAGTAGGGGTGCATCAACTCGGTGCGGTACTGCTTGACGAGCCGTTCGCGGGCGGCGTCCGGGTCATCGGCCGAGGCGATCTGCCGGCGGAAGACAACGTTGGCGGCGCCTTCGGCACCCATGACCGCGATCTCGTTGGTCGGCCAGGCGAACGACAGGTCGGCGCCCAGCGACCGGGAGTCCATGACGATGTAGGCGCCTCCGTACGCCTTGCGCAGCACCAGCGAGACGCGCGGCACGGAGGCGTTGCCGTAGGCGTAGAGGAGCTTGGCGCCGTGGCGGATGATGCCACTGTGTTCCTGCGCCACTCCGGGCAGGAATCCGGGCACGTCCACCAGGGTCACCAGGGGGATGTTGAAGCTGTCGCAGATGGAGACGAATCGAGCGCACTTCTCGCTCGCGGCGATGTCCAGCACGCCGGCCAGCACGCTGGGTTGATTGGCCACGATGCCGACGACGTGCCCGTCGAGTCTGGCCAGCGCGCAGACGACGTTCGGCGCCCAGTTCTCGTGGATCTCCAGGAACTCGCCGTCGTCCACGATGGTCTCGATCACCGTGCAGACGTCGTACGTCTGCCGTGACGAGCCGGGGACCAGATCGAGGAGTTCGTCGGTGCGTCGGTCCGGCAGGTCGGCGCTGGGGGCGACGGGTGGCAGGTGCCGGTTGTTGGAGGGCAGCAGCGAGAGCAGATGGCGGACGTCCGCGAGGCACTCCTGCTCGGATTCGCAGGCGAAGCCGGCCACGCCCGAGGTGTGGGCGTGCGCCTCGACGCCGCCCAAGGCGTCCTGGCTGATGCGTTCGCCGGTGACGGCCTCGATCACGTCGGGCCCGGTGAGGAACATCTGTGAGCTTCCGCGCACCATGAAGACGAAGTCGGTGAGCGCGGGCGAGTAGGCCGCGCCACCGGCGCAGGGCCCCAGGATCACGCTGATCTGCGGGACGACGCCCGAGAGTGCGATGTTCCGCGTGAAGATGCCGCCGTATCCGGCGAGGGCGGTGACGCCCTCCTGTATCCGTGCGCCTGCCCCGTCGTTGAGGCTGACCAGCGGGGCTCCCGCCGCGGCCGCCATGTCCATCACCTTGTGCACCTTGGCGGCATGCGCTTCGCCCAGGGTGCCCGCGAAGACGCGGAAGTCGTGTGCGTAGACGAACACCTGCCGTCCGTGCACGGTCCCCCATCCGGTGACGACGCCGTCGCCGTCCGGCTTGCGGTCCTCCAGGCCGAAACCGGTGGCCCGATGGCGGCGCAGGGGCTCGATCTCCTGGAAGGTGTCCTTGTCGAAGAGGAGGTCGAGCCGTTCGCGAACGGTGAGCTTCCCCTTGGCGTGCTGCTTGCTCGTCGATTCGGCGGAAGGGCCTTCCAGCAGCCTGTCCTTGCGCAGCCGGAGCTCCTCGGTGAGCTCCACCAGGCCGGCGCTCGCGCCGCGTTGACCGGGGTGTGCCTGCATGGTGCTCATCACCTCGTGGCAACGGAGAAGGGGATGTCCGGGCGCGGGGCGGGTTCGGACCGGTACTGCGCGAGCTCCCCGGGCGTGGCCGACTCGCTGCCGTGCGGGGTGAAGCGGCTGCGCGCGGGCTCTCCGACGAGCACGGCGTGATGGATTTCCTGCAATAACGCCGAGGGTTCCAGGCCCAGTTCCCTGGCGAGGGCCTCACGCAGGTTCTGGTACGTCTGCAGCGCGCGCCAGGCGCAGCCCATGCGCTGGAAGGCCACCATGAGCTGGGCGCAGAGGTTCTCGTTGAGCGGATTCTGCGCCACGAGGACCTTGAGTTCCGGGACCAGCGAAGTGTGCCTGCCGATCTGGATGTCGGCGTCGATCCGCTGCTGCAGCACGGACATGCGGCTCTCGTTCATGCGCAGCACCTCGAACTGCAGCACGTTGCCCGCGCGTACGTCGATCAGGGCGGATCCCCGCCACATGGCCAGGGCCCGGGTGAAGTGCTCGGAGGCGAGCCGGTGGTTTCCCGCCTCGGTGGCGATGCGGCCGGCCTCGGCGAGCCGGTCGAACTCGAGGTAGTCGAGAGTGCCCTCGCCGATCCGCAGGAGGTAGCCGCCCTGCTGCGTCACCAGGACGTCCTTGGCCCGCCGTCCGTCGCCGTGTCCGTGGGCCCTTGAGATCTTGCGGCGGAGTTGCAGTATATATGTCTGCAGTATTGACGAAGCACTCTTGGGCGGGGATTCTCCCCAGAGCTCCTCCATCAACGTCGAGATGGTGACTATTCGGTCACCGTGCAGGCTTAATAAAGCCAGAAGCTGTCGCAACTTCGTGGCGGTGGGCACAATTGAGACCCCACCTTCGACAGCGCTGAGCGACCCTAGCACGTTGATCTCCATCACGTAACTCTCCTTCGGTTATACCGGTGGCCCATGAGGTTCTAGAGAGGTGACGTACTGCATGCCGAAATACGGCGCTCAAAGATCGGCGCATCGGCATACCCGCCAAGCACCTAAATCATTCTTCACTCGTCGATGATGGGATGACGCGGGCGCGCTCACGCCTTGAGCGGCCCACGGAAATGGCTTCAGCCAGAAAGGGAGATCTGCGGTCTCGCACACGCTCGGATACCAGGACATGACCGCCGCGATACCGGGGATCGACTGTGTCCGACAGCGTGGAAGGGAAGGCCGGTGCCGGAGGCGAACACATACGCGGCCGGCCTGATAGCTGGATCGCGCGGACAGCTGCCGGGTGCAATTTTCATGCCCGGACCAGCCCCGCATCGCACACTGACCTTTTCCGATTGCAATCTCTTGCGCGATCGCACAGAAAGGAACCCCCGTCCCCAGCTTTACTACGCCACGGTTCACGTCTCACGACAATTGATTGAGCAAGTAACGATCAATGGAGCCGAAAGTCGACTAACTCGCTCACCGCGACTGATCGTATCACCGCGTTCTTATCTTGTGTCAAGCATGAACCATATAAACAAGAACACATGCATGCCCATCCAGCGGGCGATCGGCGTGCATACAAAGGGAACCCGCAGCAGTGCACAGGGCATTTAATTGCTGCGGGCACCCTTTACTGACCACCAGCCGTCAATACGGCACGGAAGGCAAAGTTCCGTAGCTAAATCCGGCACGAATTATTCACCCGCGGCGCACGGCCTTCAGCTGCCATACCGGCGCCAGGATGCGCCCCATCCCGTCGTAGTCCAGTTGCTCGGCGTCGAAGTGCATCCCCAGTTCCGCGAGCGCCGCCCCTGTCCCCTGCTCCAATAGCGGGCGGGTCAGCGCCGTGACGTAGTAGGAGTGGCGGATGTCGGAGATTTCCCAGTAGGGACTCAACGTCGCGTGCAAGCCCTCCCGGCTGACACCTCCTATCATCCGGAACCCCGGTGACGAGTCCTCCGCCAGACAGAACAGATGGAGCTGCGCGCCCGGAGCTGCCACGCGCCCGAGCGCCTCTGCGTACTGCCCACGCTTCGCTTCGTTCAGACAGTGATAGAGCGCACTGTCCAGGAGAGTCGCGAACCTGCCCTCGCCGAACTCGGCCAGTCGCGTCGCGTCGGAGTGCACGAACTCGACCTGGAGTCCACGCCGTGTCGCACACGCGCGAGCCCGGTCGAGGGCGGCGCGGGCGGCATCTGCCCCCACCGCGCGATACCCCTTCGCGGCAAGGAACATGGTGTGCTCGCCGAGGCCGCACCCCACGTCCAGGACCTCGCTGCGCAGCTGCCCGGTCCTCTCCAGATCGACGACGACCGGCTGCGGCTCACCGATGTCCCACGGGGCCGTCTCGAAGACCACGTCCGCCCCCGGCACAGCCCGTGCCCCCTGGTATATGGCCTCATAGTCGACGACGCCCAGGTTGAACACTTCATTCGGCGACTCTTCCCGCACGGCAACTCCACTTCCAGGAACATCGGTGAGGAGGACGTTCAAGGCACTGAAACCGCAGCCTGCACTACTCGCAGCATGGATACAGTACCGTACCGTACCGCTCGACGGCCTGACTAGGCGCCCCGACACGCCGCCCGCCCGACCCCCGTCCGGCTTCGGTCCGGCTTCGGTCCGGCCGGTTCACCAGGATGAACTTCCCGGCGAGCACCCGGAGTTCAGCGACGTATCCGGCACGTGAACATTCGGCCTTCCCTTCAACCGCAACCGCCGGAAGGCGGTCACCGCACCGGGGAGCGGAGCGCAAGCGGCAACACCACCTCGTCGACCAGGGCGCGGACCTCCTCGTCCGCCACACGCTGGCCCATGTTGAAGCGGCGGAAGAAGATGACGGCCGGCGCCAGGTCCCACAGGGGCTGCACATCGACATCGGCCGGAATCTCCCCCCGGTTCTGCGCACGCTCGAAGGCGCTCATGACGCTCTGGCGGCGCATCGCGATGTACCCGTCGCGGATCGTGCTGGCCAGTTCCGGGTTGCGGCCCAGCTCTCCGAGCAGGTCCACCATCACGTCGCCGAACCGGTCCAGTTCATCGAGCACATCCCCCAGCGCGGCAAGCAGATCACCGCGCAGTGAACCGGTGTCCCGCTCGGCGGGGAGGTCCCGGGTCGCGTTCTCGAACGCGGCCACGATGAGGTCCGACTTCGACGGCCAGCGGCGATAGACCGTCGCCTTGCTGGCGTGCGCCCGGGAGACGACGTTGTCGACGGTCATACGGCTGTAGCCCACCTCCCTCAGCACTTCGAGGGTCGCACTGAGCAGCTGATCTTCACGGGCCTGCCCGCCCCGTAGTGGTGTTGACATGCGAGCAGCTTACTGGAGTATCGCTTCAGTGGTACGGTACTGTACCGTACTGATCGAACCTGCGGAGGAGCCTCTGATGTCATATCCACCCCAGCAGTCGGCTCAGCCATATCCACGCCGCTGGGCCGGGCTGAGCGTGCTCGCACTGAGTTTGTTCCTGGTGGTGACGGCGAACATCGCGCTCACCGTCGCACTGCGCGACGTCGCCCAGGAGATGCAGGCGACGTCGAGTGAGCTGCAGTGGATGCTGGACGCCTATCCGCTCACCGTCGCGGCACTTCTCTTCGCCCTCGGGGCGGTGGGAGACAAGTTCGGTCGGCGCGCCGCCCTCATGTGGGGCCTGAGCGGATTCGCGGTCTTCAGCGTGATGGGAGGACTCAGCGAAACCCCGGGGACGATGATCGCCGCGCGAGTGGGCCTGGGTGTCTCGGGTGCGCTGATCATGCCGGCCACACTCGGCCTCGTACGGGTCACCTTTCCGGAGGACTCCGAGCGCAAGCGCGCCCTGGCACTGTGGGGGGCCGCGGCCGGCCTCGGCCTCGCCGGCGGCCCGCTCCTGAGCGGCGCACTCGTCGAACCGTACGGGTGGGAGGCCTGCTTCTATCTCAATGTCCCCATCGCCGTCGCGCTGTTAGCGGCGACGGTTCCGCTGCTGCCTGCCACCCGGGACCGGAATGCCGGGCGTCTCGACCCATGGGGCGCACTGCTGTCCTGCCTCATGCTGGGCGGCCTCGTGTACGGCGTCATCGAGGGACCGGTAAAGGGATGGCTCTCGGTGGAGGTCCTGAGCGCGTGGACGCTCGCCGTGGTCTGCCTGGTCTTCTTCGTCTTCGTCGAACGCCGTGTCAGCAACCCGATGATCGACCTGGGCTGGTTCACGAACAAGTACTTCGCCGCCGGGGCCGGCTTCGCCGCGCTGATCTTCACCATCGTCATCGGCATGATCTACCTGGTGTCGCTCTTCGCCCTGCAATTCCTGGGCTACGACGCGTTGGAGACGGGACTGCGACTGGGTCCGGCAGGTATCGCGCTGATCGCAGGAGTGCCCATCGGTGAGCGCGTCTACCACCGGGCAGGACCGCGCTGGCCGATCACCGTGGGTGCGCTGCTCGCCGCCGGCGGCGCCTTCGTCCTCACCACCATGGACACCTCGAGCGACGACACGAGCCTCATGGTCTCCGGTGTCCTGTTCGGCCTCGGGGCGGGCCTGGCCATCCCGGCCATGACCGACTCCGTAATGGCCAACGCGCCGGCCGAACGCGGTGGCGTGGTGGGCGGCACCTTCGACGCGTCGATCGAGGTCGGGGCCGCCTTGGGTATCGCCATCTTCGGCAGCGTCCTGAACACCGTCTATGCCGACGGGCTGCCGGAGCAGGTCACAGGCAAACTGCCTCCCGCCGCACGCGAAGCGACCGAGGACTCGCTCGGCGGAGCGCTGGAGGTCGCGGGCAAGGTGCCCGACGCCGCGGCAGGACCGCTGGTCGAAGCGGCGCGAACCGCCTTCGTCGACGGCTACATCGCCGCCTCGTATGCCGTGCTCGGCACCGCGGCCGTCACCGCGATCCTGGCCGCCGTCCTGGTGCCCAAGCGCGCCGCGCCGCCCAAGTCGCCGGTCGAGGGCCCGGACCAGAAGTCCGGCATCTCCGGAACAAGGACCGAGCCTGCCCGACGGCAGTAGGGCGGCCACTGCTCCTGGACCCCCGCACATGCGGGCAGCGGTTCAGGACAGCGCGCCCGGGACCTCCCCCGGCCCGGGCGCGCTGGCATTCCTGCATTCCGGAATGTGGCCGGAATCGGAATGATTCAATCCGCGCCTGACAGAACTACCGCGTCACCATCCAGAGGGAGCCGGAGCACTCAGCCGGCTCCCTCTAGACGTGTGTCACACCGTCAGATCGCCGGGCATTCTCGCAGGTAACGGCCGTCGCGCTGCGTGCATGGGGCGGTTATATACCGCCTCTATACCGCGAGTGTGGCCCTCCTTCCGTAGCGTGTGGCATGTCCGAAGACAGACCCTGCGGAGTCCGGCGCAAGCCTCACCGGGTTCCATAGGGACAGTGAATTCCAGCCACCCCACAAGAAGGCCGGATGCCGCCAAGGCCGGCAACGACGCCGCTACTTCGAGCAGCCGCCACCGATCACTCACATCGTCGGTCTCCAAGAATTCCTGTCGCACCCGCCGAGCACGGACTTCACTCGTGAGGAAGAAATGCAACAAGGAAAAACGATAAAGATCCTGGTTGTGAGCGAACGAAGCGTCGTAAGGGCCGGGTATCGCGCGCTACTGGAGAGCTGCCCAGATCTCGATGTCGTCGGAGAAGCCGAGAGCGTATCGCAGGCGATTCAGCTCTCGGCGGTAAAATCCCCTGACATAGCGATGGTTGATTCAGAGAGCTACGCCATAGACGTGACCGCCATACGCCGCATGGTCGCCTTACAGAAGGCCAGATTTACTCTGATGCTGGTGGACAGCATTGATCAGCGCGTACGTCAGCTCCCTGACGTCGGCGTCGATGGAATACTTCTCAACCAGTCGAACTCAGACATGATTTGCGCCGCACTGCGCATTATAGCCGCAGGGTACTCATTGATATCTCCGGCGAGGGCACGGGAGACAGAGAGCACCCTCAGCGCAGTGACCGACGGAAGCGACCTGGAGCACCTCACGCGCCGGGAGGCGGACGTGCTTCGACTGATCGCGCAAGGAATGACCAACGCGGAAATCTCGGCCGAACTTTCCGTGAGCGAGAGCACGGTCAAGTCGCATGTGCAGCACATGTTCAACAAACTGGATCTGCGCAATCGGGTCCACGCCGTGATATTCGCCTACGAGATCGGAATCGTCAGGGCAGCGGCTCCCGTCGGAGCCGGGTCCCCTCCCTTGCTGGCGTGCGCCGGCTAGTCGAGATTGCGCCACTCCCGGCCTCGGCGTACGGGCGGTGGCTGCGCCGGCCGCCGCGCCTTTAGATGTAGCCCTCCGCCGCCCCTTTAGATGTAGCCCTCGCGCAGGGCGTAGGCGACCACATGTGCGCGGTTGCGCAGGTTCAGGCGTGTGGTCAGGCCGTGCATGACGTTCTTGACGGTCCGTTCGGAGTACGACAGCTTCATGGCGATCTCCGAGGTGTCGAAGCCCTCCGCCACCAGCGCCACCACGTCCACCTCGCGCTTGGTGAAGCTGAGGAAGGTCCCCGGCAGGTCGGCGGCGCCCCTGTGCAGGCGTCCCACCTGGCCGATGAGTTGGCCCAGCAGGTCCGCGGGCAGGTCGCCGCCGCCCCTGGCCGTGGTCAGCACCGCCTGGACCAGACGCTGGGCGGTCGCCTCGTGGCGCCAGACGATGGCACCCACCCCGCACTCGATGACCTCCAGGAGTTCGTGCTCGCGGACCGTACCCGCGACGAGCACCGCACGTGCCCCCTCGCTGCGCACGGCGCGCCTGAGCCGGGTCAGCGCGGCCTCGTCGAGGGTGTCCTCGATGAGCAGCGCCACGGCGGCGGGGCCGGATTCCGCCTGCAGTTCGACCTCCGGGTGCCGGCGCAGCTGGCTGAGGACTCCCTCGCGGCTTATCGGGTCGGGGGCGCTGACGGCGACCCGCACCCGGTTGGACGTAGGTAAGGCAGCCGGGGAGGAGGGGGCGGCCGGGGGCGTGCTGGACAAGCGAACTTCCTCACTTACGGGAGTACGGCGATGGGGCGGCCCGGGCGCCGCCGGTGCGCGGGTGGGGGTCCGGCGGCGCCCGGTTGTGGTCAGGAGCAAGGAGCCGTGGTCAGAGGCAGCGACCTGTGTGGTCAGGAGCAGGACTTGTAGAAGTGCTTCCAGCCGCCGGTGGGCATGGCCGGCGGTTCGGCCGGGGTCCCCGTCTCGCCGTACTTCTGCTGCAGTTCGTAGTCGTAGGCGCCGGGGCCGCTGCCCGGCTTCGTCAGGCGGACCGACCGCTCCCAGACGCCGTCGCCGTCGTTGTTGAGGACCGCGAGGTCCGGGTACGCGTCGTCGCCGTAGTTGGCGATGCGCAGTTGCTTGGCCTCGCCGTGGGTGCCGATGTCGGAGCGCACGGGGGCGGCGGACGCGAGGTTGGAGCGCTTGAGCGGGCCGGGGCGGAATTCGGCGACGCGTGCGGTGTTGGGGTCGTCCCCGCCGGCGGGCGTGACGAGGTTGACGACCATGTCCAGGGTGCCGTCGTTCTGGAAGTCGGCGACCGCGGCGGTGGCGACCTCGCCCGTCTTCGCGCCGAGGAGCTTGGCGACGTTCTGCTTGCTGCCGAAGGAGCCGTCCGCGGCTCCCCACTGGACGGTCATCTTGAGTCCGGTGTGGCCGGGGTTGATGATCTTGTCGGGGCGACTGTCGCCGTCGAGGTCGCCGACCAGCGTGGTGGCGTCTGCCAGGCACGGGACGGTTGCCCGGGCAGCCGTGCCGGACCGCGCCGCGCCGTCCGCGTCCGGCGACCCGGCCGCGCTGGCCTGGTACCCGGCGGCGGTCAGGGTCAGGGCCACGGCCGCGACCGGAACGGCGATCAGGCGTGAGCGCTTGCGAAGCATCTGCGAACTCCTCATGTCATTGCCGTCGAGAACACGTTCCGAGCTTGCGGGGTGATCCGTCCGAACCGCCATGAAATCCGGCCAGTTAGGGACGCTGGAACGCTAAATGGCCCTCTGAGCAGCAGAAATACAGGTCGCCCGGGACGCGGGGGTGGGACGGGCCCGGCTCCTCCGACAGCTCTGGGAGCTTCTAGGACCCCGGTGGGAAGTGTCTTCCGAGGTACTTCCGAGGTACTTCCGAGGTACCTGTGCCAGCAGCCTCTGACCTGCATTGATTGAGCTCGGGGTACCTGGCCCGCTACCCTCGGACGTATGGCCGCACTCAATATTGACTTCGACGACGCGGAGCTCGAAGAGCTCCGGGCGATCGCGCGGGAGCAGGGCATGCCGATGAAGGCCTTCGTGAAGGCCTCCACCGCAGGGGCCATCGCCCACCACCGGGCACTGAAGGAGGGCGCGCGCGTCTTCCAGCAGTACTTCGCCGACCCGGCCCTGGCCGATGCCATCGCCGCCGCGGGCATCGACGACGGTCCGCTGCCGGGCCCCGCGGGCAGGGCTGCCTGAGTTCATGCCTCCTGCCCTGCACGTGGACGTGCCGTGGCTGCTGCAGCAGCACGAGACCGCGCTTCCCGACGCTCACGTCGTCAACGACTTCTCCGCGCTCGTGGCAGCCGTGGCCCGCCACCGCGTCGACCCGCCCCGGCTCGGCGTCACGCCGGACGCCTCCTGGCGGGCGGCCGCCCTCCTGCACACGCTGCTCCTGCTGCGCCCGCTTCCGTCCCTCAACGTCCGCTACGCATGCGCGATCGCCATCGCGTACATGCACGCCAGCGGCGAAGGGCTCGATGCTCCCTACGGCGAGCTCGTCGAACTCTGCAAGGACGTGCTCGCCAACAAGGCCGACGTATACGACGCCGCCATGAGGATCCGTACCTGGCGTATCTGACGCATGTGACGCATCTGGCGCATCTGGCGCATGTGAGGCATCTGGCGCACCGGTCCGCCGCGGGGCGTGGCACGGCCGACGCTTTTGGGTGTCAGCACGGATGGACGCAGATCACGCACGCCGATCAGATGGGAGTACGCACCGTCCTGGCCGCGTTCCGCTCGGCAGGTCGGTGAGCACAGCCCGTACGAGAGGCGCGATTCGATGCCGTGGTTTGCCTGGTTGCTCGCCGCCGCGGCACTCGGTGCCGTGGAGTTCTTCGCCCTGACGCTGGTCTTCGGATTGCTGGCGGGTGCTGCTGTCGTTGCCGCCGTAGTCGCCGGGCTGGGTGTCGGCGTCTTCGGCCAGCTCCTGGCTCTCGCGGCGGCCGCGGCCGCGGGTCTCGTGCTTGCGCGACCCGTCGCGCTGCGCCACGTGGCGCGGGCGCCCCTCACCCGCGAGGGCAGCGATGCGCTGATCGGCCGGCGGGCCGTGGTCATGCAGGACGTGACCGCGACCGAAGGCCTGATCAAGCTCTCCGGCGAACAGTGGTCCGCCCGCGCTCTGGACGAAAACCAGGTGATCCCGGCGGGAGCGCTGGTGGACGTCATGGAGATCGAAGGCGCGACAGCCGTCGTCTACCCCCGCGAGCTCCTTCCCTGACCGGCTGAACACAGAGCAGCGGAACACAGAGCAGCCGAACACAGCAGCTGAATACAGAGCAGCTGAACGCAGAGCATCGGAGGCAGTATGGATCCGGTCGTGATCCTCATTCTTGTGGCGGCAGTTGTCGTCGTCTTCCTCGTGGCCTCCACGGTGCGAGTCGTTCCGCAGGCGCGCCGCTACAACATCGAGCGGTTCGGCCGGTTCCGCCGGACGCTGCAACCCGGCCTGAATTTCGTCCTGCCGGTGGCGGACCGCATCAACACCAAACTCGACGTGCGCGAGCAGGTGTACTCGTCCGAACCCAAGCCGGTGATCACCGAGGACAACCTCGTGGTGAACATCGACACCGTTCTCTATTACCAGGTGACCGACCCGCGGGCAGCGGCCTACGAAGTCGCCGACTACCTCCAGGCCATCGACCAGTTGACCGTCACCACCCTGCGGAACGTCATCGGCAGCATGGACCTGGAGGGCACACTCACCTCGCGCGAAGAGATCAACGCCCGGCTGCGCACGGTCCTCGACGACGCCACCGGGAAGTGGGGTATCCGGGTCAACCGTGTCGAGATCAAAGCCATTGACCCGCCGCAGACCATCAAGGAGGCCATGGAGAAGCAGATGCGGGCCGAGCGCGACAAGCGCGCGGCCATCCTGCACGCCGAAGGGGAACGGCAGGCCAAAATCCTCACGGCGGAGGGCACCAAGCAGAAGGACATTCTCGAGGCACAGGGCACACAGCAGGCCATGACCCTGCGGGCGGAAGGCGAGGCACAGGCAGTGGAGCGCGTCTTCCAGGCCGTCCACCGCAACAACGCCGACCCGAAGGTCCTTGCCTACAAGTACCTCGAAACGCTCCCGCACTTGGCGGCCAGCGACAACAACACCTTCTGGGTGATCCCGGGAGAGCTGACCGAAGCGGTGCGCACCGTCACCAGCGCGTTCGGCGACCAGTCTGAGATGGGTCTGCCCAAGGCCGCGCAGGCCGGAAAGGCGGGCGCCGCCGCTGACGGCGACACGTCGGACGAAGCGGGCGGGACTGCCGGGCTCACGACGCAACCGGCGCCCGCTCTCGACGCAGCCGCGGCTGTCGACGAGGCCACGCGGCAGGCCGCCGCAGCGGTGAGCGACGCGAAGGCGGAGGCCAGGGCAGCCGCGAGTACGGGGGCAGGCCCGTCGACTCAGCGGAGTGGCAGGCCCGTCGACTGAGCAGAGGCTTTCCTATCGAGGGCATCCGCCGTGACCGAGGTCGCGGTGGGTGCCCCGACGCGTTCTCAGGGCGTGGGTGCGGTGAGGTACCGCTGAAGCGTGGGTCCGAGCCAGTCCACGATCTCCTCGCGGTCGAGTTCCACGCTGGCCGGAAACCGCAGTACATAGCGAGTCAGCGCGAGCCCCAACACGGTCGAGGCGCACAGTGCCGCCCGCGCCTGTGCCTGCTCCGGATCCGGACCCAGCCTGCGCGCCAGCGGGATCAACTGGTCGCGCAGCACGCTCCCCATGCGATCGGCGGCGGCCGGGTCGGTGGCGCCGACCCGCATCAGCGCGGTGAGCTCCCCGTTCTCCTCCCACAGGGTGAGGAAGTGGCGCACCAGCGTACGGCCGATCTCCTCGGTCGATTCGAGGGGCAGGCCAGGCAGCCCGGGGTCGATCGCGACGGCCGCCGCGAACAGGCCCGCCTTGTTGCCGTAGTAGCGCATCACCATCGACGGGTCGATTTTCGCGTCGCGCGCGATGTCCCGGATGGTCGCCTTCTCGTAGCCGTCCGCCGCGAACCGTTCGCGGGCCGCGTCGAGGATCGTGGCGCGGGTGGCGTCGGAACGCCGTGCGGCCTGCTGGTTCTCCGTGGTGCCGGTCATGCCAACAAACATAGGCCAACGCGTGTTGTCAGTCCACAACACCCGTTGACCAACACCGGTTGACCAACAGGCGCTGACAAGAGTGCAGTTACCGAAAGCCAGCACAGGCGGTGCGCCCTGACCACCCATCAGATCCCGGCAATGCCAACGCGGAACAACCGCGTCGAACCGCCAGCGAACCGCCAGCGTCACGTCGATCCCCGCCCCACCCCGGGCTGAACGCCAGAGGGCCATAACGCCATAGCGTCAGGCGATGGCCCGTCACCAGCAGGATGCCGCCTGCCGCGCAGCCCGCCTGACAGCTGCAAGCCCCGGAGGGCTGGCCCGGCCATGCGGCCGGACCATGTGGCCGGGCCAACCGGCGTTCCAGGTCAGGGGCCCGCGGCGACGGCGGACGGGACGGCTGTCTTCAGAATCCCGTATGCCCGCCGAGCCCGGACGGGTCTCCGGCGCCGCGCAGCAACGTGTCCACGACGCGAGTGGCGAGCGCGTCCGCATCCGCTTCGCCGCCTTCCGCGCCCTCCTTGGCCGCCTCATGGATGAGCGCGTAGTAGACGCGTCGGGTCCAGTCGAGGTCGAGGTCGGGGCGGAGTACGCCCGCCTCCTGGGCGCGGCCGAAGAGCCGGACGCAGGCGGCCCGGACGTCGGCGTGAATACGGGCGGCCTCGGGGTGGGCATCCTCGGCCGCGCGGTCCATGGCGAACGACCAGTCGGTCTTTACGCGGAGGACGTTGGCGGTGACCTGGTAGAGGGCGACGATCGGCGGGGCGGCATCAGGGCGGGCCGCGGCGACGGCGTCCGCGAACTGACGGGCGGCCCAGCCGGTGAGCTCGTCAAGGAGCGCCTCACGAGTGGCGAACCGACGGTGCACGGTGGTGCGGGCGACGCCGGCGGCCTTGGCGAGTTGCTCCATGGTCGCCGCGGGGTTGGCGGCCAGGACGCGCTCGGAGGCTTCGAGGATCGTCCGTATGGTCCGCTCGGTATCGGCCCGAAGCGGCCGCTTCACCTGCGGTTCCGTCTGCCGCTTCGCCTGCCGTTCCGCCGGCTGCTGCGTCTGCTTTTCCGTCTGCTGCTTCTGCGCCGTCACGCCGACATGCTACATCCGTACTCTCCCCAGCAAACTACTTGCAACATTAATGTCGCATGTCATACGTTCATGGCGTCAGACATGTAACGAATCCAGACCCCGTCCGCGGGGAGAAGCGACCTCAGGGGGCAGGCAGTGATGCAGCACAGGAAGCTCGGCCGCACCGGCATATCGGTCAGCAAGTTCGCCCTGGGCACCCTGCGCCTGGGGGCGTGGGGGAACACGGATCACGACGATGCGGCCCGGCTGATCCACACGGGTCTGGACGCCGGGATCAATCTGATCGACACCGCCGACCAGTACTCGGGCGGCGAGGCCGAGGAGATCGTGGGCAAGGCCATCCGCGACCGCCGCGACGAGGTCGTGCTCGCGACCAAGGGGCACTTCCCCGTCCGCTTCAAGGACGAGGACCCCAACCGGCAGGGAAACTCGCGCCGTTGGCTCACCCGCGCCGTCGACGACAGCCTGCGCCGCCTGGGCACCGACCGTATCGACCTCTACCAGGTGCACCGCCCGGACCCGGACACAGACATCGACGAGACCCTCTCGGTCCTGTCCGACCTGGTACGCGCGGGCAAGATCATGGCCATCGGGACCTCGGACTTCCCCGCCGAACAACTCGTCGAGGCACAGTGGACCGCTGACCGCCGGGGCCACATCCCCTTCCGTACCGAGCAGCCCCCGTACTCCGTCTTCGTACGCGGCATTGAGGCCGACGTACTGCCCACCGCGCAGAAGTACGGACTCGGCGTGCTGACCTGGAGTCCACTCAACAGCGGCTGGCTGACCGGGCGGTTCCGCCGCGGCGAGCCGATCGAGATGAACGGGTTCCGGCAGGCGGTCGCCCACAAATTCAACCTCGATCTGCCGGGCAACCAGCGCAAACTCGACGCCGTCGAGCGCCTCTCGGCCCTGGCGGACGAGGCGGGGATCTCCCTGACGCACTTGGCCCTCGCCTTCGCCTCGACCCACCCGGGCGTCACCTCGGTGATCCTCGGCGCCCGCACGGTCGGGCAACTCACCGACCAGCTCGCCGCCGCGGAGGTCCGCCTCGACGACGAGATCCTCGACCGCATCGACGAGATAGTCGCCCCCGGCGTCACCCTCAACCCCGCGGACATCGACTACAGGCACCCGGCCCTGACCGACGTCGAGCAGCGCCGCAGGGCTGTTCGCCACCGCTGACGCCTGCTCACCGTCGGAAGGGAACGGCACCAAGTCGCGAGGAAGCGGAAACCCGCGGCGTCAGTGAGCCGCGCCGGTGAGGCCCTGCGCGAAGCCGCCGTCGACGGGGAACTCGACGTTGGTGGTGAAAGTGGCGTCGGCGGCCAGGAACAGCGCGGCCGCGGCGACCTCCTCGGCGGTGCCCATGCGCTGCAGCGGCGTGGTCTCGGCGCCCTGCTTCTCGAAGTCGTGGCGCTCTTCCTCGGTCATGCCGGCTACCCCCATGGTGGGGGTCTTGATGTAGCCGGGGGCCACGGAGTTGACGCGGATCTTGCGGGGCAGCAGCTCGGCCGCGAGCACATGGGCGATCGCGCGCACCGCTTCCTTGGAACCGGAGTAAGCACTCAGGCCGGGGAAGATGAGGTCGTTGGCCACCGTGGTGAAGACGATCGCGCCGCCGTCGTTGAGAAGCGGCGCAAGGCTCTGCACGGTGAAGAAGGCGCCCTTGGTGTTGATGGCGAAGTGCCGGTCCCATGCCTCCTCCGTGGTGTCCTCCAGGGTGTGCACCTCGGCGATGCCGTGGTTCACGAAGAGGTAGTCGACCCTGCCGAGCTTCTCCTGCGCGCTGTCGGCGAGACCGCGGATGTCGGCCATGCTCGCCGCGTCGGAGCGCAGCACATGAGCCTTGTCCGACTTCAGCTCGGTGCGCGCCTCCTCGATCTTTTTCTCGTTGCGGCCCGTGAGCACGACCTCGGCGCCGCCGTCCAGGAGCGCCCTGGCGATGGCCAGGCCCATCCCGTGCGTGCCGCCCGTGACGACGGCCTTCTTGCCTGCGAACTTGCTCATGTGTGACTCCTTTGGACAGCGTGTGAGGTACGTGGTGTGCCGGGTGGCACCGGCGGTTCGCACCGGCGGTTCGCGCCGGCCTCAGCAGAGTGCGCGCGGTGTCTTGCGGTCCTCTGTCGGTCCGCTGTCGAGCCTCTGTCGGTCCGCTTTCAGTGCCTTGCGGCGCACTGGCCCACCGGACAGTGACCGGTGGGCCGTACCGTGAGCGCATGCGTTTCGGGGTATTGGGTCCGCTGGCCGTGTGGTCGGCGGAGGGTGAATTCGTGGCGGTGCCGGAGGCGAAGGTCCGCTCGCTGCTCGCGGCTCTGCTGACTGCTCCGGGGCAAGTGGTGTCGGCCGACCGCCTGGTGGACGAATTGTGGGGCCGGTCGTCGCCCGTCAATCCCGCCGGTTCACTGCAGACCCTGGTGTCTCGGCTGCGCCGGGTGCTCGCCCGCGCGGGCGGGCACGATCTGGTGGTGCGCCGGGCCCTCGGGTACGTACTTGACGTGCGGGACGAGGCCATGGACGCCGGCCGGTTCGGCGAGCTCGCCGCGCGGGCCCGGGGCATCGAGGACGCACGGGAGCGGGCCGTCATCCTGACCGACGCGCTGGCACTGTGGCGCGGCCCGGCGTTCGCGGACTTCACGGACGAGCCGTTCGCGCGCGCGGCCGTGACGCGTCTGGAGGAGCAACGGCTGCTGGCCATCGAGGAACAGGCCGAGGCACGGCTTGAGTTGGGCGACCACAGCGTGCTGGCCGGTGAGCTCGCCGTATTGACGGAACGTCACCCGCTGCGGGAGCGGCTCCGGTCCGCGCACATGCGGGCGTTGTACGGCGCGGGCCGGGCCAGTGAGGCGCTGGAAGGCTTCCGAAAGCTGCGGCACCGCCTGGACGAGGACCTGGGGCTCGAACCCGGGCCCGAACTGGTGTCACTGCAGCAGGAGATCCTCCGGCAGGATCCCGGCCTGCGCCCGTCTTCGGCCGGGCCCGGTGCCATGCCGCCGCGCACCAATCTGCCGACGCCGGTGACCGGTCTGGTCGGCCGGACGGACTCGGTGGACGAGGTGCGGGGCCTGGTGGAGGCGGGCCGGCTGGTGACCCTGACGGGGCCCGGTGGCGTCGGCAAGACCCGGCTGGCCCTCGAGGTGGCGGCCCTTGAGGTGGCGACACGGCTCTCGGACACGTACACGGACGGGGTGTGGCTCGTGGAGCTGGCCGCTCAGACCGTCACCGCCGGCTCCGGGGACGACGAGCTGGCAGAGGTGGTGGCCGCGGCACTCGGCGTGCGGGACGACACCGGGCCGGTGCCGCTGCCCGGCGGCCGGCCGCGCACCCTGTCGGACCGGCTCACGGACACCCTGCGCGGGCGCCGGCTGCTGCTCGTCCTGGACAACTGCGAGCACGTCATCGAGGCGGCGGCCCGGCTCGCGCGGACACTGCTGCGGGACGCGCCGGGCGTGCGGATCCTGGCGACCAGCCGGGAGCCGCTGAACCTCGCGGGTGAACGGCTGTGGCCGGTACCGCCGCTGGACCTGCCCGCCGCAGGGGCGGGCACGCCGGAGCTGCGGCGGTCCAGCGCCGTACAGCTGTTCCTGGATCGTGCCTCGGCGATGTCACCGGGGTTCGTGCTGACCGACGACAACGCACCCGCAGTGGCATCGATCTGCCGCCGCCTCGACGGGATTCCACTGGCTCTCGAGCTGGCGTCGACACGGGTACGGGTGCTGGGGGTGGCCGAGCTGGCCGAGCGGCTCGGCGACCGGTTCGGGCTGCTGACCGGCGGGCACCGGGGCGCGCCCGCGCGTCAGCGGACACTGCGCGCGATGATCGACTGGAGCTGGGAACTCCTCACCTCCGCCGAGCAGTTGGTGCTGCGCAGACTCGCGATTCACGCGGACGGCTGCACCCTGCACGCCGCCGAGTCGGTGAGTGCGGGGGACGGCGTGAAACCCACCGAGGTCCTGGACCTGCTGACGCGGCTCGTGGACCGTTCGCTCGTACTGGTCTCGCACGAGGGCGACGGCCCTCGCTACCGGCTTCTGGAATCGGTGGCGGAATACTGCCAGGAGAGGCTGCGGACCGGCGAGTTCGCCCGCGTGCGGCGCGCCCACGCCCGCTACTACGCGGATTTCGCGGAGCGCGCGGACCCGTATCTGCGCGGCGCGGACCAGCAGCAGTGGCTGCGGCGCCTGGACGCGGAGGCCGCGAATGTGCGCGGGGCCCTGGACAGCGCGTCCGCGGACGGCGACGGGGTGCTGATGCGGCGTCTTGTGCACGCCATGGTCTGGTACTGGTACCTGCGCGGCCGTCTCACCGAGGCCACACGCTGGCTCGGTCTCGCTCTCGGCCTGCCGGGGCACGCGCCGGAGGCGGCGGGTGCGGACGCGGCGGGTGCAAATGCGGCGGGCGAGGGCCCAGCGGGGCAGGACCTGTCGATCACCACGGCGTGGCGGACCGCGATGAGCCTGCTGACCGGTGCCCCCGAGGGTCCGGCGCGGCACGGCCGGGACATCCTCACCTCGTACGAGAACATCCGCGACCCGCACGAACGGACCAGGGTGGGCTGGTTCCTCGGGCACGCGGTGACCAGGTTCGGGGACCGCGCGGTGGGCGAAGAGCTGACGGAGCGGGTACTGACCGCCTCCCGCGCCCTGGACGATCGCTGGGGCGTCGCGGCGGGGCTCAGCACACGCGGGATGCAGACCTATGTGTGCGGCGACCTGGCGATGTCGCGGCGGCAGGGCGAGGAGAGCCTGGCGCTGTTCCGCGAGACCGGTGACGGGTGGGGGCAGCTGCAGGCGATGGCGGTGCTCGGGCGGCTCGCCGAGATCGAGGGCGACTACACGGAGGCCGCACGGCTGCACCGGGACGGACTGCGCATCGCCGAGGACCTGGGGCTGTGGACGGACGCGTCGATGCGCTGGTCCGAACTCGGCCGCATCGCGCTGCTGAGCGGGGAGCACACACGGGCCGACGAGTTCCACGAGCGGGGCCGCAGACTCGCCGTGGAGCAGGGTGACAAACCGGCCGAGGAGTTCGCCGAGATGGGTCTCGCGCTCAGTGCCCGGCGCCAGGGTCAACTCGACGTCGCGCAGAGGCTGTTGCGCCGCTGGTTGGAGTGGAACCGGCAGTTCGACGCGGAGTACGGTTCGGCGCTGATCCTGGCCGAGCTCGGCTTCGTCGCCGAACTACGGGGGGACGCAGAGACGGCGCTCGCCCTGCACCGGGAGGGCCTGGCCGCGGCCCGGGACACCGGGGACCCGCGGGCGGTGGCGCTCGCGTTGGAGGGGATCGCGGGCACGCGGGCACTGTCCGGGCACATGACGCAGGCGGCCCGCCTGCTCGGCACGGCAGCGGCGGCCCGCGCGTCGGTGGGCGCGCCGCTGCCGGACGGCGAACGCGGCGACGTGGACCGGGTAACCGCGTCGGCCCGCCGGGCCCTGGGCGGGGCCGGGTTCGAGGCGGCCTTCGCGGCCGGCAAGCAGGCGGACCCACGGACCGAGGGGGAGCTACCGCTCGACTCGCCCTGACGGCGTCCAGGTACTGGAACCGGAGCCGACTTCGTGGTGCTTCCGCGCACGGGGCAACACGAGCTTTCGCAGGAGGTCGACGCCAGGATCAACTGCCGCTCGGCGAGATCCCGCGGAGGCCCTTGTAGGGAACCGGCTGGCCGGTTCGCGCGTCGAGCAGGACGCGGTCCCCCACGGGCCGTTTCAGTTTGGCCGTCACCTGCTGCATCCGGGCCTGCTTGGTGCAGTTGTCGCCGTCTTCGTGGTTCTTGACGGAGGCCGACAGTACGACGCTGCCGCTCGTTTCCAGGACGTCCACCACGGGGCCGTCGTCACAGGCACCGTGGACGGCGATGACAGTGACCGAGCGGCTGTCGGCGGCAATCCCGACGAGTCGGTTGAGCGGGGAGCCGGGGATGTCGTGGGTCGGCTTGATCGGTGCCGGAGGGACTTTCGAGGGGACGGCGGCGGCCAGCTTGAGCGGGGAGGTGTAGCCGTCCAGGGTGAAGGCCCAGGCCGGGACCGTGGCCGGGCCGCGGCTGGTGGTCACGCGCATCTCGGCCAGCTTCGCCCCGGTCACCGTGAGGTGAGGTTCGCGGTCGACACGGGAGTCTCCGTCGGCACGAGCATCTTCGTCGGCCCGGGAGCCCGCCAAGGTCTCGTACGACTCGCTCGCCCGCATCAGCGGGCGGCTCGACGCTTTGCCCCAAGCCCATGTGACCGGGCCGGCCTTGGGGGCGGTGTCGGGCAGCTTGCCTCGTAGGACGAAGTTCTCGTCCTTGTAGGCCTGCTTGTCGGCCTTGCCGTGCAAGCCGCCCTCCGGCAGCCGGACTTCCTCGCCTATGGGGTCGTAGAGGTCACGACTCGCGGCAGCCGCGGCCGAGCCGTCCCAGGCCGCGGCGACCTGCCGAGCCCGTTCCGCGAGGACGTCCGCGTCCGTGTCGCTGTCGGCGGCCGTCTGGCTACCGCAACCGGAGAGAGCCAGCATGCTCACGGCAGACAGGGCAACCCCGGCAAGCAGGCTGACGGGGTGTGATGCCCTGACGCGCATGTGTCCTCCTGGTCGAACGAAGCGGCGGCTACCTGCTCTGTTCCTGAAACTCAGTGAAACTCAGTCCCTGTGACCGATGACTGGTGACTAGTGACTGGTGACTGGTGACTGGTGACTGGTGACTGGTTGGACGAGAGCAGGTTCGCCGGTGCGGTAGCTGGATGGGGCAGCGTCGTCAGTAGACGTGCAGGCCGCGTTCGTTCAGTACGGTCTGCACCTTCGTGAAGTAGTTCCGGTAGGTCCCACTGGAGGAGGAGGTGCACACCTGCTCGTCGGACCCGCCGGAGAGCAGACCCAGGGCCGTCTTTCCGTGGAGCGCAGGCCCTCCGCTGTCGCCGCCCAGAGCGCAGTTGTTCGTCTCGAACATGCTGTACAGCGTCACGCCTTCGATGTTGACGGTCACGCTCGTCTTGGTGACGTTGCCGGTCGTGTCCTGGCTCTTGACCCCGATCCTGTCGATGCTCTCGCCTTCGGCCGGGTAACGGGAGTTCTCGATCTGGTGGTAGTCACCGCCCCAGTACCTGACGGTCCCCAGCGGGTTGATGCCGGAAGCGTTCGCCCTGATGGTCGCCCAGTCGCAAGCGCGGGTGGCACCGTCGCACTGACCGCCGGTGCCGGTGCCGAAGTTGGATGCGGTCTGCGTACCGATCTTGGCGCTGTTGTGGTCCATGTACCAGGTGTTGCCGGTGCCCGCGACACAGTGGCCTGCGGTGAGCGTGTAGATCGCTCCCGAGGAGTTCTTGGTGTTGAACCCGGCACTGCACAGGTAGTTGTTGGAGTAGATCCCATTGGCGCCGCGCAGGTCGGTTGCCTTGAACTTCAGCTTGCTGTCGATCCTCTTGACGCGGACCGCCCCCGGGTGAGCCGCCGCGGCCTTCTCGATCCTGGTCCGGTCGGCGGCGGGTACTCCGTCGAAGATCTCGACGCTCAGCTGATTGGTGTCGGTCTCGACACCCCACGTCGTATTGGGGATATTCCCCAACTGGTCGAAGCTGTGGTGAATGGACGCAAGCTCGGAAGTGCTGCGGGAGACCAGCTTCGGGGTTCCGCCCGCGTCGCGGACCGACTGGGCGGCGGCCTGATCGGTAACCGCTACGACAAGGTCCCCGTCCTTGTAGTACACGCCACCGGTGCGATCGTCACCGAGCTTGTCCGCAAACGCCTCAGCACGGACGGGAGAGGTGAGCGGCTTCGGGGGCGTCGGGCTTTCGTCCGCCGACGCCGGCAGTGTGGTGGCGGCTGTGCCGAGGAGTGCGGCGGAGGCTATCTGCGCGAGTCTCTTCCGTACGTGTCTCATACTGCGTCCCCCAGGGTTCCAGTGAAGCGTTGATCTGCACCGTGACTCCTGTGTCAGCAGGTGCACAACATGCGAACCGAGACGCTAAGTAGAGGTGGGGCGAGGATCTAATGAATTGGCGTAGTCCACTTCCTGCATGGCTGAATATGGGTGGCTCAAGGGGTGAGATGCGTCGGGGTTCAACTCCACATCCAGTGGCTTTCCGCCCCGACCGCGACAGTGGCAATCCGGCACAGCCGAGAGAGGCTGGCTTGAACTGGACACATGTGTTGCCTCAGGCAGCGAATTCGCCGAGTCTTGAGTGCGACGCGGCGGGGCGGGGGCGCGCACGCATAGTGCAGCTTGTAGGGCTTCTCGGCGTAGTAGCACACGCCCGTGGGAGTTGGACCGCGACGTGACCGTGATGGTTCCTTTTGTGACAGGCGCCAGGTCGGGCCCGGGCCCCGCGCCAGAGCCATCTGCGTCCATCATCTGCACGCTGCGCAAGCAAAGGGCGATAATTGGCGCCATGGCCCTGGTGTCCCCGCTCCCCGATGAGCCTTCCGCCGAAGCAGTACTGCGGGCGCGCTACACCAGCCGCCTGCCCGAGCGTCTGACCGACCTGGCCGGCCCCTCCCACGGCACGGTCAGCCTGCCGCTGCACGTGGTCTGGTCCGGGCTCCGCTCCTTCGACCTGGAACGCCCGCGCTCGCGCATGAGCCTGTATCGCACCGTGCTCGCCGAGGGACAGCGCGAGGACCTGATCGCCTTCCTCGACCCGGACCTGCTACGGGCGCAGTGGCCAGTGCTGCGCACCCTGATCAGCAGGATCATCCGCGATGTGTGGGAGTCCCGCTTCACCGAGCTCACCACCCGGGCCTCGAGCGCTGCATGACCCTGTCCGGTCTGCACCGCCGGCTGCTCGCCGACGTCCTTGCCATCGGCTCGCCGCACCCACTCGTGGTCACCGCATGCAGCATGCTCCCGGAAGAGATCCAAGCTCTGCGCACGTGGGCCCTGGAATGGGTCACCGACCTCGACATGCGCCTGCACTCGGAATCAGAGGACGATCTCTGACCGACGACTCACGTTGCTGCGGCACAGACTGTGACGGCATCTGAATCTGCGGGCACCGAACACGTACCTCGATCACCGGGTTCTGCCGACTCACCTGACGGAGTGGGGGCCGTCCGGAGCGGCTTGGCGCTGAGACGCCTCCTACGACCAGACCACCTGTATACGGGTATACGGGCGCTGGCGCCCGGAGCTGCACACGCTAGCCCCCGATATGCACGTCGGCACCTCGACATCCCGGTCAGTGATCTGGTCGGGCGCCGCCGTACGGCAGATCAAGCCATCTCGTCGGGCAGTCAACTGCCGGGTTGTGCCGTTGGGTTCAAGAATCCTTTCTTCCGGCTGCGTCCCAGGTCATCGGGGCGCGCCTTGGCTGTCTGCTCTGCGCCGGACCCGTATTTGGATTGTCCGGATTCCAGCACCGCACCCCGCTGATTGTCAGTGGCGTGGACGAGGGTTCCGTCCGCTGCCCACGTCCGCGCCTCATCCAGGGAGACCGGTGTTCTCGACGCCACGTGCACCACAGGCACTCCGTGCACCACATGCAATCCCCCGCTCGGGTCATGGCTTCGTCGCTGTCCCCGTGACGAGTGAATCGAACGAGCGGGTGCCAGGGGCTTGGGCCGACAGCACTTGCCCTCTCGGGCTCGCGTCGCACCTGCGCTCGACCGGTCCCCCGGTACAGCCCGTATCGGCCCTGTGATCAGCGACGTTGTCCCGGTGCTCCACCCGCTCACCTACACAGGAGAAATCCATGAACCCCGTGCGTTGCCTTCCCGCCCCTCGCCCCGCGTTCGAAAATCCTCCCGCTCAGACCGTCGCCCCCGCCGCCCTCGGGCGTCCCGCCGACGCGCGCCGCGCCCCGTTCGCCGCCGCATCACGACCGTCAGCAAGGTGGGGCGCATGAGCGGCAGCACGAAGGCGCTCCCCACGGCTCTGCAAGGCTGGGCCGAGCGCGAGATCGGCACCGTTGCGGACGTTCGGTACGCCGCCGCCTCGCAGCCGCGAGCGGACGCGCGGGTCTGGGATCTCGTGCGGCCCGACGGCTGCCGGTTCTACCTGAAGATCTCCCCGCACGCGGAGGCGTACGAGAGGGAGACCTTCGCCCTGCGGCACGCGGCCCCCGCGCTGGGAGCCGGCCGGGCGCCTCAACTGCGGGCGTCCAGCGCCGAACATCTGGCCCTTCTGACAGCTGCCGTACCCGGCCGTCCGGTGCAGGAACTCCCGCTCCCACCGGCCGAGGAGTACGAGACACACCGGCAGGGCGGTCTCCTGGTGGCGCGGCTCCATGCGGCAGGCGAACTGACGGGCCGCCGGCGTCTTGAGGCCGAGCAGGCGTTGCACGCCGCAGCGGAGGGCGCGGGCGGGCTCCTGGACCAGACCGGGGGCCGGATGACGGCGACTGAGCGCAGGTTCGTCCGGGGCCTGGTGGAACAACTGCGCATGGCCGAGCGGCCACTACAGCTCGGCTTCATCCACGGCGACGTACGGCCGGGAAATCTGCTCTGGTCGCAACAAGCGGCATCGGTTTCGGTGTCGGTTTCGGTGTCGGCACGCGCATCATCGGCGGCACGCGCGTCGTCGGCGGCATACGCGTCATGGGCAGCCTGGGTCGATTTCGCGCGAGCCGGGTTCGCGCCCGTCGTGCAGGACTTCATCCGCATGGCCTGCGAAGTGTGGGCCGACAGACCGCATCTGCGCACCGCCTTCTTCAGGGGCTACGGACGCGAGCTGACGCCGCAGGAACGCCACGTGCTGAAGTGTCTGGCCGCGCTGGACGCGTTGAGGGTCCTCGCCCGGGGCGAGTCTCACGACGACCCGGACGTCACCGCGCGCGGGCGGCGCACCCTGGACCGGCTGACGGCAGGAGTGTTCGCATGAAGTGGCCCCACAGCGGTGGCCCCCGGCGGTCCTTGCCCCCCACCGGCGGCCCGGGGCCAGTACCCTCGCCGCCTTACGCGACCGCGCCGGACGACACCTCGGCTGTCCCCGCCGCACGCTCCGCAAATCCAGCTACAGAAACGGATCCAGCTCCAGAACCCGAGCCAGCTCCAGAACCAGGCTCAGCTGCTCCAGCTCCGAAGCCCTCGGCTCCCGCCGAGCTCGACTACAACGGGCGCAAGCACCGCAAGGCCATGGAGCACGCGACGCTGTGGGACATGGCCCGCCGGATCCCGGCGGCGCTCGCCCAGTCGGCCCGCCTTGCCTGGTCCGTCGACCGGCGCATGACGATCACCATCCTGCTCTGTCAGTTGCTGTCCGGCCTGGGCACGGCCGTCATGCTCACCGCCGTCTCCAAGGCGCTGCCCGAGCTCACCACCTCCGACGCCCGGACAGGACTCGCGCAAGCCTGGCCGGCCCTGGCGGTCGCGGTCGTCGCGATGGCGGTGGGCGCGGGTATGTGGATCCTCGCGGACTGGGCCACCCGGCGCCTGAACCCGAAGATCGCCTCCGCCGCCGATCTCACCCTGGTCGACCTCCACATGAAGGCCGAGCTCTCCGCCTACGACACGCCGGGCTTCACGGACAGAAGCCAGGCTGCCGAGATCGGCGCGCTGCGCGCCGTCGACATCGCGGATGACGCTAAGACGCTCACCAACGGTGTCGTCCAGCTGATGTCCGCCGCGACCGTACTCACGTCACTTCACCCGCTCCTCCTGGGCGTGCTGCTCCTGTCGGTCATCCCACGGGGCCTGGGCGGCGTGATCGCCGCGCGCATCGACTACCGCGTCCACGACCGCACCCTCTCCGCGCGCAACGTGCGCGGCATGATGCGCTGGTGGCTCACCACACCGGACCTCGCCGACGAACTGCGGGCCAACACCATGCGCCCCTATCTGCATTCCTGGTACCGGGACATGTGCCGGAGGGTCGTCGGGCGCGAGCTCGAAGGCGCGCGCCCGTATCTGTTGGTGACGTTGCTCGCGGCCTCCCTCGCGGGGGTGTTCACACTCGGCATGTGGGCGTCGCTGGCCGCGCTCGCCCTCTCGGGTGCGATGTCCACGGCGATCGCGGGCACGGCCATCGTCGCCTCGCAGACGGCGGGGCGCGCCCTCAACTCGATCGTGCGGTACGGCGCGGTGATGTTCCACCACGGCCTCTACCTCAGCGACTACTACACCTTCATCGACGAGGTGCGCTCCATGACCACGTCCCGCGGCACCGCGCAGGCCGGGGCGCCGCATCAAATCCGCCTGGCCGATGCCGCATTCACCTACCCCGACAGGGCCGCTCCCGCCCTGCACCCGATCTCCCTCACCCTCAACCGAGGGGAGGTCGTCGCCCTGGTCGGCGAGAACGGCGCCGGCAAGTCGACCCTGATCCGCATGCTCACCGGACTGACCACGCCGACCGGCGGCACCGTGCACTGGGACGACACCGACCTGGCCACCGCCGACGCGGAATCGGCATGGCGGCACGTCGGCCTCGTACCCCAGAAGAACGGGCACTGGCCCCTGCGCGCCAGGGAGAACATCACCCTCGGTCAGCCCCGGGAACACAGCGACGAACGCATCTGGGACGCCGCGGACCGCGTCGGCATGACCGACGTGCTGAAGGGCCTTCCCGATCAGCTCGACACCCTGCTCGCCCGCTCGGTGTGGGGCGGGCATGAACTGTCCGGCGGGCAGTGGCAGCGGCTGGCCTGTGCGCGAGCGATGTACCGCGAGCCGGCCGTGCTCGTCCTGGACGAGCCGACCAGCGAGATGGACGCCCGCGGCGAGCACCTGATCTTCCGCGAGCTCCGTGAGATGGCTTCGGACCGGATCACGGTGGTGGTCACGCACCGCCTGGACAACGTGCGCATGGCCGACCGCGTCATCGTCCTCGAACAAGGACGGATCCGCGAAGAGGGCACCTTCGACGCTCTCGTCGCGACCGAGGGGAGTCTGCTGGGTGAGCTGTACGCGCTCGCCCGGGACCGCTGACAGGCCATCCCGTTCGCAGGTGGGGCCGGGGCGGCCGTACGGCGCCCCGGCTTCCCGCCGCGCCTGGCTAGCGTGTGGCGAGCCGCTCCAGGAGGGCCGCACTCTGGGCCAGCAACTCCCTTTCCTCATCGGTGAGTTCGGCCTCGATGGCCTGCGCGAGCCAGCCTGCCCTGCGGCCGCGTTCCGCTTCGAGCGCGACTCGGCCGGCGTCCGACAGCTCGACCAGCGACTTGCGGCCGTCCGTGGGGTGCGCCCTGCGCGTGATCAGGTTCTGCTCCATGAGCAGGCCCACCGCACGGGCCATCGACTGAGGGCGTACGCGCTGGTCGGCGGCGAGGTCGCTGGTGGTCATGGCGCCGTCGCGGTCGAGTGCGCCGAGCACGGCGACCTGGCCCAGCGGGATGCGGTCCTCGTGCTTGACGCGTCGGGTGAGCTTGCCCATCGCGGTACGCAGTTCTGCGGCGATGGCGGCGGCTTCCGGGGTGGGCATAGGGCACTTTACCCCGCTGCTGTACGCCGTCGCTGTGCACCTGACCTGCACAGCAGCACCGTACGGCCAAACTGGACAGCAGAACTGCACAGCCAAACTGAGCAGCATTGCTGTAGGGTTTTGGATCGTCGGGCTCAGCGCCAGCGTCGTCGCAGCCGGGGCCCCGGCACACGACAACGGGGAGGAACTCCCATGTCCGCAGAAGCAGTCGCAGCCACAGCCACAGCCGTCGGTACGGTCAATGCCACCATCGAGACCATCACCGCCCGCCGGATCATCGACAGCCGGGGCAACCCCACGGTCGAGGTCGACGTCGTCCTGGCGGACGAGTCCCTTGGCCGCGCAGCCGTCCCCTCCGGCGCATCCACCGGCGCCCGGGAGGCCGTGGAGTTGCGCGACGGGGACTCCGCCCGCTGGCACGGCAAGGGCGTCGACCGCGCGGTGGCCCACGTCAACGGGGAGATCGCGGCTGCCGTGCGCGGCCGGAACGCGGCGGACCAGGCGGGTCTCGACGCCGCCCTCGTCGCCCTCGACGGCACCCCCACGAAGTCCCGGCTCGGCGCCAACGCCATCCTCGGCGTCTCCCTCGCCACCGCCAAGGCCGCCGCGGCTGCCCACCGCCAGCCCCTCTACCGCTACCTCGGCGGCGCCGACGCCCACCTCCTGCCGCTGCCGATGATGAACATCGTCAACGGCGGCGCCCACGCCGACAATCCGCTGGACTTCCAGGAGTTCATGATCGCGCCCGTCGGCGCGGACACCTTCGCCGAAGCCGTACGCACGGGCAGCGAGGTCTTCCACACGCTGCGCCGCGACCTGCTGGCCGCCGGACACTCCACGGGCGTCGGCGACGAGGGCGGCTTCGCGCCCGCGCTGCGTACCGCCGAGGAAGCGCTCGACTTCGTGATGAGCGCCATCGAGCGCACCGGCTACCGCCCCGGCACGGACATCGGCCTGATCATGGACCCGGCGTCGTCGGAGTTCTTCCGCGACGGGGTGTACGACTATGCGGGCGAGGGAGTACGCCGCACGCCCTCCGAGAACGCCGACTACCTGGCCAAGCTCATCGACGCCTACCCGATCGTCTCCATCGAGGACCCGATGGCGGAGGACGACCTGGACGGCTGGCGCGAGCTGACCGCCCGCGTCGGGGACCGGTGCCAGCTCACCGGCGACGACGTTTTCTGCACCAACGAGACGCTGCTGCGCGAGGGCATCCGCACCGGCGTCGGCAACTCCGTCCTGGTCAAGGTCAACCAGATCGGAACCCTGACCGAGGCGCTCGACGCGGTGGCCACGGCCCATCAGGCGGGCTGGACGGCTGTCATGTCGCACCGCTCGGGCGAGACGGAGGACACCACCATCGCGGATCTGGCGGTGGCCACCGGCTGCGGCCAGATCAAGACCGGCTCGCTCTCCCGCTCCGACCGCACGGCGAAGTACAACCAACTGATCCGGATCGAGGAGGAGTTGGGCGACGCGGCGCGCTTCGCGGGGCGCTCCGCACTGCGTCGGGCGTGAGCAATAAGCAGTAAGCGGTAAGCAGTAAGCAGAGGCAGCGCAGGCAGGCCCCCGATCGGGAGGCCCCCGATCGGGATCGGGGGCCCGCCCGCGCACCGGAGAGAGACGTCAGACGCACCGGCTGCACAAGTACCCGCGCCGCACGACGGCCTCGGACTTGGCCAACCCCGGCGCAGGCACCCACCGGCCGCGGTGCGACCGGCGCGGCGGCGGACCGTACGGCGACTGCCAGGCCGGCCGCACCAGCCGGCCAGGGCCGCTCACATTGACGGGAAGTCTGCCGCTCTTGCGCAGGCGCCCGGCGGACGCGTAAGCGTGGGCGTGGGCGTGGCAACGGCAGAAGACGATCGGGATCGGCAGAAGGGTGGGCAGGACCACCCAGTTCTTTGACACAGAGATACACCGGTTCCAGTGAGAAGACCGCAGCGAAAAGGAGCGCGGCACACAGGTGTGACGCGCGACGGTTCAGCGCTCGGGGTGACTCACTTGGTGTACAACGGCACGTCCTTGCCGGAGGGGTAACAGCGGCCGGGAACACGGTAAGGGCACCCGCGAGCGCACCTCCACTGGTTTTCGGGTCGACGAAGCATGTCCTGCCGCGTCCTCAGCCCGGCGCCCCGGAGCCCACCACCGGTGACCACTCCCGGACGTCGGCCAGCTCGACCGCCGGAAGACGGAAGTAGGGATCGGCGGCCAGTACGACGTCGAGTGCGGCGCGGTCAGGGACGTCGAAGATGAGCAGTGCGCCCGAGTCGTCCGCGAAGGGGCCGGCCGCGTGCAGGCGGCCGTCCTCATGGAGTGCGGCAAGCGCGTCGCGGTGGGCGGGGCGGGCCGCGAGGCGTGCGGCGGTGTGTTCGGCGCTGTCGGTGGTGAAGCGCAGTTCGATGGTCCACATGTCGGGGACACTAGTGTCCGGGACATGGGCGCGTCTGTATCGGGAGATACACCTCCACCAGGAGATACACCTCTGTCAGGAGAGAGACCTCCGTGGCTGCCTCTCACCGGGATCCCGCTGCTGGCCGGACTGCCGTCGGCGCGGTTGGGCGAGGTGTGGGCGGCCTCGAAGGCCGGGAGTCATGCCCGTGGGGACACCCTTCGGCGCGAAGGCGAGCCCGCGCATGACTTGGTGCTGCTGCTGAGCGGGCGAGTTGCGGCGATCTCCGTGACCGCGCAGGGGGCGGTCGTCCGGCACGGGGCCTGGGAGCGTCCGTGCGCGCTGGACAAGACCGCGGTGATCGACGGGCGCGGGCACACGGCGACGTTCACGGCCCAGACGCAGGTGCACGTCCGTGCGCTGCCGCGGGACGTGTTCCTGTCCCTCGTCGAGGACGTCGCCGCCGTACGCGGTCATGTTCTGCACGTCCTGGCGGCCGAGGCACGGCGCCAGCAGGAGCGCGTCGTCGCGTCGTTGCTGCCGGCGCCGGCACGGCTCGCCGCCTGGCTGTTGGGGTCCGCCGATCCGGCGGGCGTGGTGCGCCTGCCCGCGTCGCAGCAGCAGCTCGCGGAGTCGCTCGGGCTCACCCGGGTCACCGTCAACCGGGCGCTCGGCGCGTTCCGCAGGGACCGTCTGATCGACTACGACCAGCAGGCGGGCCGGGTCACGCTCCTGGCTCCGGAGCTGTTGCAGCTGCGTGCCTGCGCCACCTGAACCGGGGGTGGTTCAGGTGGCGCATGTCGATCGGTCGCACGCGTGTCAGGCGACGGCCAGCTCCAGCGCGGCAAGGCGCTGCGGTTCGGCGATCACCTCGACGGCGGTGATAAGGCCGCTGCCGGGTTCGACGGTGAAGGTGAGGACCAGGCGCAGGTGCCCGTTCGGGGCCATGGCCAGGCCGAGGGTGCCGTCCAGGAGGGCCGGGCCGGTGAACTGGGCGCGTCCGGTGGCTGCCATGGCGCCCTTGGCGACCGTGTGCGCGCCCAGGACGACGACCGGCTCCGGGGTCGGGATCACGGCCGGGTCGGCGGTGAGGACCACGTCCGGGTGGAGCAGGGCGACCAGGGCCTCGAAGTCGCCGGTGCGGGTGGCCGCGAGGAACGCGGTGACGGCCTGGTGCTGGCGGGAGGAGTCGGGCGTGGCCGGGGTGGTGCCCTTGACCCGGCGCCGGGCGCGGCTTGCGAGTTGGCGGGCGGAGGCGGGGGTGCGTTCCAGGATGGCGGCGATCTCGTCGAAGGGGATCGCGAAGAGGTCGTGCAGGACGAAGGCGAGGCGTTCGTCGGGGGTGAGGGTGTCGAGCACGACGAGGAGGGCGATGCCCACGGCGTCGGCGGCCTCCACCTCCTGCTCGGGGCTGGGGCGGCCGTCGGGGCGGTCGGCGCCGTAGGCGGTCTCCAGCTGCTCTTCGCGGCGCGTGGCGCGGGAGCGGAGGACGTTGAGGCAGGTCCGGGTGGCGATGGTGGTGAGCCAGCCGCCGGTGTTGGCCACCTCGCTCGTATCGGCGGCGGATGCCCGTAGCCAGGTCTCCTGGACCGCGTCCTCGGCCTCCGCGAGAGAGCCAAGCATGCGGTAGGCGACGGCGCGCAGGTGTGGGCGGTGGGCTTCGAAGTCCTCGGCCCTCAGGCTGCCCCCGAGGCTCTCCTCAGGGCTCACCTCAAGGCCCTTCTCAAGATTCTTTTCGTCCATCTGTCACATCCCCCCACGGTGGCGTGTCAGAGCGGCAGAACCGAAGCTCGCACACCACAAAAACAAGCAACTTAGGAGTACATGATGACTGTTGACGCCACGATCCTGGTCACCGGCGGTACGGGAACGCTCGGCAGCCACGTCCTCCCGCTGCTGCGTCAGGCGGCGCCCGCCACACCGGTGCGGGTACTCAGCCGCAGCGAGCGGCCGGACACCGAAGGGATCACCTACGTCACCGGCGACCTGATGACCGGCGAGGGCGTCGCGGACGCGCTGGCCGGGGTGGACACGGTGTTGCACCTGGCCGGCGGCGCCAAGGGCGACGACGTGGTGGCAGGCCACCTGGTCGAGGCCGCCAAGAGGGCCGGAGTGAAGCACATCGTGCACATCTCGGTGATCGGCGCGGACCGGATGCCGATGGCGTGGTTCGCGACGCAGCGTGCAGCGGAGGAAGCCATCACGGGCTCGGGCATCCCGTGGACGATGCTGCGGGCCGCGCAGTTCCACGACCTGGTGCACGAGATGGTCTCCAAGATGGCCAAGCTGCCCCTCGTCCCGGCACCCGGGATGCGCCTGGAGCCGGTCGACGTACGCGATGTCGCGCAGCGCCTGGTAGAGCTGGTCCTCGCCGAACCGACCGGTCTGGTACCGGAGTTGGCGGGCCCGAAGGTGTACACGATGGACGACGTGGTCCGCTCTTACCTGGGCGCCACCGGACGCCGCCGCCCGGTCCTGGGCATGCGGATGCCCGGCAAGGCGGGCCGCGCATACCGCGAGGGCGTGAACCTCGCTCCGGCGACGGGCGCGGTGCACGGCGGGCGGACCTGGGAGGCGTTTCTGGCGGAGCGGGTGGCCTGAAGGCCGCCACCTGGTCCAGGAGCGTTTCGTCGGTCAGGTGCAGGTCACCGATCGGTACAGGACGTCGATCGGTGCAGGATTCACCGGTCCAGAATGCTGGAGCAGCAGGCTCCGGTGCCGACGAGGGCGGGCCGCTGAGACAACCGCGCGACCCGCGCGCAAACTGAGTGTGCGGCGCTGACTCAGCCCCGCCGCACACTCGCCGCCCCACCGCTCATGTCGGAGCGGATCCGACTCACGGCACGCAGGACCTCGTCCCGGTGCTTCGCTCGCTTGATCCAGGCCGGAAGGCGGGCCACCAAGGTCATCTTCCGTCCGGTGCCGTACCAGGGCGCTCGCTTTTTAGTGGTGAAGCCCCTTCTTGCCGGGTGTCCAGAAGGGCTTGACCCTGATCTGCGTACGAGGCCACTTGCGCACGTGTACGAGGTGGTCCCGGACTGCCTGGCAGGTGCGCGCCTCACCCGCGACGTACGCCACGCCGACCTCCTCGGGGAGACCCAGGTCGGAGACCGCAGCGAGCAGGGTCTGCGAGGAGACCGCGGAGGCACCCTTGCGGTGGACGCGCCTGAGGACATGCGGCCCGGGCACGGGCACCTCGTCGTCGGAGGTCTCGCTCTCGAGCACGCCGTGCACGTGCGCCTCGGGGCCGAGCGCTTTGATCATGGGACCGAAGGCCGCGGTTGCCGTCTCCTCGCCGATGAACACGTGGTACGGAGCGTCCGTCTTGAGATCGAAATCGCCCAACGGGCCCCAGAACGAGACCTCTTGGCCGACCTCGACATCGCGCGCCCAGCGCAACCCGATCCCTTCCCCGTCGTAGAGATGCGCCCGAATCTCAATCTCCCGGCCGTCATCCGACTGCTCCCAGACCGAATAGGTGCGGAGGGTTTCACCGGGGCGCAGGATCCCGTACAAGGACAGAGGGTCGTTGATCTGGACCCGGATGTGACGCCCCGAAGGAATGACCGCTCCGCCCAACCCGTCGGCGGCGATCCTGATGCGCTTCATCGTCGGGGTGACCGATCCGGTCTCCGTGATCAGCCCTTCGAGCCGCTGCTTGGCGAAGAGGTGTTCAAGGGGATTGAGTGACGGGCGCCGCGCAGGCTTCACCGTACCGTCCGGCATGAGGACTCCTTCTCAGGCTCAAGTGATGTCTGGGCACGTCCGCGCCCAACTCCGGTGTGCCGTCCGGCCGTCCGGTCCGGGCACCTCTGCCCCACCGCCCCGGCAAGCACATCCGCATCCGGGCCCCCTGCGAATCGCAGCCGCTGACGGTGGACTTCGCGCCGTTCGCTCATTATGTTTCAGACAATGACTTAAGTTACTGCCTCTAATCATCCATAGGCTGCCCAACATGTCAATGACTGGAATGAGGCTGAAGATGCCGCAGCAGATGCCGAGCAGCCGCGTACAGAAGCGTCGGCAAGCCACCCTGCTGGAGATCCGCGATACGGCCCGGCAACTCCTGCGCGAGCACGGACCGACGGGCGTGACGGTCAACGCCGTGGCCCGCGAGATGGGCATGAGCGGACCCGCCGTATATCGCTACTACGCCAGCCATGACGAGCTGGTCGAGGCGGTGATCGCAGATTTCTACCAGGAGTTGACGACGACCATGCTGGCAGCGCGGGACGCCTGCCCGCCGGAGCAGCCCGGCAGACGCCTTGCCGCCACTTGTCGCTCGATGCGCACCTGGGCGATCGACCACCCCGGCGAGTTCAGCTGGATGTTCGCGAGCCCGGTCCACGCGGCGACCCGTGACGACGCGGAGTCGCCTCGGCTGCGGGCCGGGCAGCAGTTCGAGAAGGTCTTCCTCGACCAGTTCGTCGGGATCTGGGAGAAGAACCCCTGCCCGGCCACGCCGTTCGAGGACCTGGCTCCCTCTTTGCAGGAGCAGATCCTCGATTACGCGGCCAGGTCCGGGAGCCCGCTGCCTCCCCAGGCGCTGCACCAGTTCCTGACGAGCTGGATCAGGCTGTACGGGCTGCTGTGCATGGAGGTCCTCCACCAACTGGACTTCGCCTACTCGGACCTCGAGCCCGTTTTCGAGGAGAACCTGAAGGAACTGTGCGCCAGGCACAACCTGGAGTACGAGCCCCCGCAGGCGTCGTAGCGACGCCCGGCCGGGGGCGGCCGGGTGTCTGCGCCGGGTTTCTAACTGCGCCGCTCGTACACGGTCACCCTGCGCCCGCGGACCCGGTCGTCCGTCACGACCCTGAAGTGCTTCTTCAGCGCGGCGGTCTTGGCCTTGTCCCGCTTGGCCGACACCGGCCTGGCCACCCCGGGCACGTCGGTGACCAGCAGGATCCGCCGCTGTGCCAGTATCGCGGTCCGTATCCGGCGGGGGCCTGCCTCCTCGCCCTTCAGGGTCCCGGACGCCACGGGGTCCACCGCAAGCGCTATGTCCCGCAGGCCCTCGAAGTCGTCGGGGGAGACCAGTGCGGTGTCGCGCCGGGCCGCCGGTATGAAGAGCACCGCGTCCCCGTCCTTCTTCAACTCCCGTACGTCCGCCGCCGCCGCGAGGACGTCGTCCACCCGGCTCGCCGCGGACCGCTTGGCCATCGCCTGCGGCATCAGCGCCGCCACGGCCACAACTGCAACCACCGGGACGAGCCATCGCGACGCGCGCGGGAAGCGAGGCCTGGCGTACCGCACCGCCGCATCCAGTGTCGTGCCGATCAGCAGTGCCAGACCCAGCATGCTGAACAGGACGTAGCGGTCCAGGAAGATGGGCTGGATAAGGGAGAGGCCGATCAGTCCGATCTGCGGCACGGCCAGCAGGGGCAGAGCGACGGCCGCCAACGACAGTCGGCCCGGCCGGGGCCGGTCCAGCAGCGCCCCGACAGTGCCGATTGCCAGCAGGACCGCGGGGCCGATCATCATGTGCCAGGTCAGCGGCGGGATCCAGGACACCTGGTTGGACTGGGTCCGGCTGAACAGGATCAGCGGCAGCGCTCCCGCCACGGCAGCCGTCGCGGCCGCTGCCCAGGGCACACATGTCCTGCGCCCGGCCTTCGTCCAGAGCAGGGTCGTCAGGTGCGCGGGCAGGATCAGCAAGGCCATCCAGTTCAGCAGCGCGCACACCAGGACCGTGCCGCCGTAAGCCACCCAGTACGCGGCCCCGCCACGTCCCCGGAGCAAGGCCACCAGGAGCAGCGTCGAGAGGCCGGCACCGGCCGCGACCAGGGCGTACGGGCGACCCTCCTGGAGATAGAACTGCACGGCCGGAAGCAACCCGAACACCAATCCAGCGACCAGTCCCGCCCTGGCACCGGCCAGCCGGTGTCCGATGACCGTCACGCAGGCCGACGCGACCGCCATGGCCAGGACGGAGGGCAGGCGCAGGGTCGTGGTGCCGGGCCCGAAGAGTTCGAAGAGTCCGTGCATCAGCAGGTAGTAGAGCCCGTGCACGACATCGACCTGCTCCACCATCTCCCAGATGTCGGCGACGGGCCGCCGGGCCACCTGCCAGGTAGCGGCCTCATCACGCCACACACTGTGCTGGCGGGACAATCCCCACATGCCGAGGGCGAGGGTCCACAGCAGCGGGACCAGCCAGAGGGGCAATGCGCGCGGGAAGATAGTGATGCGGCGAGTCATAAAGGCGTTGGGTGTCCTCGGGAGGCGGCGCCGACCGAAGTCGGCCTCGGGCATTCTCGGGAACCCGGTTCCTGCCTGTCGGCAGGGGGTATTTCAGATGGCGGACGTCATCACACCAACACTTGCGCCGATTTCAGGCGCGCCGGATAACGCCTCGGCCTAACGGCCTGACGGAATCCGAGTGGTTAGCCCCCCACCCCCGATGCCACCCGTCACCGGTGGTCGACCGGCCGGGTGAGCATCGTAAATATTATGGGTAGTCATCTATTTGTGGCGAGCGCTGAAGGTGTGGTCACAAACACGGGCAACTTGCGGAACCTCGACGCACCGTGCCGCCTCAATGGTCCCGTTCACCGGAGAATGCACCCTTCGGCTCATACAGGTCGGGACTCACTCAGGGAGAGTGGAAGGCGACCTCCGGGTTTTCCTTGGAAGGGCCGTCCAGCAGGGATTCGTGCCGGGCCCGGAGATGCCGGTCGAAGAAGGCCGTGACGTAGTCCGCGGTGATTTCGCCCGAGCGCTTTCCGGACAACGGGGCCTTGGGGTCGGTCATTCCGAGCTGCCCGCCGAGTACGGGCATGTCGGTGAACGTGAGGTGTCCGGAGTCGGCGACCGTGAGCCAGCGCTTGAAGCCGTGCAGGCGCTGCCACTCGCGGGGCCAGGAAACGTCGTCGGCACTGGGGGTGTGACCGCTTCGGGTGCCGACCATGAGGACCGGGCGGGTGGTCCCGGCGGCCGGGACGGGAGCGAAGAAGGTGCCGTCCATGTTGGCCGCGGCCCGGATCCGGCGGTCGGTGCCCATGGCCGTGACCGCCGCGTTTCCGCCGAGCGAGTGGCCGGCGGCGCCGATTCGGCGGGGGTCGATGAGGGCCGGGTAGTCGGGGTGCCGTCCGTCGTCGGTGCGGGGCCGTCCGGTCGTCAGAGCGTCGATGACGAAGGAGATGTCCGCGGCCCGGTTCCTGGCGGCCCTGGCCAGCACCTTGTTCTCTCCCGAGTTGCCGCCCGGCGCGCTCTCGACCTTCTCGCAGGCGACGCAGGTGCGCAGGCGCGAGGAGTCGCCCTTGCCGGGGAACTCCGTCCCGAAGGACTCGTACACATGATCAACGACGGCTACGAGATACCCCAGGGATGCCAGCTCCTCCGCGAGGCCGGTCAGTGTGGCGCGGTGCAGGGTGAAGCCCGGCGAGAGGACCACGAGCGGATGCCTGCCCTTGACCGGGCGGGCGGCGGGCGTGGCATTCGTCTGTACGGCGGCGACCTGCTCGCCCTCGATCCGCTGGTCCAACTTCTGCCCCTTCAGGAGCAGTTCGGCTTCCTTGATTCCCATGTACGGCGCGTCGGCGTCGCCGCCGCCGCGCAGGGCCGGGTAGAAGACGGACACCATCAACTCCCGGGCCCCCGACGAGGGCACCCACAGGTCGCGGCGGCTCTTATCCACGAGATGGAGGGTGTCCCGACCGATGCGGTGGGGCCCGGACGGGCGGGGAAGGGCGAGCCCGCCGCCTCGCGCCGACGACGCGGAGGCGGACAGGGCCGCGGACGGGGATACGGATGCGGATACGGACGCGGATACGGACGCGGGTGCACTCGACGCCGAGCCGTTGTCGCAGGCGGCGACTGCCGGAGCGAGGAGGGCGAGGGAGGCAAGGGAAGCCAGAGAGGCAACGGCTGCTGCGGCTCTGGGCCGCCGGTTGCGGTTCTGGATGCGGTTACTGATGCGGTTACTGATCATGCAGGGGAGCGTACGAACGGGAGGGCGGCACCCGGCACTGGCGAAAGTGCGGAGTCTCCCTTAACTATCGTCAGGTGCAACGCACTTGGGTGTACATGCACGCAACCCGGCGGCCGGAACAGACCGGAACAGAACAGAGCCGCCCGCCGGATTCCCCCGGAGCGGACGGCTCACGTCTGCCTGCTACCTGACACGCGAACCAGAGCCGGAAAGCCCAACTCCCCTCGCAGCCAACGCCGGTCGGTTTACCGCGGTAAACCGACCGGCGGCTCCCGCGCAGCACCCGAGCCGCCCGGCCGCCACCGCTCAGCCGCCCGTGCCGCCCCCCGCCCCCTCTGCTTGCTGCGTCTCCACCACCCTCCCCGGTACCAGTACGGCAAGGGTCCTGCGCGCCTCGCGCCGCAGTGTCCGGCGCCGGGCGAAGGTCGCGGTGAGAGCGAGGATCGAGACCGTGCCGCCGTAGAGCACGGCGGTCATCGTGGTCATCGTGGAGAGGAGCCCGATTGCCATCGGGCACGCACCTTTCTTCCCCCGTCCGGCCCGCCCGGCTCATGGCACGGGGCAGGCGTTGATGCGTTTCCCCACCACCGTACCCACGCCGTCAATCCCGTCAACTCCCTTTCTCCCCTCACCAGTCGACGTGTGCGCTGATCCATTCGGCCGACCCCTCCTCGTCATCCGCGGACGGCAGGTCGGGACCGCAGGTGAGGGGCGTGTACGACAGCTGCAGGTGCGTGAGATAGCCGTAGGCACCGTTGTCGGACGCCGGTCCGCGGCACAACCGCGTCACTCAGGGCGTCGGCGAAGCCTCGGTGAGCGTCATCCAGCGTCGTACGGTCTCCTGGTGGGAGCCGGTCTCCGTGGCTGCTGACACTGTCTCCGCGTCGCCGGGGGAACACGGCGCTCCTGAGCGGGTCAGCAGGATGAGCGGCCACCAGGGGACGGTGCCGAGGCCCGATCCGTCGAATGCGTGCCAGTCCCAGGGTCCGTTGAACCGCCATGCACGCCCGGCGTCGTCGGCGACTTCGTCGCCGGGGCGGAGGAACATGTACGGCCGCATCAACAGCTCGATGGCGTACGGGATGCCGTCGCCGGGGTGAAGGGTGTAACCCGCGCCGCTGAGGTGGCTATCGTCCGGGAAATCCCGGTAGGAACGGCCGCGGCGCAGCACGGCCACGGTCAGCCGAGGGCGGGGGAGGAAGCCCGTCTCCAGGGGCGGGTCGTGGTGGTCGACCTCCGTCACGTGGACGACGGTCGGGGGCACTCCCACGCGGCAGGTGTCTCCCGCTTTCAGCTGCCCGGGCGGCGGGTCGGTCCGGAAGAGCTCCGCATCGGCGTCGGGCGGCACGTACCCACCGCTGTCCACGCCCAGAGCCACCACTCCGTTCCAGTGGTAGAACTCGCTGTCGGTATCGATGCGCCACCACGGCCATCGCACCGATACGTGGTCCCATGTCAGGCCCCGTTCGACGCGGGCCGGCGTGAACGGACAGGCCACCGACAGCACATCACCGACCCGGAAGTCCCCCTCATACGTCACCGGGACAGGTTAGAGGGCTGGGCTGGGCTGGTCGGGAGGTCATCACGCCTGCTTGCGGGTTTGCTTGCGGGCCTGCCGTACTTCCTGGTCGATGGCCCAGGCGTCGGCGACCTGACCGAGGTGGCCGAGCTTGTCGGGGTTGATGACCGCGCGGATGATCTGGATCTGCCCGTCGAGCATGTCGAGGGCGAGGATGTGGAGGATCTTGCCGTCGCGGTCGCGGAAGAGCGCGCCCGGCAGGCCATTGACCTCGCGCGGTTCGAAGGTGATGTCGACCTGTGCCATCAGCGGGTGGACGCTGGCAAGCAGCCTGGCCACGTTCTCGGCCCCGGCGACGGCCCTGGCCAGCTGCGGGGCCTTGCCGCCGCCGTCCCCGACGAGCTGGACGTCGGCGGACAGCAGACTCTGCAGTCCGTTCACGTCGCCCCGGGACATTGCCTCGAAGAACCGCCTCGCCAGCTCCCGCTGCTCCTCGCGGTCCGCATCGAACCGAGGCCGCCCCGCGTGCATATGGCGCCGTGCCCGTACGAGCAACTGTCGGCACGCCGGCTCCGAGCGTCCCACCGCTGAGGCGATCTCGTCGAAGCCGAAGGCGAAGACCTCCCGCAGCACGAACACCGACCGCTCCAGCGGGCTGAGCCGCTCCAGGAGCAGCAGCGCGGCCATCGACACCGAGTCGGCCAGCTCCGCCGCGCGGGCCGGATCCTCGTAGGGATCGTCGAGGAGCGGCTCGGGCAGCCACGGTCCGACGTACTGCTCCCGCCGCACCCGCGCGGAGCGCAGCACGTCGATGGCGATCCGGGTCACCGTGGCCGACAGGAACGCCTTGACCGACACCGGCCGGGTGGTCGAGGCGTCGTAGCGCAGCCAGCTCTCCTGCACCGCGTCCTCCGCCTCGCCCACGCTGCCCAGGATCCGGTACGCGATCGAGAACAGCAGCGGCCGCAGCTCCTCGAACTCCTCGACCTTGTCCACGCCGACTCCCCCTTGCAATCCGAGTGCTCGGTCGGGCCCCCGCGACCAACATGACAGCCATGCTCGACCAACCTGACAGCCCTGATCATGGCGTCCCGGGCCTTGGTGCGGCGGCGGTTCAGTGCATCTGACCGACCTGGTAGTCGCCTGCCGGCTGCTGGGCGATGATGTTCAGCCGGTTCGCCGCGTTCATGATCGAGATCAGCAGCGCGAGGGCCGTGAGCTGCTCCTCGTCATAGTGCTTGGCGGCATGGGCCCATACGTCGTCGCTGACCCCGGTGGCCGCGTCCGCGACCCGGGTCCCCTGCTCGGCCAGTGCGAGCGCGGCGCGTTCGGCCTCGGTGAAGACCGTTGCTTCCCGCCAGGCCGCGACCAGGTTGAGCCGCACCGGGCTCTCGCCTGCCGCGGCGGCTTCCTTGGTGTGCATGTCGATGCAGGCCGCGCAGCCGTTGATCTGGCTCACGCGCAGCGACACCAGCTCTTGCGTCGTGGCCGGCAGCGGCAGTTCCTTCAGCTCCCGGCCCGCCGACATGAGGTACTTGAGGGCCTTGCCTGCGGCCGGGACGGCGAAGTAGTTCAGTCGTGCGTCCATCGTGTGCCCCTTCACGTTCGTCTTCACGTTCGTCGATGCCTTCACTCCCCGAGACGAGGCAGCCCTCGCTGCTGTGACATGGGGCGGCGTGAGCATGTTCATCGCCTTCGTCACGCTGACCGGTGACTACCGCCGAGCGGTGGGGCGTTCAGCGGGCACCGCGGAGCAGTGGGGCGTTCAGCGGGCACCGCGGAGCAGTGGCGAGCAGCGGGGGGCTTCAGCGAGGGCCATTGTCAGTGCCTCCGCATAGAGTGAAATCACTCGGGAAGCTCGCGGAGAAGCCCTCGGAGAAGGAGCAGAAGCATGTCCCCCAACAGGATTCAGCACAAGGTGAATCACGTCGCGCTGGTAGTGGACTGTTCGGGTTCCATGCGTCCGCATGAGAATCAACTCATCCGCGTCGTGGACGAGTTCGTCGCGGGCTTGAAGGCCGAATCGGACAGCCTCGGACATGAGACCCGGATCAGCCTCTATTCCTTCGACCACAGGGTGGAGAATCTGGTCTGGGACATGGACGTGAAGCACCTTCCGTCCATGCGAGGGCTTTATCAGGTAAACAACGGTGCTACGGCTCTCATTGAGGCGTCACTGAAGTCCCTGGACGACCTCGGACATATCTGGGAGGAATACGGGGAGCACAGCTTCCTCCAGATCGTCGTGACGGACGGCGAGGAGAACGCCTCTGGCGGCGACCGGCGGCACGACGGCGACATGTCCATCCTCGGACCCTGGCTCGACAGGATCTCGGCGAAGATGGGCGGGCTGCCCGGACACTGGACTTCGGCGATCCTCGTGCCGAACTCACTGGCCAAGCGGACCGCCCAGAACTACGGCTTCCCGGCCGGCAACATCGCCATCTGGGACGCGGATTCGCAGGAGGGCGTCGAAGAGGCGATAGGCACCGTTCGCGCCGCCGCCACCAGTTTCCTGCGGGCCCGCGAGCAGGGTGTGCGCGGCACGAAGAACCTCTTCGCCGTCGGTCAGGACATATCGATCGACGAGGTGCGGGCGAATCTGGAACCGGTTCCGGCCGACAGGTACCGCCTCCTGAAGGTCGACAAAGAGATCGAGATCCGCCCTTTCGTCGACTCGCATCCGGGGGTCACGTACGAGCGCGGTGCGTGCTACTACCAGCTGGGTGCGCGGGCTCAGGTCCAGCCGAACAAGGAAGTCATCGTGGTCGAGAAGGAAACCGACCGCGCCTATACGGGTGACGCGGCGCGCAGCCTTCTGTTCGGTACGGGTATTCAAGGGACCGTCTCGGTGAAGGCGGGGAACAATCCCAAGCTGGAGGTCTACGTACAGAGCCGTTCGGTGAACAGGAAGCTAAAGCCGAAGACGCGTCTGCTCATCATGCTCTGAGGAGAGCGAATCACCTCCCGTCGGCGGTGCGTTGTGGTGCGTAGCGGTGCGCCGACGTTCGGTACAAAGCGGAGGGACACGACGATTCAGTGGCCTCCGCAAAGGAACTTCCGAAACGGCGCCGAACTGCCCGTATTACACGGGCGGTCGGCGCCGTCGCCGGTGCGGGGAGCCCGTTGCTCTGAAGGACGGCAAAACCTAGATCCACCGGTCCGCCTTGTCGCCCGGAAAGACTCAGGGTTCATCCGAAGTCGCGGCGTCCGAAGTCGCGGCGCTCGAAGTCGTGGCATCCGAAGACGGGGCGTCCGAAGTCGTGGCGGGCTTCGCGGAGTCAGGTTTCGTATAGAGGATCTCGCGCGCCTGGTCCGCGGCGCGCGCGAGGCTCTCGCTGACGAAGTCGAGGAAGCGGGCGACGTTCTCGAGGCGGGAACCGGCGGCGGTGCCCGGTCCGAGAACTCCGGCGCCCTGCCGCGCGACCTCGACGACGTGTGCGGTGGAGCGGGCGCTGGCCATCATCGACTGGTACCAGATGTCGTCGTCGACGATGTAGCGATCACGGCGGCGTTCGTCGCGTTCCCGGCGGACGAAGCCCTGGCTCTCCAGGAACGCGATCGCTTTGGAGATGGTCGGCGGGCTGACCTGGAGACGCTCGACGAGTTCCGAGGCGGTGAGGCTGCCGGAGTCGGTGATGGTGAGGCAGGCCATCACGCGCGACATCATCTTGGGCATCCCCGACCCCATGAGGACGGTGGTGAACAACTCCTCGTACTCCCGCACGGCTTCGGCGTCGCGGCCATCGACCGCCGGGGGCCCCTTGGGGTCTCGGGGTGCGGACTGCCGGCGGCGGTGGGCGCGGTGTTCGGTGGCGCGGTGGGCGAGGTCGGCACGGTAGGCGGTGGGTCCGCCGTTGCGCATCACCTCGCGCGTGACCGTCGAGGTCGGGCGGTCGAGGCGTCTGGCGATCTCCGCGTAGGCGAGGCCGTCGGCCAGCCCGAGCGCGATCTCCTGTCGTTCCTGCTGAGTGAGTCTGCCTCCCGGCATCGCGGCCTCCTAGATGGTGCGTAGTGGCCCCACTATAGCGTTCACAGCCTTCTCATTGCAACGAGCCAGCCGCCTGTTGTTGCGTTAGTTCTCAACCCACTGCAACGATTGAACGCATCTGAACTGGCATTATGTCGATTGCATGCAACGAGGGTGTTGCCACAACCGCGAATGCAACTTAGCGTTTCCATCATCAAGAAACAGCGGGCCGCAGGGCACGCGACAGATAACAAGGAGCGCATCATGCAGAAGTTCGACACCCCCGCCCCGGTCTCCGCCCTCGTCGACATCGCCGCGGGAAGCATCCGGTTCATCGCCGCCGACCGCGCCGACACCACGGTCGAGGTCCTGCCCGCGAACGCTTCCAAGAGCCGCGACGTAAAGGCGGCGGAGGAAGCCATGGTCGAGTACGGTGCCGACGGCGTCCTGCGGATCAACGCCGCACCAGCGAAGAACCAGATCCTCGGCGCCTCCGGAACCATCGAGGTGACCGTCCAGTTGCCCGCGGGGTCGGACGTCGCCGCCAAGGCCGCCAGCGGTGAGATCCGGGGCGTCGGTCGGCTCGGTGACGTCACCTTCGAGGGCGCGGAGGGCTCGGTCAAGCTCGACGAGGCCGCGAGCGCCCGCCTCAGCCTCCAGGCCGGTGACATCACGGTCGGCAACCTGAGCGGCCCCGCGGAGATCAGCACCCAGAAGGGGAACTTGCAGATCACCGAAGCCGTCAAGGGCAAGGTCACCCTGCGCACCGAGCACGGCGAGATCTCGGTCGGCGCCGCCCGCGGCGTCTCCGCCCACCTGGACGCCGGCACCAGCTACGGCCGGATCAACAACACCCTCCAGAACACCGACGGCGCCGCCGCCGGCCTGCAGATCCACGCGACCACCGCTTACGGCGACATCACCGCCCGCAGCCTCTGACCCCCAGCTTCCGAACCGCAGCCTCCGAGGAGCAGCAACATGACGAATCCGGCCATCGCGGCGAACGGGCTGCGCAAGTCCTACGGGGACAAGGTCGTGCTCGACGGCGTCGACATCACCGTCCCCGAAGGAACGGTCTTCGCTCTGCTCGGCCCGAACGGCGCCGGTAAGACCACCGCCGTGAAGATCCTCTCGACCCTCGTGACTGCCGACGCCGGCACCGTCCGCGTCGGCGGTCACGACCTGGCCGCCGATCCGCAGTCCGTACGCGCCGCGATCGGTGTCACGGGGCAGTTCTCCGCCGTGGACGGTCTGATCACCGGCGAGGAGAACATGCTCCTCATGGCCGACCTGCACCACCTCTCCAAGCAAGGGGGACGGCGGATCACCGCCGAACTCCTGGAGCGCTTCGACCTGGTGGAGGCCGCGAAGAAGCCCGCCCAGAGCTACTCCGGCGGCATGAAGCGCCGCCTGGACATCGCCATGACCCTGGTCGGCAACCCGCGGATCATCTTCCTCGACGAGCCCACCACCGGACTCGACCCCCGCTCCCGCCACAACATGTGGGGCATCATCCGCGAACTGGTCTCCGGCGGCGTCACCGTCTTCCTCACCACCCAGTACCTGGAGGAGGCCGACGAACTCGCCGACCGCATCGCCGTACTGAACGACGGCAAGATCGCCGCCGAAGGCACGGCCGATGAGCTCAAGCGGCTCATCCCCGGCGGGCACGTCCGGCTCCGCTTCACCGACCCGGCCGCCTACCAGCCCGCCGCCCTCGCCCTGCCCGAGGTCGCCCGCGACGACGAGTCCCTCTCCCTGCAGATCCCCAGCGACGGTACCCAGCGCGAACTGCGCGCCATTCTCGACCAGTTGGAATCGGAGGGCATCGAGGCCGACGAGCTGACCGTGCACACCCCCGACCTGGACGACGTGTTCTTCGCCCTGACCGGCGACACCACCGGCACCTCCGTGCCCAGCCAGCCCAAGGAGGCTGTCCGATGAGCTCCCTCTCCCTCGCCGTGCGCGACTCGTCCACGATGCTGCGCCGCAACCTCCTGCACGCGCGCCGCTACCCGTCGCTGACCCTGCAACTGCTGCTCACGCCGGTCATGTTGCTGCTGCTCTTCGTCTACATCTTCGGCGACACCATGAGCGGCGGCGCGGGCCGCGACGCCTACATCGCCTACATCGTCCCCGGCATCCTCCTGATGACCATCGGCTCCACCACCATCGGCACCGCGGTCTCCGTCTCCACCGACATGAACGAAGGCATCACCGCCCGCTTCCGCACGATGGCCATCCACCGCGGATCCGTGCTCTTCGGGCACGTCGCGGGAAGTGTCCTCCAGGCGATCCTGAGTGTGGTGCTCGTCGGCGCCGTCGGTGTCGCGATGGGCTTCCGCTCCACCGATGCCAGTGTCCTGGAGTGGCTCGCGGCCTTCGGACTGCTCGCTCTCGTCTCCCTCGCCTTCACCTGGATCGCGGTCGGCATGGGCATGGGCAGCCCGAACGCCGAGGCGGCCGCCAACAGCGCACAGCCGCTGATCCTGCTGCCGCTGATCTCCAGTGCCTTCGTCCCGCTGAACAGCATGCCGGGCTGGTTCCAGCCGATCGCCGAGTACCAGCCCTTCACCCCAGCCATCGAAACCCTGCGCGGACTCCTCCTCGGCACCGAGATCGGCAACAACGGCTGGATCGCCCTCGCCTGGTGCGTCGGCCTCACCGTCCTCGGCTACCGCTGGTCCACCTCACAGTTCAACCGGGACCCCAAGTAGGCGAGATGCGCGGGAGCCATCCTGCCCGTACTGCCTGTACCGCCCAGTGGCGGCGTATCCCGACACCCGTCGGCGTGCGCCGCCACAGTCATGTGCGGTCAGCCCGTTCCGTAGTGGGCTGCGAGGAGGACTTGAGCGGTCATTGAGCGAAGGCGCCCATGCTGCCTGGCGAGGCTGAACCAGGATCGGCGGACGGACAGATCATGCTGATGGCGAACGACGGGGTGACCGGGCACGGACCCGCGAAACCGCAGAGCGGCCGCACCGTACTCGACCGGGATCTCCACCGGCACCTCGACCAGCACCTCGACCCGCACTTCGACCCGCACAGCGGCCGGTACGCCGCGCGCACCGCGGGCATGACGGCCTCGGAGATACGGGCCTTGTTCGCGGTCGCCAGCAGGCCGGAAGTGGTCTCGCTGGCAGGCGGCATGCCGAACCTGACCGCGCTGCCCCTGGAGTCACTCGCCACGCAGGTCGCTCAGATCATCGCGGAGGACGGCCTGACGGCACTGCAGTACGCGTCGGCGCACGGACTGCCGCTGCTGCGGGAACAGATCTGCGACGTGATGACGCTTGAGGGAATCACGGCGCACCCGGACGACGTCGTGGTGACGGTCGGCTCGCAGATGGGTCTCGACCTGGTGACCCGGCTGTTCTGCGATCCGGGCGACGTGGTGATGGCCGAAGGCCCGTCCTACGTAGGCGCGTTGGGTTCCTTCGCCGCGTACCAGGCGCAGGTCGCGCACGTGGCGACGGACGAGCACGGCCTGGTGCCGGAGGCACTGCGGGCGGCGCTGCGACAAGCCAGGATCACCGGGCAGCGCGTGAAACTGCTGTACACGATCCCGAACTTCCACAACCCGGCCGGTGTGACGCTGGCGGTCGAACGGCGGGCGGAGATCCTGGAGATCTGTCGCACGTACGACGTGCTGGTGGTCGAGGACAATCCGTACGGCCTGCTCGGCCTCGACGACCAGACCTACCCGGCGCTGCACTCGCTCGACCCGGACAACGTGGTCTACCTGGGCTCGTTCTCCAAGACGTTCGCCCCCGGCCTGCGGGTCGGCTGGGTCCTCGCGCCGCCCGCGGTGCGGGAGAAGCTGGTGCTCGCCACGGAGTCGGCGACGCTGTGCCCGCCCACGCTGAACCAGATGATCGTGTCGCGCTACCTGGCCACGCACGACTGGCAGGGCCAGATCAAGCTGTTCCGGGAGAACTACCGCGAGCGCCGCGACGCGATGCTGTCCGCACTGGAGCAGTATCTGCCTCCCGGCTGTACGTGGACCCGGCCGGACGGCGGCTTCTACGTGTGGCTGGCCGTGCCGGACGGCGTGGACACGAAGGCGATGCTGCCGCGCGCCGTGGCCGCCCGTGTGGCCTACGCGTCGGGCACCGGCTTCTACGCGGACGGGTCCGGCAGCCGCCAACTGCGGTTGTCCTACTGCTATCCGACGCCGGAGCGGATCCGCGAGGGAGTGCGCCGCCTTGCCGCGGTCCTGGAGTCCGAGACGGACCTCGCGCACGCCTTCGGTGGCGTGGGCTCCCGCCAGATACGAATACCGGGGCCGCGGACGCCCTAGTCGGCCGGGACGTACGTGCCCCACACCTCGCGCAGCGCGTCACAGACCTCGCCGACGGTGGCCCCGGCGGCGAGTGCCTCCCGCATCGGATACAGGACGTTGTCAGTCCCCGCCGCCGCCTCCTTTACCAGCGACAGGGCATCCGCCACGCGTTCGGCGCACCGCCAGGCGCGCAGCTTGGCGAGGCGTTCGGCCTGCTGGGTCTCGATGGCCGTCTCCCGCGCGGTGGGCGTCGCTTCTGACTCGGCCGTGTGCCGGCCGGAGCCGGAGATCGAGATGGTGTTCCACTTCGGGATCTCGGCCCGGCAGTACTCGAAGACGTCCGCGATCAGACGCAGCGAGGGCTTGGACGGGAAGATGCACGTCCCACGCGCGATGTCCTCCCCCATGACGTCGTTCAGTATCGCGCCCGTCAATCGGTCTGCCCGGACACCCTGCTCCTCGGCCACCAGTTGGTACATCAGGAGCAGCAGTGCGGCTGGGGCGTCGATCGTCATCGACGTCGACACCCGGTCCAGCGGGATGCCGCCGAACAGGACCCGCATGTCGTCCATCGAGTCGATGGCGACCCCCACCTTGCCGACCTCGCCGCTCGCGATCGGCGCATCACTGTCATGGCCCATCTGCGTGGGCAGGTCGAAGGCGACGGACAGACCCGTCGTGCCGTTCGCGATCAGCTGCTTGTACCGGGCGTTTGACTCGACCGCCGTACCGGAGCCCGCGTACTGGCGCATCGCCCAGGGAAGCCCCGACTCGCCGGCTGTGGTGCGATTCATCGCTTCGCGCTTCCCATTCCGTACGACGAGGACCGAGCGACGTCAGCCGACGACGGTCCAGGTGTCGTTTCCGGCGAGGAGTTCGGCGAGGTCGCCCTTGCCGTTCTGCTCGATGGCGGTGTCGAGCTGGTCGGCCATCAGGGTGTCGTAGACGGGGCGTTGGATGTTGCGGAAGACGCCGATGGGGGTGTGGTGCAGGGTGTCGGGGTCGGCGAGGCGGGAGAGGGCGAAGGCGGTCGTCGGGGAGGTGGAGTGCGCGTCGTGGACCACGATGTCGCGTTCGTTCTCCGGGGTGACCGGGACGACTTCGAGGTCGCCGGTGGCCGGGTCGCGTACGACGCCTTTCGAGCCGTCGGGGCCGAAGCGGATGGGCTGGCCGTGTTCCAGCCGGATCACCGCCTCCTCGGCCTGCTGCTTGTCCTTCAACACTTCGAAGGCGCCGTCGTTGAAGATGTTGCAGTTCTGGTAGATCTCCACCAGGGCGGTACCGGGGTGCTCGGCGGCCTCGCGCAGCACGCTGGTGAGGTGCTTGCGGTCCGAATCCACCGTGCGTGCCACGAACGACGCCTCCGCGCCGATGGCGAGGGAGACCGGGTTGAAGGGGGCGTCCAGGGAGCCCATCGGCGTCGACTTGGTGATCTTCCCGACCTCGGAGGTGGGGGAGTACTGGCCCTTGGTCAGGCCGTAGATGCGGTTGTTGAACAGCAGGATCTTGAGGTTGACGTTGCGGCGCAGGGCGTGGATGAGGTGGTTGCCGCCGATGGACAGGGCGTCGCCGTCGCCGGTGACCACCCACACGCTCAGGTCCCGTCGGGAGGAGGCCAGTCCGGTGGCGATGGCGGGGGCGCGGCCGTGGATGGAGTGCATCCCGTAGGTGTTCATGTAGTACGGGAAGCGCGAGGAGCAGCCGATGCCGGAGACGAAGACGATGTTCTCTTTGGCCAGGCCGAGTTCGGGCATGAAGCCCTGCACGGCGGCCAGGACGGCGTAGTCCCCGCAGCCCGGGCACCACCGCACCTCCTGGTCGGACTTGAAGTCCTTCATGGACTGCTTGGCCTCGGCCTTGGGCACCAGTTGCAGCAGCCCGTTGTCGGAGTCAGTCATCGATGGCCTCCTTGAGAGCCGTGGCCAGCTGTTCCGCCTTGAACGGCATTCCGTTGACCTGGTTGTACGAGTGCGCGTCCACGAGATATTTAGCCCTGATGAGGGTGGCGAGTTGGCCCAGGTTCATTTCCGGGATCACCACCTTGTCGTAGGAGCGCAGTACCTGGCCCAGGTTGGACGGGAAGGGGTTGAGGTGGCGCAGGTGCGCCTGGGCAACCGCCTCACCTGTGCTGCGCAGGCGGCGGACCGCTGCGGTGATGGGGCCGTACGTTGAGCCCCAGCCCAGGACGAGGGTGTCCGCACTGCCCGTGGGGTCGTCGACCTCCAGGTCCGGCACGGCGATTCCGTCGATCTTGGCCTGGCGGGTGCGGACCATGAAGTCGTGGTTGGCCGGATCGTAGGAGATGTTGCCGGTACCGTCCTGCTTCTCGATCCCGCCGATCCGGTGCTCCAGCCCCGGCGTCCCCGGAATCGCCCACGGACGGGCGAGGGTCTGCGGATCCCGCTTGTACGGCCAGAACACCTCCGTGCCGTCCGCCTCGGTGTGGTTGGGTCCGGAGGCGAACTGCACCCGCAGGTCGGGCAGTTCGTCGGTGTCCGGGATCCGCCACGGCTCGGAGCCGTTGGCCAGATAGCCGTCCGACAGCAGGAACACCGGGGTGCGGTAGGTGACCGCGATCCGCGCCGCCTCCAGCGCCGCGTCGAAACAGTCCGCCGGGGTCCTCGGCGCCACGATCGGCACCGGCGCCTCCCCGTTGCGCCCGAACATCGCCTGCAAAAGGTCGGCCTGCTCGGTCTTCGTCGGCAACCCCGTCGACGGCCCGCCCCGCTGGATGTCCACCACCAGCAGCGGCAGCTCCAACGACACCGCAAGCCCGATCGTCTCCGACTTCAGCGCCACCCCCGGCCCCGACGTCGTCGTCACCGCCAGCGACCCGCCGAACGCGGCCCCCAGCGCCGCCCCGATCCCCGCGATCTCGTCCTCCGCCTGGAACGTCCGCACCCCGAAATTCTTGTGCCGCGACAGCTCGTGCAGGATGTCCGAGGCCGGAGTGATCGGATACGAGCCCAGATACAACGGCAGATCCGCCTGCCGGCCCGCCGCGATCAACCCGTACGACAACGCCAGATTCCCCGAGATATTGCGGTACGTGCCCGCCGGGAACGCCGCCGCCGCCGGGGCCACCTCGTAGGAGACCGCGAAGTCCTCCGTCGTCTCCCCGAAATTCCAGCCCGCCCGGAACGCCGCGACATTGGCTTCGGCAATGCCGGGCTTCTTGGCGAACTTGGACCGCAGGAACCGCTCCGTGCCCTCGGTCGGCCGGTGATACATCCACGACAACAAGCCCAGCGCGAACATGTTCTTGCACCGGGCGGCGTCCTTGCGCGACAGGTCGTGGGACTGAAGCGCCCCGACCGTGAGCGTCGTCAGCGGGACGGGATGCACCTGGTAGGCGTCAAGTGTGCTGTCCTCCAGGGGGTTTAAGGCGTATCCGACCTTCTGGAGTGCCCGCTTGGTGAACTCGTCCGTGTTCACGATGATCTCCGCACCGCGCGGCACATCGGCGATATTCGCCTTCAACGCCGCCGGGTTCATCGCCACCAGCACGTTCGGCGCATCCCCCGGCGTGAGGATGTCGTGATCGGCGAAATGCAGCTGAAAGGACGACACCCCCGGCAGCGTCCCGGCAGGCGCCCGGATCTCCGCCGGGAAATTCGGCAGCGTCGACAGATCATTCCCGAACGACGCCGTCTCCGACGTGAACCGGTCCCCCGTCAACTGCATACCGTCACCCGAATCACCCGCAAAACGAATGATCACCCGATCCAGACGGCGTACCTCTTTGTCGCTCGCCCCTAGCCCGTCGGCGGCAGTGGTTTGCACGGTCATACGTGTGTCTGCTCCTGTCGGTGCTGGTCCGCGAGCGCAGGCAGACACGTCGGCGGACACGCGTTGCGGTGCAGGGTCATACACCGCTCGAAGGCTATGCATCACCGCTGGAGAGGCGCTTGTGCCTCGACCTTGTGCCTCGACCAAGCCCGGACGCTTGGCTAGGCGCTCACGAGTGGCAGGGGGGCGGCCCCGACGGGGGTGTCGGGGCGGCAACGCAGCCAGCCGGGCAACTGCTCGGCCAGGAAGTCCTGGTAGTCCAGGTCGATGGGCGCCCTGCCGCCGGACTGGAAGCGCGGCTGCTCGGACAGTTCACGGTCACCGACCACGCAGTACAGCGGCTGCCATTCGCGCCGCAGTCCGGCGATGCGGGCCCCGATCGGCTGCTTGAACTCCAGGTCGACCGCAGTGCGTACGCCGTCGATCCACAGCGGCCCGGCCAGTTCGTAGGCGCGGCCCACGTGCTTCTCGGCCAGCGGCAGGAACACCACCTGGTTCCAGGCGAGTTCGGCAGGGATCGCCTGCGGCCCGAGGCCGGCAAGGCCCCGGCCGATCACCAGCGGAAGCAGTCGTGAGCCGCCCGCGGCGACGCGGGCGTGGATGAGGCTGGGGTGTTCCCCGGTGTCCACGCGAACGTTGAAGCGGCGCGCGTTGGTCTCGTCGAGCCTCAGGTTCTGCAGCGCCACGAGTTCGTAGCCCGAGGAGACGAGGATGCCGCTCTGCTGCGCCCAGTGCTCGGGGTGCGCGGCGAGTCGTCGTACGACGGTGATGCCGCCCGCGGCCTTGGCGCACCGCTGGTGGAAGTCGTCGGTGTCGTGGCCGGTGCCTGCGACGGAGTCCAGGACGTGGACGTAGTCCTGCTGGAACCAGTACGCGGTGGACTCGGCGGCGTGCCGGAGGGCGTGCAGATAGCGCTCGGCGACGTCGTCGGGGTGGCACAGGATGTGGACGTCGGACACGTTGAGCTGGCGGCGGCGCTGGATGTCTGTCTCGTCGGGCTCGAAGCGGCGGAAGACCGGCTGCGGGCTGTGCATCGCGTAGGGCAGCCTGGCCCGCTGCAGGACGGAGTCCTTGAGCCAGGAGAAGAGGCTGGGGGCGGTCGCGTAGGCCAGGGTGAGCCGACCTTCGCCTTCGCCGTCACCGCCCGCGTCTGCGTCCGCGTCCGCGTCCGTGAGTTCGAACATCCGGTCCTGTTCGGCGTATCGGCCGGTCAGCTCGCGCATCGGCTCGGCGGATCCGTCGAACACCAGCGGGAGGTGCACGGTGTTGACCTCGAGTCCGGCCAGGTGCCTCGCGTTGAAGGCGTCCACACCCGCTTCCAGGACCGTGCCGCGCGGCAGGGTCGTCAGGAAGCCGTGCGGTGCGCCGCGGCGGCTGACTAGCTGCAGGGTCTCCGCGGTGCGCATGACGTCGTCGCGTGTGCAGCGATGCGCGGGGTCACCGTCGGCGAGCATGCGCAGGGCCGAGTTGTCGGGGTTGATGGCGCCGAGCGCGGCGGGGTAGTCGCTTTCCGTTCCCTGCCAGAGGACGTTCCCCGAACTGTCGAGTATCCGGACGTCCACTACCTGGCCCATGAATCTCCCTCCGGGGTCCATCGCTGCACGCTGCGAGAGTTCGCCGTGACGGACGAGAAACTATGAGGGCACCGGGAGGGCGTCAATCAATCGCTGTCGTGTGTGCAGCCGAACTCAAGTCTGCTTCGAGCGGGTTGGGCAAGGCAGGCCCGTGAGCCTTGCGCACCGCCCTGAACTGCGATGATTGCGTCGAAGCGGCATCATTGCGCGAGCCCGCTGCAGAAGCGCTGGACTTCCCCTCGAGAGACGGCACCTGCCATTGCCCCTGCCGTGGCGGCACTCATAACGTGGGTGCCCGTCACCGTGCGGAGCAGGAAGGTACGCAGACATATGACCGTCGCGCTCGACCCCACCTCCCCAGGCGCCCATTCCCCGGAAACCGGCCCCTCGGGCATCACCGGTACGGGCACCGGTGCGCGCAGTCTGCCGATCAGGCTCGCCGGACTCGTCGGTGACACCGACGCGTTCTTCGGCGAGGTGTGGAACATCAGGCCCGCGTCCTTCCACTGCCGCGCGCTGCCCGACGCACCCGCGCCGGCCGATCTGTGGGAACGCGATCCGGCTGCCGGGGAGCGGTTCGCGGCCGGCGAGAGCGTGCGCTTCGACGCGCCGGGCGAGTGGCTCCCCGGCATCGCGGACCTCGTCACCGCGCTGCGTGAGGACCTCTGGGCCGCCGACGCGCGGGCAGCCCTGGTGCTCACCCCGTCGGGCACCCTGACTCCCCCGCCGGCGGCCGAGGCCGATCACGCGTTCGTGCTTCAGCTGGACGGCAGCAGCAGTTGGAATCTCGCCTACGGACGGGTGCCGGTGACGATCACTCTGCACCGCACGAGCGCCGTCTATCTGCCGCCGGGCCACGCCTGCCCCGCGGCCGTCGGCGACGAGGACTCACTGCAGCTGGTCCTCACCGTCCAGGAGGCCGGCGCCCGCGAGGTCGCCGAACGCGCCATCGCCGCCTTCCTCCGGGCTGCCGAGGCGACCCCGTTGCCGCGCATGCACCCGGCGGTCGTGGACGAGAAGGTGGGGTGGCTGCGCGCCCAACTCGCCGGGCTCATGCCGGGGCAGGACGTCGGCGCGCTCGTCCGCAGGGCACTGGGCGAGGAACCGACGGCGTGAACGCCCGCTGACCGCCTAGTCCATCGGCTCCGCACCGGATCAACTCCGCACCGGACCGGCTCGACTCCTGATCACAGCAACCGCTCACAGGCCGCGACCACTTCGCGCGCCATCCCTCCCGTACCCGCGACCATGGCGCACCCAGGGCGGCCGGCCGACTTCGCGTTCCTGTGCCCCGGCGCCTGACGCCCCGCCGCCTGATGCCCGGGCGCCCGACCGCCCCACGAGGGCGAGCAGGGCGACGGTGACGGCGGCCAGCTCCTCCGGGGTGGGGTTGCCCGCCACGACGACGAGCGGCCCACGGGGCGCGGTCACTGGGGCTGGTTCCCGTGCTTGCGGGTGGGCTGCGCCACGTACTTGGTGCGCAGTACGGAGAGGGCGTCGATCAGCCGCACGCGGGTCTCCGCGGGGTCGATGACATCGTCCACCAGGCCGCGTTCGGCGGCGTAGTACGGGTGCATGAGTTGGTCCCGGTACTCCTTGATGTACTGCTCGCGGGCGAACCCGGGATCGTCGGCGGCCGCGATCTCGCGCCGGAAGACGACGTCCGCGGCGCCTTCGGCCCCCATCACCGCGATCTCGTTGCCGGGCCAGGCCAGCGACATGTCCGAGCCGATGGAACGCGAGTCCATGACGATGTACGCGCCTCCATATGCCTTGCGCAGGATCAGCTGGATGCGGGGAACCGTAGCGTTGCAGTACGCGAAGAGGAGTTTGGCGCCGTGCCGGATGATGCCGCCGTGCTCCTGGTCGACGCCGGGCAGGAACCCGGGCACGTCCACCAGCGTCACGAGCGGGATGTTGAAGGAGTCACACATCTGCACGAAGCGGGCCGCCTTCTCGCTGCCCTTGATGTCGAGGACACCGGCGAGCGAGGCGGGCTGGTTGGCGACGATGCCGACGACATGACCGTCAAGCCGGGTCAGGGCACACACCACGTTGGGCGCCCAGAACTCGTGCACCTCGAAGAAGTCGCCGGCGTCGACGAACTCCCCGATGACCTTCCGTATGTCGTACGGCTGCTTGGCATCGGACGGCACCAGGTCGCGCATGGCGGGTGTCAGCCGGTCGGGCCGGTCGAGCCGGTCTGCGCAAGCTTCCGTCGGCGGCTGCTCACGGTTGTTGGCGGGCAGGAAGGACAGCAGGTAGCGGACATCGGCGAGGCAGCTGGCTTCGTCGTCGTACACGAATCCCGCCACCCCGGAGACAGTCGCGTGGGTGTCCGCGCCGCCCAGGTCGTTCTGGCTGATCTGCTCCCCGGTGACGGCCTGCACCACGTCAGGACCGGTGATGAACATCTGCGAGGTGCCGCGCACCATGAACACGAAGTCGGTCAGCGCCGGGGAGTAGGCCGCCCCGCCCGCGCACGGGCCCATCATCACGCTGATCTGCGGGATGACCCCGGAGTTGCGTACATTGCGCTGGAAGATGCCGCCGTATCCGGCGAGCGCGGTCACCCCTTCCTGGATGCGCGCTCCCGCTCCGTCGCACAGGCCCACGATGGGCGCTCCCGCTGTGGCGGCCATGTCCATGATCTTGTGGATCTTCTCGGCGTGCGCCTCGCCGAGGGAGCCTCCGAAGATCCTGAAGTCATGGGCGTAGGCGAAGACGGTACGTCCGAACACCCGGCCCCAGCCGGTGACCACACCATCGGTGTAGGGGCGCTTGTCCTCCAGGCCGAAGCCGCTCGCCCGGTGTCTGCGCAACCCTTCGACCTCGGTGAACCGGCCGTCGTCGAAGAGGAGTCGCAGCCGCTCGCGGGCCGTGAGCTTGCCCTTGGCGTGCTGTGCCTCGGTGGCCTTGTCGCCGGGGCCCCGGCGCATCGCGGCACGTATGGCCGCGAGTTCGGCGACCGTGCCGCGCTGCTTGCCGATCGGCACATCGTCCGACCCGTCGACCTGCACATCGTTCGGCACATCGTCCGGCACGTCGTCCGGAGCCGTCATGAGCTTCCCCTTCCGGCCGTCGTGATGAACCACCGACCAGCTTCTGCCGTGCCGCTCGAAGACGGTTAGAGCACCGGACGACGCCGCCCGGCATTCCACCGGCCCGCGAGTTTCCGTCGAGTGCTCGGCGGGATGCTCGGGGTCGTGAGCTCCTCCGCGTGCCACGAGCCCGCGCGGAGCCCCGAACCGCCCGTCGGCGCCCCACATCCCCCGAGGGCACCGGCGGGCCTTCTTTCATGCCTGTCACGCAGGGGGCGACGCGGTGCGCCGGAGGAACCTTCAGGCCGCGTGGCACAGGACCGGGACCGTGGGGCCGGCCGGGTGCGCTGGGGGCGCTGGGTGCGCCATGGTCGCGTGTACGGGACGCATGACGCGCGGGGTGGCCGCGGCCTGTGAGCGGTTGCGGGTGAAGACGACGAGGCGCAGGACCATGAACCGTGCGACTCCCGCGAGCGCGGAGGCGGAGAGGTAGACGGCCTGCTCCAGGACCACGCCGGGCGATGCCACCAGCTGCTGCAGGACGAGCATCGCCAGGCAGGTGACCGCGTAGGCGGCCGCCGCCGAACCGGCGGACTGCGCGTGCTCGCGCCCGGTCGCCCGCCCGCCCGCGCCGAAGGTGAAACGGGCGTGCAGCTCGGTGGCCAGGAGCGTGGAGGCCGCGGTGATCAGGGCGTTGGCCAGGGCCCAGGGGATCCAGGACGCGAGGGCGGCCACGGCGAAGCTGGAGGCGATTCCCACTCCCCCGCCGCAGAGTACGAAGCGGGCGAAGGAGGCGAAGGCGCCGGGGGCGCTGGGGGCGGCCTGCTGACGTCCCTGTGCTGTTGCTGCCATGATCCGACCCCTTTCGCTGTCGAGAACCGCAGCGCGCGTCAGCAACGGCTGCCTCACTGAAACCGGGCCCCCCTCGACGCCGAAACGGCCCGGGACATGGACAGGGCGGCGTACGCCGACGTGGAGTCGGAGGACGCCGCCCTGGAGCGGGACGGCTGGAGGGCCGCAGCCCGCGCGCTTACTTCGCGTCGCGGTTGAACTGCGCCATCGACCAGCGGTAGCCGAGCACGATCAGGCCGACGCACCAGGCGAGGGCGATCCACCAGTCGTTGCCGATCTCGGTGCCGAGGAGCAGGCCGCGCAGCGTCTCGATGGCGGGCGTGAAGGGCTGGTACTCGGCGATGGGCCGGAACCAGCCGGGCATCGTGTCGGCCGGGATGAAGGCGCTGGAGATGAGCGGCAGCAGGATCAGCGGCTGGGCGCTGTTGGCGGCGGCCTCGGCGTTCGGGCTGGCCGCGCCCATGCCGACCGCGATCCAGGTGAGCGCCACGGCGAACAGTGCGAGCAGCCCGAACGCGGCCAGCCACTCCAGGGCCGTGGCGTCGGTGGAGCGGAAGCCGATGGCCACGGCGACGGCACCGACGAGGACCACGCTGGCGAGGCACTGCAGCACGCTGCCGATGACGTGCCCGATCATCATGGAGCCGCGGTAGATGTTCATCGTCCGGAAGCGGGCGATGAGGCCCTCGTTCATGTCCATCGAGACGTAGACCGCGGCCCCGATCACGGTGCTGCCGATGGTCATCATCAGGATGCCCGGCACGATGTAGGCGATGTAGTCGGAGCGGTCCGAGCCGCCGATGCCTGCGCTCATCACGTCTCCGAAGATGTAGACGAAGAGCAGCAGCAGCATGATCGGCGCGAGCAGCAGGTTCAGGGTTCCGGACGGGTAGCGCCGCGTGTGCAGGAGGTTGCGGCGCAGCATCGTGCTCGAGTCGCGGACGGCGAGGGACAGGGCGCTCATCGGACGGTCTCCTTGGTCTGGCTGATGACGTTGGCCGGGCCGGTCAGGGCGAAGAACACGTCGTCGAGGTCGGGGGTGTGGACGGTCAGCTCGTCGGCTTCGATGCCCTCCGTGTCCAGCCAGTCGAGGATGGAGCGCAGTTCGCGCTGGCTGCCGTCGCTGGGGATCTGGAGCGCCAGTGCCTCGTCGTCCGTGGTGACGTCGCGCAGTGCGGCGGCGGCGGACTTGTAGGCGGCCGGGTCGGAGAAGCGCAGGCGGACGTGCCCGCCGGGGATGAGGCGCTTGAGTTCTTCCGCGGTGCCTTCGGCGGCGATCTTGCCGTTGTTGAGTACGGCGATGCGGTCGGCGAGTTCGTCGGCCTCTTCGAGGTACTGGGTGGTGAGGAGGACGGTCACGCCGCCGGAGACCAGTCCGCGGATGATGCCCCACATGTTGTGCCGCGAGCGGGGGTCGAGGCCGGTGGTGGGCTCGTCCAGGAAGATGATCCGCGGGTCGCCGACCAGGGTCATGGCGATGTCCAGGCGGCGCTTCATGCCGCCGGAGTAGCTGGAGGCGGGCTTCTTGGCTGCCTCCACCAGGTCGAAGCGCTCCAGGAGTTCGGCCGCGACCCGGCGGCCCTCCTGCTTGGAGAGGTGGTGCAGGTCGGCCATGAGGAGCATGTTCTCCTCGCCGGTGATCAGACCGTCCACGGCGGAGAACTGACCGGTGACACCGATCGCGGCGCGCACCGCTTGGGGGTTGACGGCCAAGTCGTGGCCGGCGACGTGCAGTTCGCCGGCGTCGGCGGTGATGAGCGTGGAGAGGATCTTCACGGCGGTGGTCTTGCCGGCGCCGTTCGGACCCAGCAGCGCGAACACGGACCCGGCCGGGATCTGCAGGTCGATGCCGTCGAGCACGGTCTTGTCGCCGTACGACTTGTGCAGACCGACGGCGGAGATGGCGGCCGACGACGTGCGACCATCACTCGTTACGGATGTGGGCATGACAGATGAAGGCATGGGGCCCTCCCGATCGAAGGCTGAGGTTAAGGGGGGTGGTTGATGTGAGCACGGCCGTTGTGAGGGGGGCCGGGCGCGGCTGAAGTTGTTGCCCCTCGACGCATCGATATCCACGTCGTGCGGCGCCTGCAACTTCTCGCCGTACTTTCTCCAGGGTTTCTCAAGGCCCCACGCGGATCGCCGGTCAGGCAGTCGTGCGCGCGGTCATCAGGCCTCGTTCGCGGCTTGGGTGATGGCGTCGGCGAGTTGCTTGCGTGCCCGGTCGGGGACGTAGCCGCCCTGTGAGTAGTTCTGGGCGAAGGCATCGGCGAACTCCGCCGGGTCCTCGCCGGTGATGTCGCGGACCGGGGTGGCGTCGGCCGCGGCCTGCTCGAAGAGGTCGGCGAGGTCGTCGAACATCGCCGTGTTGGACTCGGCGTCGGCGGGCACGAAGTGCATCAGGTACCGCTCGATGGCCTCGGCCGCGGTGCGGTAGTTGTCGGGCAGGTCCTTCACGCGGGCCTTGTAGGCCCTCCACTGCTTCTTGGGCCCGACCACCTTGGCGATGAAGCCGCTCTTCTCGTCCTCGGACATGGTTACTTGCTCCCTTCGTTGAGCTGTTGCAGTCGTTCGGCGAGGAAGTTCCAGGTCTTCCAGAACTCGTCGAGGTAGTCCCGTCCCCGGGCGTTGAGGGAGTGCACCTTGCGCGGCGGGCCCTTCTCGGAGGGAACCTTCTCCACGTCGACCAGGCCCTGCTTCTCCAGCCGGACGAGCAGCGCGTAGATGGTGCCCTCGGCGATGTCGGAGAAGCCCTGTTCCCGCAGCCGCGCTGTGATCTCGTAGCCGTAGGCCGGCCGGTCCGACAAGGACGCGAGAATGATGCCCTCCAGGGTGCCCTTGAGCATCTCCGTCAGCAGCTTGGCCATGACAGCACCTCCCTCCCTGCGCTAGTAAGCGCCGTTGAGTACCGGTACACCGTAACGCTGACTACCGGTACTTAGCAAGACGGAATAGCGGAGGTGTGCGCCTGCACTGCGAACGCCCTGTTCAGCGGCCTCTCTTCACGGCACCGCCCGCCTGCAACTGGGCGGGCCTGGCGGGCGGTTCGTCCAACGGGGGTCGGTCAGAGCCCCCGGCCGGACGATGGTGACGAGACGGCTCACCCGGTGACGGGACGGCTCACCCGGTGTCGGGACGTCTCACCAGAGGAAGACCTCCCCGTCGGCCCGCTTCTCGATGCAGTACGTGCCGAACGCCCGCGCCTTCGCTGCCATGTCGGCACTCCCGGTGAGCCGCGCCGCCTCTTCGTACCAGTCGTACGTCATGGCCGCGTGCGAGCTCCGCTCGAAGTGGAACTCGACGAATCGGCGGAACTCCGCCCGCATGGACTCCGGGGAGAAGCTGCTGCCGACGCCGAGGAGTTCCTTCAGTTCGGCTTCGGACGCTTCGGGCCGCTCGATGATGCGGATGGGCTCGGTCGCGGGAACTTCCTTGCGGATCGCGATGGGCTCGTCGGCGCCGGCGAAGTCGAGGCAGAGGGAAAGACGGGCCGTCTCGGCGGAGCTGCGCGTCGAATGAGGGTCGGTCGTGTGTATCTTCCAGACCTCACCGCGGCGGAGGTGATACACGATGTCGTTCTCCGAATGGAGGTTTTCCTCGCTGGTGCGCAGCGGAATCTGCAGCCTGGTGCCCGGTTCGGCCCATTCGAGGAAGTCCACGTGCGGGGCGAGGATCGCGTCCTCGGCCCGGAAGATACGCACCCACTGCAACCGGTCCAGGGGAAAGTGCTCGGTCACCAGGGACATGATGCCCGGCAACTGCTTGCCCAGTTCGGTGAGGGCCATACGGCCGTCGTGGGGGCGGAAGGAGGTGTCGGAATCCGCGCCGCTGCCGTTGGCCAGCACGTGGGACGACCACGACCCGAAGGTGAAGGCGTCGTATTCGCCTCCGTACTCATGGCCGTCAACGATGGAGAACTCGGAATCCAGGTCGTACAGGTCGATGGGCAGCACCGCGAGCCTTTGTGACTTGAGCAAGGAAGTCCCTCCCCTTCAACAGTCAATTCTTCGACGTGCCAGGTAAGCTGCCGGGCAGGTCATTTCCGTCCGTCACCGTAACTGCTCCGGGACGCGTCGGCTTCGCTGCGCACACCGGCCCTTAGCCGACCTTGAGCATTCTTCGAGTAATCCTTGAGCGGATGATGTGATTCGCGCCGATCCGCATGTATCACAGGCGCGAAAGTGTCGCCCGGGGCCCCGGAAACCGGGCGCGGAAGAGCGTAAGTTGCTGTCCTGTTGCCGGGACAGGCGCTCTGCGGGGCGTTCGCTCACTGTCATCTCTTGTGCGGGGCTTCCCCGCCAAATATCTTGGCTTCGCGATGGCCCCCGGGCGTGAACAATTCACCAGGAGAAAACCCCGGACTCCTTTCAGCCATTCAAAGGATCTATCTCGCCCACAAGACGACGGAAAAGGCCCTCGGTGGCCGTGACGGCGTGGGCAGGGCACTCCCATTCGGCGCAGGAAGGAAAGGCTGGCTATGGAATCGTCGCCGCAGGTCAAGGAGCGAGAGGGGCAGGACGGGACTTCGGAGGGACAGGGCGCGCCTTCGGGTGCCCCCGGGCCGCTGGTGCAGGAGGTCTCGGCGCTGTGGGCGCGGCACCTCGACTGCGCCGAAGTCGGGGTGGACGATGACTTCTTCGCGCTCGGCGGCAACTCGCTGACCGGCATCAAGATCATCGACCAGGTGGCGGAGGACTACGGAGTCCAGCTGTCCGTGCGCGACTTCTACCTGGCGCAGACACCGGCCCGGGTGGCCGCGCTGATCGAGCAGGGCAGGGCAGTGGCGTGAGGCTGACGCCGGGCGCCCCGCGCGACATCGACCTCGATCGCGTCGACCTGTTCGACCTGGACCTGTACACGTCGGGCGATCCGCACCCGGTCTGGGACGTCATGCGGGAGAAGGCGCCGCTGCACCATCAAGTCCTGCCCGACGGCCGGGAGTTCTGGTCGCTCACGCGTTACGAGGACGTCTGCCGGGTGCTCGGCGACCACCGCGAGTTCACCTCCGAGCGCGGCACCGTGCCCACCCACCTCGGCACGGACGACGTGGCCGCCGGGGTGCTCCTCACCTCCACCGACCCGCCCCGGCACACCGAGGTCCGCAGGCCGCTGGGCTCCAAGCTCACCGCGCGGGCGGTGAAGTCCTGGGAGGACAGCATCCGCACCACGATCGTGCGCTTCCTCCAGCCCGCGCTCGACGGAGAAACGTTCGACCTGGCCGAGAAGGCGCTGCTGCTTCCCGCGATGGTGACGGGCCCGCTCCTGGGCATCCCGGCCAGGGACTGGGAGGAGCTCGTCCAGCTGACCGCGATGGTGACGGCCCCCTCGGACCCGCACTTCCTGCAGGGCAGCGAGGCCGCGACCCTGGCCATCTCCCACCACGAGCTGGTCACCTACGTGAAGGACTGGGTCAAAACGCGGCGCGCGTCCGGAGGCGAGGACGACAGCCTGCTCCAGCACCTGATGAGCGTCCGGCCGGGAGGCGAGGCGCTGAGCGACGAGGAGATCGCCCTCGACGGCTACAGCATCCTGCTCGGCGCCAACGTGACGACACCGCACACCGTTTCCGGCACCGTGCACGCCCTCATCGAGCGCCCCGAGCAGTTCGCCAAGGCGCAGGCCGACCCGACGCTGATCCCCAACCTGGTCGAGGAGGGCCTGCGCTGGACCTCGGCCGCCTGCAACTTCATGCGCTACGCCGTCGACGACGTCGAGATCGCCGGGGGCACCATCCCGGCCCGCGGCGCGGTCGTCGCCTGGATCGGCTCGGCCAACCGGGACGCGTCCCAGTTCACCGACCCGCACGACTTCGACATCACGCGGAGCAACGCCAAGCGGCAGGTGGCCTTCGGCTACGGGCCGCACTTCTGCATCGGGGCGCCGCTGACCCGGCTGACCCTGCGCGTCTTCTTCGAGGAGCTGCTCCAGCGGTTCGGCTCCATCGACCTCGCCGGTGAACCGCAGCACCTGCGGTCGTACTTCATCGCCGGGATGACCCACCTGCCCATCGTCGCCCAGAAACGAAGGACGCCATGACACCCGGCATCGCCACCGTCACCTCGCCGTGGTTCGTCCGGCCGCCGTCCGGCGATCACCGCGCAGAACTCTTCTGCTTCCCCTACTCGGGGTCCGGGGCCTCGGCGTTCAGCGCCTGGCCCGCCGCCATCGACGACGTCGAGGTCAGCCCGGTGCAGTTCCCCGGCCGCGAGAACCGGCTGGCCGCACCCCACTACGGCACCTACGACAACCTCGCCGCCAGCCTGGTGGAACAGCTGGCGCCGCGTGCCGACCGGCCGTTCGCGTTCTTCGGCCACCGCTCGGGCGCGCTTCCCGCGTACGAGACCGCGGTTCGGCTCGCCGAACGAGGCCTGCGCCAGCCGGACTGCCTCTTCGTCTCCGGCCAGCCGGCACCCCACGACGCCTCGCCCGACCGGATGCTCGCCGTGACCGAATCCGAGCTGCGCGCCGACCTGGAGCCGATCGTCCGCGGCCGGGGCATCGCACCGCGGCCCGACATGATCGACGGGGGCCTGGCCGTGCTGCTGCGTGATCTCGCCGCCGCGAGTGAGTACCGGCGGACGGAGCCCGTCGCGTTGGGATGCCCCATCGTCGTACTGCACTGGCGGGACGACCCCGACATGAGCCTCGACGAGCTGCAGGGGTGGCGTCAGTACGCGGATTCGGTCGAGTTCCGCGTCGTCGACGGCGGACACCACGATTTCCTGAAGGCGCCGGAGGAACTGCTGAAGCTGCTGGCCTCCTGGCGCTGAAGCGGTATCGGAGTCGGGCTCATCACCGCCGCTGGTGGGCCACTCCGCTGAGGAAAGACAAAGGAAAGACAAAGGGAAGACAACGGCCGATGGCCCACCGCGGGTATCCGCGG